>JAJDXV010000095.1 GCA_022823085.1 Candidatus Poribacteria bacterium
AGGTTTTAGACGTTTTAGTGAGGTTTTCAAGCACTTTCCTCACCCCAGAGGGGTGATATGTCTATAGAAACAGCGCATTCAACCCCTTGCACTCCAGCGGAGTGCTATGTGCATAAAAAGGTAGCAAGTTAGGTTATTATAGTAAAACTGAGAATAATGGATTATTATATGACGCGTGGGGAGGCATGTCAAGCGATTTTTTAATTGACACAACTGCGGAGATATGATACACTAAAGGAAGTTATCAGTTGGCGGCAGTTCTGAAATCTGCAACCGTTTTAACGAACAGCTGATAGCGATTTGGTCTTTGCTATGCCAGTCGTGGACGGGGTTAGAACCCCAATTTTTCCGAAGATCGCGGAGGAAATGCGTGAAATCAATTGATTCTAAACAAGCAGGGTTAACATCCATACAAATTTTAGTCGTCGTTATCGTTCTTGTCGTCATTGCTGCTGTGCTTTTCGCACCTCGGCTGCTTGGACAAGCAGGCAGAGCACTACAAGCGCAAGCCGATGCTGATATTGAAACACTCGGTATCGCCCTTGATAGATACGCGAAAGATAACGGCGATTATCCGTCAACCGAACAAGGATTGAAGGCACTCTGGGAAAAGCCTGAAGCACCACCGATACCTATAAACTGGGTCGCACCCTACATCCAAATTCCGATTACCGAAGATCCCTGGGGAAACCCTTATATCTATATCCGCCCAGGTATACATGACCGATATGGATATGATCTCATCTCATTCGGAAGTGATGGTGTTGAAGGTGGCACAGGCGAAGCAGAAGATGTCGTCAGTTGGATCCGGCGTGATGAATAAGTCGAAAGCGTGGTAATTAGTTTTCAGTTTCCAGTACGATTTTTTTTTTTTCAAAAAATCTTTCGGTTATCAGTTAAATAGGACTTACGCATGATGCTCTTTTGTACCACAATCTGTTAGATTGTGACGCAAAAACGCCGTGTTTCCAGAAAACTTTCTTCTAACAGAACAGTCTACAGTCAAAATTGCGTAAGTCCTGTTAAAAAAGAAAGTTGGCTGAATTAGATCTCCCTCTTTAACTGACAACTATTCTGCGGGGCAATTATGAAGATTACACAGATCGATGTTATCAAAGTGCAAGTGCCGTATCATGAAGGCGTAAACGAACTGATGACCCGTCGCAATCTTTATCAGATTGACCACGTCTACAAAGTCCATACCGATGTCGGACTCGTCGGAATTGGCGACGGTTCGCGTCAATCCGATGAAGTCGTTCAACGCTATATAGATAGGAACCCGTTTGAATTTATGAACGGCTGGGCACCGACACCTTTGCAACAGGCGTTTTATGACATCATGGGGAAAGCACTCGGCGTGCCAGTACATCAACTTTTAGGCGAAAAGGTTCACGACAAAACGGCCTTCGGCTATTGGTCTATCGATATGACACCAGAAGAGTGGGCAGCAGAAGCGAAACACGCCTACGCACTCGGCTATCGACGCCATAAGATCAAAGCGCGGCCATGGTTTGAAGTCCTTGAGCAGGTCCAAGCGATCAGCGACGCTGTACCGGAGGATTACCAACTCCGCGTTGATGCAAACGATTCGTTTGAGACACCCGAACGCACACTTGAGGTCGCACGGCAGCTCGAAGGTTACAATATAGAGGCGTTTGAAACGCCGATTCGACAAGCCGATATCGCAGGCTATCAGGAAATTAAGCAACACACCGATATGCCGATAACAATCCATTTCGGAAACCCGGACCCGATTGAGGCGATCCGCGCAAAAATGAACGACTCCTTTATTATCGCTTATCCCGACTCGCGCGCCGCAAATGCGATACGTGAGGCAACCATTTCAAACGCCGCACATCTCCCTGTCTGGATACAGATTGTCGGACTCGGCATCACCACCTG
The DNA here is from genome assembly GCA_022823085.1 of Candidatus Poribacteria bacterium. Classification (GTDB taxonomy): domain Bacteria; phylum Poribacteria; class WGA-4E; order WGA-4E; family WGA-3G; genus WGA-3G. Next base: position 1,903 of record JAJDXV010000095.1, read on the forward strand.
CTACGTCATGCATCTCGCCGCGGTTATGCCGAATGCAACCATGCCATCAATCACACTAAACGCATTGCGCGCTTTTGACCTCGTCACCCCGTCAACGATTCCACTTGTTGACGGATACGCAACTGTCCCAGATAGACCCGGATTAGGGGTTGAATTGAATGAAGACGCACTCGACAATTGCCGCGTCTAAGGAGGATTAAATGAGAAAGGTTATTTCTGTCTGCCAAATACAGGCGTTCACAATCATTTTGAGTTTATTCACCCTCGTCATGGCGTTCTGTCCGACCGCGCACGCTGTGAAACTCGGTTTGGCGAGTGCTTGGCTCTTTGATGACAACGGGGGGAAGACCGTCAAGGATGTCGTCAGTGGGCATGACGGTGAAATCAAGGGGGCCCTCGAATGGGTGAATAAGGGTAAATTCGGCGGCGCATTAGAATTTCCGGGCGAAGGTAACAGTTACGTCCGTGTCGATCACGACGATGTCTTTAATTCTGATCCATATACGTTTGTCGCATGGGTCAAATTAGAAGCTGCCTCTTGGCAATACGTCGTCTGGCGAAATGGCGATGTCTGGCCCGAACCAGAGAATGTCCGACACCTCGATATATGGATTCACGATGCCGATTACCCTGTGTTTATGTGGCACGTCGGCGGAAACGTCGGACGGATTGACGGTAAAACTATTGTTGCCGATGGTGAGTGGCACCACATCGCCAAAATCTATGATGGCAAGAACGTTCAGATGTTCATTGACGGGAAATTGGATGGCGAGGAACCGAGCGGCGGCACATTGGATACCAGTGAATCGCCGATCTGGATAGGCGCGCGTCCCGGCAATGTCGCAGCGACAGGACTTTTTGATGAGGTCGGTTTTTTTACCGAGGCACTCTCTGAAGATGAACTTAACGATGTTATGGATAACGGGTTGGCTGGCTATGCTGCTGTTGAGGCAGCTGGAAAAGCGACAACAACTTGGGCAGTCCTAAAAACTAAAAAATAGCAGGCATCTCCTTGCCCCGCTATCGGGTAAGGTCCCTGTGCTGTAGTAGAAACGGAGAAAACACATTATGCAAATGCACGTAGGTGGCGAATGGATTGACAAATCCGATAAGATTGATGTCTTGAGTCCCTTTGACGGTTCAGTTGTTGATACTGTACCCAGAGGCGATGCGAGCGACGTTGAAACCGCTATTCAGACCGCGGAACGCGGGGCGAAAGTCATGGCAGACATGACAGGCTATGAACGTTATGAAATCTTACGGAAAGTCGCGGATTTGATGATCGAACGCGCCGATGAACTCGCCGAAGTTATCACACGCGAGGAAGGCAAAATTTTAGCAGAGGCAACAGTTGAAGCCACACGCGCTTCCGAAATCATCGCACTTTCCGCAGAAGAGGCGAAGCGATTAACCGGCGAAACAATACCACTTGAAGGCGCGCCCGGTGTCAAGAATAGAATCGGTTTCACCGTGCGTATTCCATGCGGCATCGTTGCCGGGATTAGTCCATTCAACTTCCCCCTGCACCTTGTCTGCCACAAAGCCGGTCCCGCAATCGCCGGTGGCAACGCAATCATTATCAAGCCCGCGACAGATACGCCGCTCTCCGCCTTGAAACTTGTTGAACTCTTTTTAGAAGCAGGCACACCGCCTGAAGCGATTCAGTGTGTGACGGGACCCGGCGGCGAAATCGGGGATACACTCTGTGCAGACCGACGCGTCCGAAAAATTACTTTTACCGGTAGCCGGGATGTCGGCGAACATATCTGTCGCGTCGCTGGGTTAAAACGTGTCACGATGGAACTCGGATCGAATTCCCCACTTATTGTTATGCCCGATGCCGACCCCGAGAAAGTTGCACGTGCCGCGGCAGCGTCCGGTTATTCTAACGCGGGACAGGTCTGTATCTCAACGCAGCGCGTCATCGCACACGAGAAAATCTACGGCGATTTCTTAGATGCCTTCCAAGCTGAAGTCGCCCAAATCAGCACCGGCGACCCACTCACAGAAGGCACACGGATGGGACCGATGATCCGAGAAGGGGACGCCACACGTGTCGCCGAATGGATTCAGGAAGCCGTTTCCGATGGCGCAGAACTCCTCACCGGCGGCGAAAAGCAGGATCAGTTCGTTACACCCGCCATCCTCGCCAACGTCAAACCGGAAATGAAAATCTCCTGTGACGAGGTGTTCGGACCGGCTGTCGGTGTGACGCGCGTCAACGACATCGACGAAGCGATCGCGCTCGCTAACGATACAAACTACGGATTGAGTGCCGCAATTTTCACGCAGAACGTCGATTGGGCAATGAGGTTCGTCCGTGAGGTCGAGTCCGGCAATCTGATGGTCAACTGGGGTACACAGTGGCGCGCGGACTTGATGCCGTACGGTGGTGTCAAAGAGAGCGGTATGGGCAAAGAGGGACCGAAATACGCCATAGAAGAGATGACCGAATTGAAGATGGCTATCTTCCATTTGGATGGTTAGTAGATTTTGACAACGGGCGGATAGCATTATCTGCCCGTTGTCCTTTTTATGCTTTTTGTGCCACCATATTGGCGAGGATACCGAGTATTTTGTCGCACCGCTCAATTGTATAGGCTGCCATGTCAAGTTGAAGTTTCTTGCCGTCCAACTTAAGGAATACCCAATCTATACCTGACGTAAGGGCACCATAGACGCAAGGGATGTCATTCCCCCTTTCGGCATTAAAGTATTGAGCGGCAATCATCTCTGCAACACACTGCCCGAGCCCTGCTGTCAAATTATCCCTTTTCGCTTCAACAAGGATAATGGCTGGTGCCTCCAAATGAAATTGGGAGGACGATAGGCTCACCAAAAAATCACAAACCCCCGTTAAGCCGTTTTCGGCATCAACATTAAAGTCAATCCCCGAAAAAAAACTGATACTACGGTTGAAATGCTCCCAGAGCTCAACCAGCACCGCAGAGACAATCAGTTCTGATTTTGCCTTCTCAGTGCCCATAGCGAAAGCTAATGGGACATTCCGCTCCAGTGTTGTGGTAAGATGTGCACTCGGAGCCACCGGTTCTACGTCAGAAAAGATACCGACTGTGTTGACTTCTTCTAATTCAAACGCTTTTTTTATTGTTTCCAAGGTCCAATCGCTATACGCCATCTGCCCAACCTCTGTTTGTTAATGTGAATTGCGTCAATACGTTCTCAATCCCGAAGTCTCTTGCCAATATCTTGAAAACCACGTTTACAAATACAAAGAGGAGAGGAGGCGAGGTTTCAAACCTCGCCAGCAGTAAGATTACGACGCTTCCTCTTCTTGCTTCATCTCAGTGACGACCTTCTGCATCACATCGTCCGGTGCGATTTCGTAGTGCGAGAATTCCATGATAAAGGTACCACGCGCACTCGTCATCGACTTGAGATCTGCCGAATACCGAAGCATCTCCGAGTGTGGGATATTTGCCTGAATTACCTGCTTTTTCCCGATCTGTTCGACACCCATCACCTGTCCACGGCGCCCATTCAGATCACCGATGATGTTACCCATAAACTGTTCCGGTACCGTAATTGTAACATTCATGACCGGTTCAAGCAATCCCGGATCGGCTTGGTCCGATGCAGCAGAAAACGCAAGAGAACCCGCAATCTGGAACGCCATATCTGAAGAATCGACCGGGTGGTATTTACCATCGTACAGATCAATTTGAACATCAACGACAGGGAAACCGGCAATTAAGCCTCTGTCCATCCGTTCGCGGATGCCTTTTTCGACCGCCGGGATGTAGTTGCGAGGAATCGCACCACCGACAATGTTGTTGATAAATTCAAAACCTTCACCGCGTTGCAAGGGCGCAACGTTAATCCAGACATCACCAAACTGCCCTCTTCCACCCGATTGGCGTTTATGCCGTCCTTGGACACTCCGAACGTTCCGACGAATCGTCTCCCGATACGCGATCTTCGGTGGTGAAACCTCCGTCTCGACACCGAATTTGTCTGCCATCCGTTCACGGTTGACTGTAATATGCAAATCGCCGAGTCCAGAGACAAGCAATTGCTTCGTGACATCATTACGCTCAATTTTAAACGCAGGGTCCTCTTCAGACATACGTGTGAGTGAAGTTATTAATTTTTCGTCGTCGCCCTCACGTGTTGGACGGATAGCGTAGGAAAGCACTGAGTTCGGGAAATCAATGCCTGTGAGTTTAATAGGGGCGTCTCTGTCGCAGAGCGTGTCGCCTGTATGCGTTGCAGCGAGTTTCGTGAGCGCGCCGATATCACCCGCTTCAACGTGTGGTGTACTGATTGAATCCTTACCGTTCATGAAGGTCGTTTTGCCGAGGCGTTCAGTCTGTCCGCGCGTTGAATTGCTGACCTGCGTATCTGCGCGCAACGTGCCGGAGTAAACTCGGAAAAGGCTCAATTGTCCAGCGAATGGGTCGGCTATCGTCTTGAAAATAACAGCGGACATCGGGGCATCTGGCGACGGTTCACGGGTTTCTTCCGCATCCTCAACGTTTTTGACCGCGCCGACATCAACAGGAGATGGGCACCCACTCACGAGCATATCCATCAATTGCTGCACGCCGACATTGTTCAATGCTGCACCACAGAGTACAGGTGTAAACTGGTTTTCAGAAATACCGAGCCGCAAACCGTTTTGAATTTCCTCTTCCGTGAGTTCGCCTTCAAAAAACTTTTCAATAAGTTCGTCATCACTTTCTGCCGCGACTTCAACGAGCGCTTCGCTGGTCTCTTCAGCCTGTGCCTCTAATTCCGCTGGGATCTCCGATTTCGAGGTTCGCTTGTTACCATCTGGTTGTAAATAAGCTGCCATCTGTATCACATCAACGACACCCGCGAAATTGTCCTCTTTTCCAATCGGAAGTTGAACCGGTACAGCTCGAGTCTCTAAAATTTCTTCGATACTTGCCAGCGCGTTTTCAAAACTGGCGTTCTCTTTGTCCATTTTATTAATAAAAATGAGACGTGGGAGTTGATAGGTGTCCGCGATCTCCCATACCTTTTCAGTACCACCCTCGACACCGGTTGTCGCATCAACGACAACGATGACCGCGTCGGCAATGCGGAGTACGCTATAGAGGTCCCCGTAAAAATCCTCTGCACCGGGGGTATCAATTAAATTTAGTTTGTGTCCTTCCCATTCTGCGATACAGACGGAACAGTTGAGAGTCGTTTTGCGGGCTATCTCATCAGCGGCATAGTCAGCTGCAGAAGTCCCACTATCTACTGCACCCATACGCTCAATGGCACCACCGTTGTAAAGCATCGCTTCAACGAGAGATGTTTTGCCTGCTCCTGAATGCGCAATAATGGCGATGTTCCGGATCTCATCGGTCCTGTATTGTTTCATACGTTCAAAAAATTCTCCTTTTACTGTTAACCATACGGAATAGAGCGAGCTATGCCGTTTAAAACTACATTTTAGCACGGTGCAACAAAAATGTCAAAGAAATATTTTGCGTGTGTAAATGTTTTGGCATCTGGTAGGGTTCGCTTTTCACATCAGGCAGGCGTGTCGCATAAAATGTTAGTTTGGGCAGGGTTCTGTGGCGGTAAACTAATCGATAGGTTTCTTTTGGAGACAGAACGACCTCCGGTCATTTTGTTGAAATTTTAACGGAATACCCACTTTCTGTCAATTCCTCTTTGACGCTTATCCCCATAGAACGCAATTCAGTGATCGTCTGAGAATTTATCTCACCAATATCTTCAGGAGAATTACCGCGTGGATACAACCACTTATAGTAAGCAAGCGTCTTTTCGTTCGTAGCACTCGGATAGAGTTTAACAAGTGCCTCTTGATATTCAATCTTTTCGTCCAAACAGATCGGCGCATCACTATCAAACTTTCGGTTATACGCCATTACCGTGTGCACTTCTGGTATATCACCAAACTTCTCAAGCATTTGGTTTTGTTTAGCATTATACAATTCCTCACCCGTCATATCCGCGGTAATCAACGTGCCACGCTCTATCGCCTCCTGTAACGTCAGATAATCAGAAAACGGATCACTACTCTCCTGTTCTAACGTTTCAACTGCTGCTGCGTCGTCCCTCCAGTCAAAATCTAAAGGGTTTTCATTGTTTTTCGCTGATCCGCGCGATGCTTCTATGTTCTCGCGAACCTGTTCTGAGTGAAATGAAGGCACAGGCTTATCAACGTTTGACGCACTTGGAACAGTGGGGTCTTGAGGGTTCTCTTTATTGGTAGGAACATTTGGAAGGCTATCGGCAAATTTGTGTGTGCTTACTTCAAGATATACACAGAAACCCACCAACACCATCAAAAACGCGCAAACAAAGATCATTGCTTTCATTTTGAGACTCCTTACTTGGCGATTGCGTTTCACCACTTCTCGTGACGGTAAAGGCTAAGGTAAAAACGATAACGATTAGCAAAATGCTTATCCTAACGTTTGTAAGATTCAGGACTTACGCACTTTTGGCTATAGGTGGCTCTGTTAGATGAAATTCTTCTGAAAACACAGCGTTTTTGCGTCACAATCTAACAGATTGTGGTACAAAAGAGCGATATGCGTAAGTCCTAAGATTCATGGTAATCCTCCTTATCATTGAAGGTTAAGGAATTCATAGGGATCAATTCCATCTGTATCAATTTGTAAAACTTGAACCCCCGGTGGTGTCTCCCCGGTAAGCCGGAATCTTTCCGTCTCTTCAGCTGTAATAAACATGTTCCCTGGAGACTTTATTCGAGCGAATACGCCATGCTCCGTTCCGTCTGGATTTCTTTCGACTATCCGCTTCACATAGATCGTATTCTCGAAATGTGGATAGACAAGACCCGTATCGTTAGAAACAGAACCTCCGAGATAACTTCCTATGCCTTGCTCCACCCACAATTTGATAAGAACCCGACTGAGAAGTTCTGAATTTTTTTTCTCTGTCTCGGAGAAGCCTAAGGCATCAAGGTCCTTCTCCCACATCGGAGTCCCTGGAAAATCCGAAGGAACCTCAGGATACGGTCCGAATCCATAGGGCGAAACAGGGACATCTTCGACAGCGGTTTCCTCTGATACAAAATCATCCGGTAAAAACGCCTCCGTCATATAGAGCGTTTCGGAAGGTTCATCTATCGGTGACACATCTGTGTCGTCAGCCATCTGTGAGTCATCAGCTTCAAGTGGTGTTTCCGATTGTTCAAAGTCCACCGTGCTTGTCTCAACGGTGTCCTGTTCGGAACGCGTCTCGTGGGGAACCACATCTGTCTGTCTGAACTCAGAAACGGTGGTGCGGCGGGTTTGCCAACTATAGAGCAGACTCCCACTGACAACCACAACAAAGAAAATAAGTCCAACTTGGATCAATCGGCTTGAAAGTAAACCACGGAACATACAAGACCTCCTTATGGGTATTCCTTATAACGTGAGCTTGATAATACTTGGAATGGACACATTTTCTCTCAAAGTCCCCCTGATAAGGGGGATTTAGGGGGTTAAATCACTAAAATTGCCCCTTTTTTTCACCAATTTACACCTATTCCGACTTCTAATACTTTTTTTCAAGCTCACGTTTATAGGGATTGATGGATACCTTTCAAATAGTGCCTGAAAACCATCTATCTCTGTAAGGTACTCACTTACATAGTAGCAAGTATCATGCCAATATGAGAAACCGCACTGTTACAGGAGATACCAATTTTCTAACTGGTAAAATTTTATCCAATTGGTCAAATTTTGTCCATAGAACTGGATAAAATTTGACCACTGGCACACCAGCGATTCGGATTGTGCTGCGGGGTTACGCATTAGAGGTGCTTAACTTAGCGCGCAAAGTGGCTCGGGTGATTCCGAGAACATCCGCCGCTTTTGACTTGTTGCCGTTCTCACGCGCTAAAGTTTCTAAGATAGCCGATCTCTCTATCTCCTCTAAGGTTGTTCCGATCGGGAAGGACAGCGTGGAACCTTCTGGGGCAGTAGCACTTTTAAAAGACGGGCCCGCTGCATCGGGCAAGGACACTTGAGGGGCTTGAGATGTCCTCAATTCTTCAGGTAAGTGAGGCGGTAAGATGACAGTATTCTGTTCCGCGAAAAGCACCGCGCTTTCTATCACACCTTTCAACTCTCGGATATTCCCCGGCCAGGCGTAGGTATGAAATAATAATAGGGCTTCTGAACTGAGAGTTTTTGCTGCTTGATTGTAGTGTTTCGCCTCTTCCGCTAAAAAGTATGTCGCTAACGCGTAGATGTCTTCCTGCCGTTCACGCAACGCCGGCAAGTGGATATGAAGTGGTTTTAATCGCTGATAGAGGTCTTCACGAAACCTGCCCGATTTAACGGATTCCACAAGGTCTCGGTTGGTAGCTGCCACGACGTGCACATCCACCGGTATCTGTTCTGTGCCTCCTACGCGGCGAATCTCGTTTTCCTGAAGTACCCGCAACAACTTTGCTTGTAGGCGTATCGGAAGTTCTCCGATTTCGTCAAGGAACAGGGTGCCACCCGATGCTGTTTCAAACAGCCCAATATGTTGCCAATCTGCGCCGGTAAATGCGCCCTTCTCATGCCCAAACAGTTCGTTTTCCAGCAGACTCTCCACAAACCCCGCACAGTTTGCAATAACCATGGGGTGCTTCGCGCGGGGACTCTGTGTGTGCAAGGCTTTCGCTATCAACTCCTTGCCCGTTCCTGTCTCGCCAGTAATAAGCACCGTACTGGAAGATTTGGCAAACAGATCAACGCTTTTCAGGACCTCAAGATGCTTGGCACTCTCACCGAGAATATCATCATACTTCCCCCGCAATGTTTCTCTTGATAGGAGCGTTTCTGAATAAGTATTTGGACTTGCTCGATTTTTCATTGTTTATTTTTTTCCTCTTTTCGGTGCGGAGTCTATTGTTCAGGGCAGGTTCGCTACAATTGAGAAGTATACCATATTTTCAAAAGAGGTCAAGAGAAATATGAGAATCGGGGTTCCAAAACTCACTTACAACGGAGCATCAGGGTTCCTCTGCAAAAAGATATGACAAAATATGCTGGATTTAAGTTATAATAGGTTGCGATAGTAAATATCTAAAAGGAGGTATTCATGCAAAATCTATTTTTCGCACTCGGTTCAGGCTTGAGCCTGTTCGGTGTCGCTTTTGGGGCGTTTGGGGCGCATACACTGAAATCAAAACTCGCGCCAGAAATGCTTGAGACATTTGAGATCGCTGTCCGCTATCAGATGTACCATAGCCTCGGACTGCTTGCTGCAGCGTGGGCAGTATCGCAGTGGCAGAACCAACTTACAATCACATCCGGATGGTGCTTTCTCGCTGGCATCCTGATCTTTTCAGGAAGCCTTTACGTGCTGAGCCTCACCGGCATTCGCTGGCTCGGCGCGATTACACCCATCGGCGGGTTAGCGTTTATTATCGGTTGGGGATGCTTAACTATCGCTGCAATCCGAGGTGGCTGAAATGGGTTGGCAAAGTCTATCCATCGGATAGACAGCCGCGTTTTGTGAGGCTTCTATGGTAAGAGGGACACCGCAATGCCGAGGGTTAATATACGGTCCGTGACGACATCTTCAACGTTTGAACCATCAAGGTTGGCACGCTGAACTTTATATTTATGCGGAATTGTCCAATATATTTTTCCACCAGGAATGTCTAAGGCAATGCCAATTGGGCTATTCGCATAGTATATTTTTAGATTTAAAATATCGAACGGAATACTCATGGCAGTACCGATAAGCCTACCGTATCTAACAAAGAGCGTCCTGAGGTTTGAACCATCGAGATTCGCACACTGAATTTTACCACTGTATTCATCTGCCCAATAAATCTTATTTCCATCCGAGTCCAGAGCAATACCGTTTGGACCCAGTAAATCGGTGATGATATCTTCAGCATCTGAACCGTCGAGGTTCGCACGTTGAATCTTACCCGCACCAAGGTCTGCCCAGTACATTTTCCGATTGGGTATATCTAAGGCGATGCCACGTGGACTTTTCAAATTAGTGATGATGTCTTCAACATCTGAACCGTCAAGGTTGGCGCGTTGAATCTTGTTCGTCACAGCATGCCAGACTGTCCAATACATCTTATTTCCATCAATATCCAGGGCAATGCCTTCCTTTATGCCTTCACTGGGCGGAATAAGTTCCTCAACGTTTGAGCCGTCCAAGTCAGCACGTTGAATCTTACAACCGCTCGTCCAGTACATCTGACCCCCGGAAATATCTAATGCTATATCAATTGGCGTGCACACGTCCGTAACGAGGGCTTCAATGTCTGAGGTACCGGAGTGAATGTGCTGAATTTTACCTAATCTGTTAGTCCAATAGATTTGGACATCGTGGGCGGTTTTTGCTTGGGTGTTTCTTTGAGGTAACCTCGTTCCTACAGCAGATGGTTCTTCAGATAATGTCTCCTGGGATATTTTCTTGTCTTCCTCGTAATCGACGAAAAAGACGAAGAAACCGACACATCCAATTCCAGCTAAAATAATAACAAGTACCGCTTTTTTTACCATCATTTATCCTTTAGAAAGATGAAATGTGGAGTGTGCGGCTTGCTGAGCGTCCCTCTGCATCCACGCATGTAATCACATGTTCGCCTTTAACAGGGGTGAGCCAGTACGGTTGCTCCGCGTCGCCCTTGAATATTAACTCACCGTCCAGAAACCAGAATAGCTGCTGCGTTCGATTAGAGGTCGAGGCAGACAATTGTATTTTCTGGTTCTCTATCGGGATGCCATCTCGGATATAGTACACAGTATCTTCTGTAGGAGATAGAATAACCGGTGCAGTTCCCGCGATCGTGCCTGTGCACAGCGGGTTGTGTTCTGGCAGCACCGACACAGCAAACCCGTTTTTTGCCAACCAAGTCGCCGCCTCAGCGGGCCACTCTTCAAATATTTTAAATTTCCTTGCGGTTCGGTGAAGTTCATTGGTGGTTTTCACGTTCATCTCCGTAGATCCGCTTTCCACTTCGTTCCAAGCTATATCTCTTTTCTTTTTAGAAACTGTAGTCCGTAATGTAATGGCGGACGGACTTAAGATAGGGGCTTGAAGTAACGCCTCACTTGATTTAACCGCAAGGTAATTTAAATTAATTGGCGGAAGATTCCGGCAGTGCGAGCAGAGACTATATCCAGTAACACTATCAATATAAACCCGTTTGTGAATTGTACAGGTCTTGACAGACGAGAGACCCGGAATATAGACATCGGTTTTACGGGTCGGGCAGTGCGGTGAAGGTGGGGCACCGGTAAGGGCACAGACCTCTCGCGTTTTGAGTTGTTCCGGTGTTGTATACCAACGATGTGTGTCTTGTCCGGTAAGCGCACTGAAAAGCGCGAACAGAATCGGCGTTGCCGCGTCTGCACCGCTAAGCATCGGCACACCTTTTCCATCGAAATTGCCGAGCCAGACACCGATTGTTAATTTGGGTGAATACCCGATACACCATGCATCCCGATGTCCATAAGATGTCCCGGTTTTCCATGCGACCTTCGGTAAGTTCATAGTGCTTTCAAAGGCTTCCGGATTTTTGACAGTGTTCACTGGCAGCTGCGATACCGTGAGCATCTCCGTTATAATGAAACTTGTCTCTTCGCGGAGCAGGCGTTGTGCGGAATAGCTCTCGGCTCTCGGCTCTCGGAAACCTTCAGCAAGAGAATCTCTTTGCTGATGGCTGACCGCTGAGGGCTGACCGCTGACGACTATCTGGTAAGGTGCGAATTCACCCATATTTGCCAACCCCGCGTAAAGCGTTGTCAGTTCAAGCAAGTTCACTTCACACCCGCCAAGGACCATAGAGAGACCGTACTTCTTTTCTGGTGCCAGTGTAGAGATACCCGCCTGTTTAAGAAAAGCGTGCAGTGTAACATCTTTCAAGCGCGCACTCAAATTTACGGCAGGGACATTCAGAGAAGCCGCGAGGGCCTCACGTACAGTAACATAGCCGTTGTACGTACCGTCGTAATTAACCGGTTCATATCCAGCATAGTTAACGGGGACATCAAAGAGTAGCGTTTCCGGTGTTACCAAGCCTTGTTCGATCGCAAGTGCGTAGACAAAAGGTTTGAGCGTGGACCCAGGCGAACGCGGCGCAAGCGTTCCGTTTACCTGTCCTGATGCCCGCTGGTCAAAAAAATCGTGCGATCCGACCATTGCCAAGACATGCCGGGTTTGCGTGTCCATAACGACGATCGCACCTGTACTTGCAGTATGGGGCTGTGAGCCTACAACCCCGGCAGCCGACGCACTCAGATATTCTCTGAGGATGCGCGAAGCGGTTTTTTGAACCTTCGCGTCTATCGTCGTGTATATCCTGCCATCTCCTGGCGTTTCTATGTTCCAACGGTTGCCCTTAACCAACAGACGTGAGAGATGCGGCGCGTTAAATGGAAGGGCGTGCCGTTTTGTCGGGATCGGTTCACGCAAGGCTTCACGCCACTCTTCTTCCGAGATCTGCCTACGTGCAAGGAGTCGGTTCAGTATCTTTTCTCGCGCCTGCCGCGCATTTTCTGGAAACCTATCCGGACGCAAGCGTTCCGGGGCGTTCGGAATAGCAGCAAGAAGGGCTGCTTCACCGAGACTAATAGCATGCTGCGGTTTGTTAAAATAAAGTCGTGATGCCGCCCCCGTTCCGACAATGTTGCCACCATACGGGAGCATACTAAAATAAAAGTTGAGGATCTCAGATTTGGAATACGTCAATTCGAGTTGGAGCGCGCGGAACATCTCAATAAGTTTGTTCGGAATATTCCGCGCTTTCGGTTCCATCAGTCGGGCAAGCTGCATCGTAATTGTCGAGCCGCCTCGCACAACCTCCCCCGATTTGATGTTGTCGTAGAGAGCCGTTACGACGGACACAGGGTTAATCCCCCAATGATAATAGAACCAACGATCCTCTGCTGTTAACATCGCTTGGTGTAGCAATGGAGAAACACCAAAATAGCCATCGACTTTCGACTTTCGGAAACCTTCTGCCAAAATAGGTTCCCGATTTTTTTTAAATTTCCTTGCAGTTCGGTTAGCGTTCTCGTGGCTGTGAAGTCGCTCTCCGTTAATCCGCCTCCACTTCGTTTCGGCTATCGTTTTTGGGGATACACTGCTGTGAAGGCTAAATCGCCACATGTTGTCATCGGCTAAGAACGCACGAAGCCATTCACCGTTCCGATCTAAGACAACATAAGACGGTGGCGGGTGGAGACGTGTTTTGGGCAATGGAAAACACCAGTTCGCCACCACAAAAAGGAGAATAATAGAGAGAGGCAAAAGAGCCGGAATAGTTTTCAGCACGATTTTTCTACGAAAAATCTTTCGGTTATCAGTTATCAGTGACAAGAGGCCTCTTAACTGACAACTGAGGACTGTTAACTGACAACTATTCTTCTCATGGCTATGCTTTCTCATTAATCTTCGCACAAGTTTTCCCTTACTTTAGCGGGGTGTTGCTGACTGTTCCGTGACCACTTTGATCGCCATACTGCCTGTTACAGTAGACTTCGTCGGGTCATACATCGCTTCCGCTGCGATCGGCGGTAACGTAAATTCGCCTTGTGTCACTGCCCTTAGCGCGTAATAGAACTTACGTTCACGTTGACGCGGGAACGTCCCGAAAAAGATAAGGCGGTCATCACGAATATCGAGATAATCCGGCTTGAAATCTTGGGCTTTTAGCCATGGTATCCCGGCTCTGGATTCCAGGCGTGGGTTCTCAATCTCGAAACCGGTTGGCAACATATCGACGACGACAACGTTTTCCAGGTTCGCTGTGAGTGCCTTAACACTGATCTCAGCAACGATTAAGTCGCCGTGTACGAACGTGCCAGTGAGTTCCTCACCGTCTTTGTTGAAGTATCGGCGAAGCACCTGTAGTTCACGTTCATATTCTTCGATATACGAATCGCGTTGGATGCCGAACGCACTCCAATAGTAGTAGCAAGTACCATCGCCTTTGACGGAGATTTGTATACGCGCACCGTCCCACGCTTCATCGGTGAGCCGGACCTCATTGGCATCAAAATCAGCGAAGTGTTCACCGTTGATTCTGACGGTACCGTTGTAATTCCGCTCTGCCTGTTTCTGCATAATCTTACCGAGCGAAAGGAACGCGAAAGCGTTGTCTTGGGTTGTCCGCCAGCGGTTGCCATCGGATGCCGCTTCACTCAGGTTCTTGACGAGCGTCGGAATAGATGGATGGTTCTCGTTAACTTCGGCGAGAACGTCCAACATAATCGCTTGCGCTCGGATAGGTGAGTTGAAGGTGCCACCTGTCTCACGTTTTTCTGTATCTTTCCCGTTAAAATTTGGCGATACCGATACAGGTAGCATGGAGAGAGCCGTTTCGAGTTCACCACTCAGCGCGAAGGCACCCGCAAGTTGGAAGTAACTGTAGTCGCTGAGCCCCCCTGCACCCCTATTTTTTAAGTAGTGCATCGTGCCACGGTCAGGTTGCCCCGCAGCAGCCAAGACATAAGAGGCATAGGTCGCAAGCGCGATCTCGGTCTTTACCTTTTTCGCATCCTTTTCACTTTCCATATCGGGCGAAAATTTTGCGCGTGCTTTTAAGCCTTCCAACATCGCATCGTACACCCGGTCTGCCACCTCATAACCAGCTTTCCGTGCCTCAACGAGGAAGTGAGACCCATAGATACTGCTCCACGGATTGACATAGGTACCACCGGGCCAGTATGAGAACTGATTGCTTGACATCAGCATACTTTCAAGTTTCGTGATCCCTGATGTAATATAGTAATCCACGGTACCCTCTGCTGCGAGCATCGGTTCGACAGTTCGTGCCAAGTCGCTGAAATAGAGCAACGGGAAAACCTTGCTTGTCGTCTGCTCTAAGCATCCGTATGGATAACGGACAAGGTAACGGAGACTGTTCGCAAATGCGACATTTGGAAACGGTGAAAGCGTCAAACTAAACTCGGACGAATTTGGTATGAGATTTGAGGGAAAGATAAAATCTACCGATTTACCCGCACGCACCGCACCGTGACCCGTTTTTGTCACGGGCGGGGCAACAGAGCGTAAGGGCAACTCGACATCCATTTTCGTCGTTTCACCATTACCTCGCGCCGATAGATTGAAATTCACTTCGCCTATCGCATCCTGAACACCAATGTCAAAAAAGACTTGTGCCTCTATGCCCGCTTCAACTTTTTTATTTATGCTGAGAGATTTTTCACGTTTCAGTTGGTCGTTTTCAGCTAAAGAGTTTCTTGTGGTTGCCAGAGAACCCTCTTTAAGCGAAGACTGAAGATTGATGGCTGATGGTTCGGAACTTGCCGACAGGAGTTGCACGTCCCCCACTGCTTGCAATGTGACACTGAATTCCCCATCGTCACCTGTACCGTTAAAAAGCGTAACAGGAACACGGATCTTATCGCCACCTGCGAGAAATCGTGGGAACGTCGGTGTTAAAACAATAGGTTCCCGGACAGTCAAATACGCTTCCGTAGCACCGTAGTTTGAGCCGGCAAAAGCGACCGCCATCAACCTTAATTTCCCACTGAATTGAGGAATCTTGAATCGGACACTCCCGCGCCCGTTTCCGTCAGTCTTCACAAATCCTGACCACAGTGAAACCGGTTTCACCCGTCTGATACTGCTCGTATTAAGGCGTTGCCTTCTTTGAAGAGCGAATGCCGCATCACCGCCCGGGCTTGAGTTGTCGGTGACATCTGCTATTTCAGGCAGAATCCCGCCATAGAGGTCGAAAGAACGCGTCTTCAACCCGCGTTGTTGATAGAAATAGTCGTGCGGATTCGGTGTTTGGAAATCAGTTAACGCGAGAATCCCCTCATCAACAGCCGCTATACACACATCATATTTCTGCCATGAACGCCTCCCCTGGACTCGGAACATGATGTCCACCTCACTGTTTGGTAGGACGACTACCTCGCCACTTTCAGAAATATCGGCAGCAGCGTTTGCCTGAAGTGGGATATCGTCAGTCGCACCGGCAGCATCTTTTGCCTTGACGGACATTTCAATCGAAAGTCGACTTCGTGTTGCATCTATTTTCAAAGGAACCACACCGAAGGCGCGGGCTGGAAGGAGCGATTTCTTATCAACCGTTGATACTGTGTCCATTGAAATCGATCGCGTTAGGGTGCCTGAAACATACACATTCGGTTTATAATTATCCCGTACTGGGATTGATAAGGTTGCCGTATTTTCTTTCATGACGATCGTGCGGTGGCTGAGCACGCGATCTCGTTCAACAGTGAGCAGAAGCGTCCCCGAGAACGGCGCCTTGATGCTTAGTTTTGCTGTCGCCCCCGGACGATAGACCGGTTTGTCAAGCGTCAGATCCAGCCGAGTCGGATGTTCCATAGAAACCGGCGCGTTTCGCCATCCGCTCACATAAAATCCCATTTCCGCCGTTGCCGTTGATTCGATATCCTCAAGACTGACACGATATCTACCGTAATCTGAAGGCGTTAATGTCAGGGTCTGTGTCGTCTCTGCCGAAGTTAACGCGTAAGTTTCCACCTCTGTCGTCTGCGGTTCGGAGACGTATTCGTAACGGCCCGCTGAGTTCTGTCGAAGTATCGTATTCCAATGCACCTTGTAGAGTGTTAGTTTCAAAGCCCTACCCGCGGCAACTGCCATTACATCATCAACAGCTACATAGTCGAAGTGAAGCGGCTCGTTAATCTTGACCTCCCCGGTAGTTGTTCGCCGCAGCCCGACATAATGTGAGTAAGGGTGAATAACAACTCGGTGCGAAGCCGTGACAGCACGTCCACCAATTTCACTAACGCTCGCCGTCAAAACACCGTTGAGCAAAGATGGGGCCTTCAATGTTGAAGGAACAGTGAATTGGTACCGCGCTTTGCCCTCTGCATCAGTTTTCGCTTCCCCTAATTCAATCCGTTGACTTTCAAATTGTTTGGTATGATTTCCGAAGACGAAAGAACGCCACTTCGTCACATCTGTACCTGATGGTACGGTGTCCTCAGAAACGATAAACGGAACCGCTTGCAGTTGACATGAAGCCTGAACCCTCCGTCCTACGGCCGGGGGGCCAAACAGATTCGTCGCGTTGACTTCAACGTTGAGGGTTTCTCCAAGTTTGTAAGTCGATTTGCCCGTTGTTAAGGCAACTTTCATACGGTCTGGCATGAATTCTTCAACCTGAAATTGGACCCTTCCAACAACTCGATCGGCAATCTTCATTTTCGCAATATAGTTGCCTGTCAGCGCGTAGTCAGGAATCGGGATTTTCAGGTCGCAGGCACCGCTTTTGTTTGTCTGCTGCCTTAACTCTCGCATGATTCTGCCATCTGGAGCGAGGACTTCAATACGGGTAGGAAGTGATTCAGCGGGCATCTGTTTCGGCCCCCGGACGATACCGGCAAGTTGAACAGTCTCACCGGGGCGATAAACACCGCGATTCGTGTAGAGAAACGCTTCATAGCCTTTCTGTAAATACGCAGGGCCTGCGATGTTGAAGTCCGCAGTTGCGATTTCATGACGATCTAATTGAACAAAGGCGAGATCGTCGCGGTTCGCGACGGTAATCATAAACGGTATAAAGTTGTTCGTCTTCTCCGCGACATCAGTAAACTCGACAAAACCTGCCCAATTCGTTGTACCCGTAAGCAGCGTTTGGTTGTTGTCGCTAATAAGTTTCACCCGCGCTGATGGCACCGGTTTGCCGGTCGCAAGAGATTTCACCCAAACGTATAGATTATCCCCGGCACGTTTCGCACTGATCCCCAAATCTGTTATGAGTACCCATTGATGGGCACTGTTCCACCGACTATCCGCATTGCGGACGACAACTTTGAATATCCCAACATGTTCGTCAGAGAGGTAATTCTCCAATGAGAGTGGGGTCGTTACCTCTTCGTTCAATTGCGGTGGTATATCAAGGACTTCCGAATGAACGGGTTTCCCCAAATTCCGGCTCCATTGACTCCATCTATCTAATCTTGATACATAAATGAGATTGTTGGCAAAAACTTTCTCAATATCAAGGTTTACGCGTTTAACGTTAATCGTTGCAAGTCCAAGGTTTAAGTGTCCTTTTCTCGCAAGGAAGAAGCCGGTGCCAAGAAACCGGAGCTGCGGGCGGATGTCCGGAATCCTGAGCTGTGTCATATAGTCCTGTTTTAAAACCGCATCGTTACGTGCCGTCAAACCGCGCCGAATTTTCAGGGTGTAGGTGGTCCGCCGCTTAAAATCGCCGTGGATTTTAATGTTCCGGTAATTAGATGTGATTTGATAGTCTACTGCTGGCGTAACTTCAAGATAGGGTTCAACACTATCGCTGAGTACGGGGGCGTTAAAACTGACGGAAATATAAGGCGTACCATCGCTTTCTCGAACGTCTGAATATGTTACGCCCAAGGTGCCTCTACCACGAAGTATGACAAGTGTAACATTCGCTTTTTCCAGACCAATCTCCCCACCAGTGCATTTAAACCCCTTTTCGACTTTGACTTTTATTTCTTGGTTTACGTTGCTGCGTTTTATCCGTTTCGTCTCGAATGTTATCGCTCGTGCTGTTAATGTGTTAGTTTGAATCTGATACGGAATTTCTGTTCCATCATCTAATTGAATAGAAAGATGCGCCTTTAAATCGGCGGTTGTTACCGGATAATTAAATGTTATTGTCCCGAAACCTATCGCGTATTCACGAGCCCCGTCATTCCTAAATTCCATGCGTGTCTGCTGAACTGCGAAAGGTTCAGTAGCGAATTTGAACTCTTTTTGACCGGTGAGTTGGAATACTTCGGATGGATTGATTTCAGATGTAAGTTTGACAGTATATTCTGCGGCCGGTGCTAAAGGTGCGTCTAAAAAGAAACCGATTCTGTCGGCGGCTACCCAACGGGCAGTCCCTTGGACGGCTGGCGTAAATCGAAGGGCTTCTGATGGGACTTCTGTTCCAACGCGTGATTTATCAACGATTGCCTCCGAAAAGGTAATCGAAAAATCAGTCCATTCTGGCACTTCGCCTTGTGGCGCGAAAGTCTTAACGCTATATCGCGTCTTCGCACCCACGTTTCCCCGCACGATGTAGAAAATACAGGCACCGAGGAGCAGAGCCATCAACCCTATGACTCCGAATAGACTTTTGAGTAACAAATTTCCGGAATTTCCATGTTCCAGCGAAAGATTTTTAGAAAGTTTGGAAAACACCATGAGAAGTGCCCCTTGTACTTTAGAAAATTTTGTTCCTGTCAGTACTTTTGTTGCCGACACTTATAGACTGTTTCTGGTAAAAATATATGTCACAAGATACCATCGACAAACCTTGCTAAATTTAACGAACAACAAAAACACAGACACTAATAATTAAGCAATTCCGGTACACTTTAAGCAATTTTCGTGCCAACTTTTTTCGGACGGTATACGAAGCGTTTAAACGGTGTCCGTTCGCTTTAAATGGGATTTTAGGGTAGGCTGGAAAAAAATTAAAAGGTGTCTTTAAGTGACGTTATGTGTAAATATAAACACATAGGGACAGATGTAGAGATCCATCCCTATGTTCAGGTGTTCTATCAGGCACACCGTTTAAAACCAGAATCGTGACATCAAGATAATCTGGTCTGTACCTTGGAGTTGGCGCAAGGTGCCTTTGTTCCCGATCGTATCATCTTTACCTCGATCGGCGTTCGGTAGGTTTGCCCAGTAAAACAACGAGATTGCCCCGTTTTCCATGAAATTGTATTGCGCACTCAGTGTCACCCGCTGGCTTGCATCACCCTTTATTGTGCGATCCGGATCGAACAAACCGTATCGACCTGCAAGCGTGAGTTGCGGCAGAACGCGATATTTTGCACCGACATAGTACCCCTTTGAGTCAACATCATCCGGCGCGAAAGAGACGACCTCGCCGCTGTTCCCACAATTAAATTCTCCTTCTATACTCAACCCCGCATAAGAAGCGGTGAGGAATGCACCGATGAGCCGTTCCCACTCTTCATCCGGTTTTTCAAAGATGCCAGAGATACCTGCGCGAACCGGTCCCAGTTGTGCACCGAACGTACCGAGGCCACCTTTTGCTGTTGCGCCACCGCTATTAAAGAAGGCAGCGTTATAAAAAACTTTACCCGCGCTTCCACCAAGTTCAACCCCGATATCCCGTTTATTAGAACCGAGTCCATAACCTTCGCGGACAAGAATATTGTGGTCCTTCTGTTTAATAGCAAACGGGAGCCGGAATTGTCCGACTTTGACGTAGAGATGTTTCGGGATCGCATCTACTATTGCAAACGCGTTCATCGTTGTACCAGCGTTATTCGAGAGCGTAAGATTGATATTCTCCGAGGCTTTTGCATTAAACGTTACCTCTGCTTGCATGAGCAGGAATCTGTCAACTGAAGAGTGGCACGAGTTACAACCTGCAATCGTACTTTCTTCTGCATCGACGTGCGTTGTTTTGATGAATGCAGTCTGAAAGTCAAGTGATGTTGTGAGCTGCTTGACAACCTCCATCGCCTCTTCCGTCACGGCTTCCATGTCAAAATCTTCAGGAAATTCAAAATAGTTCTCTTCAAAAATTTCGCCGATACGGTTTCGTGGACCACCGCCTGCCGGGTCAAGGTGACAAAAACTACATTCTTTCTCAAGTTCAGTTGCAAATTCAGGACGCGCCTCCGCACCGGTCTGCAATAACAGACTGAGCGCGATACTTACGACGAATCCAAGTTGTAGAAACGATGGTACGCTGCTGGATATATACCAGTGTTTTGCGCGTCCGATTGCATGGCTGATTTGCTTCACATAATTATGAGAGTGTGTATTCAAGAGAGACTCCTTGTTTTATCGTGAAATTTGATGCGTGTAATATGGCTGGCGAGGGATCAAACCTCGCCAGCAAAATCCTATTCAAGTGCTGTGAAAACGTAATCAACATCTTCGACTCTGGAGTGACACCCCCAACACACGCCATCCTTAGCGATGACACTGAAATCAGCATCCGGCGCGTTTCGGACGTATTCAATGAATTCCCAGTCGTTGTGATCCGGGTCCACACCGGCTTTTTTCCGCATAATCGCAATCAGTCCGACGAAATCCTTACCCGGACGGTAGGCTTCCTTTATAACAATGCTGCCGTCAGGATATGGAAATTGCTGTTCACCGTTCGGTGCGATGTCTTCCCGTGTTTTATTCACATAAACATTTTTTGTACCATTGTGTGGATCCCCACCAGGCACAGGGGGTATAGGTTCCGCATTTAATTGGAGCCACTGTGTGTAGCCTGCCACGTCTGCTGGTAGACCAGGGAGCGCCACGATCGGCTCCTCAGGTCGGGTCGGTTCCGCTGTGTCCATAGTCGTTTCTTCATCTTGCTGTTCAATGATTTCTTCTAACTGCTTTTCGGCACAGCTGGCGAAGAATAGGCAAGTTATTAGTATTATTGCGAGACCGAATAGGGGGTTTCGTGTTTGCGTTTTCATGATAAATTCCTCAATTTTTTTAACCGAAGTTTGATACTGAATACTGACAATTTAGTATAAGACAAATTGGGAGTCATTTCAAGAAAATTCGCGTGTACACTGCTATCATCAAGTAACTGAAATACTCCCTGCTGATAGTTGAAAACTAACGCCTCATTTTCGTTTGCTATTCTACTCACTGTTACTGTATTATATCAAAGAGCAGATACGGTTTTCTGCTAAGACTTTAAATATATACGAGTAATCATAAGAGGAGAAATAACACAGATAATGTTAAGAAATCTATTTAAGGGTCGGGACAAAAGCGATGTCGCGTCCGATACTGCAGATGAAAATGGTGCCGAGGATAAACCACAGAATTGGTTCGATCGCCTGAAGTCCGGGTTAGCGAAAACTCGCAACCAGTTCATGTCTCAGTTATCCGGGTTACTGCAGATCGGAAGGAAAATCGACGAAGACCTCATGGAGGAAATTGAAGAAATTTTGATCCAAGCAGATGTCGGCGTTGATACGACGTTGACGTTAATGGATAACGTCAGAGAACGAGTCAAAGCAGACGGGTTAAGTGATTCTTCGGAATTGGAATCTGTCATAAAGTCGGAAATTCTGAATCTTCTTGGTGAAGATGTGCCGATAGAAGTTAAAGATGAAAAACCGTATACGATTTTGGTGCTCGGTGTGAACGGGGCAGGCAAAACCACAACGATCGGCAAACTTGCCAAGCGTTTTGTTACAGACGGGCAGCGTGTACTTGTCGCCGCTGGTGATACCTTCCGCGCGGCAGCAGAGGATCAGCTCGCGATCTGGTGCGAACGCGCAGGGGCTGAGTTGATACGCGGTGGAGAGAATGCTGAGCCGGCTTCTGTGGTCTTCGATGCGATTCAGGCAGCGAAACATCGTGAGGCTGACGTGCTCATCATTGATACCGCTGGGAGACTGCATACCAAAAAACCGTTGATGGACGAACTGGCGAAAATCGGACGGGTCATGGAACGCGGACATGCGGGCGCACCACATGAAGTACTCCTGGTCGTTGATGGAACGGTCGGACAGAACGCTTTGATACAGGCGAAAATCTTCAACGAGGCTGTGCCAATTACGGGTGTCGCTGTTACCAAACTTGATGGTACCGCGAAAGGTGGTATCGTGATCGCAGTGAACGCAGAGATCGGCGCACCGGTCAAACTCATCGGAATCGGTGAGAAACTTGACGATTTACCGGATTTCGTGGGAGAAGATTTCGTTGAAGCACTCTTCGCAGCAGAAGAAACCGTGGAAGCATAAGCAGCAAAAAACATGTAGCATTGGCACGGGCGATCCTTATACCGATACACTCGGCGTATGCGCGCTTGGAAAGCGCGCATACTGAAACTCCTAAGAATCTATTTCTTGTAGGTAAGGACGTAGGTGTTTGCGAAGATTACGATGCGCGTGCAGCAGATGTGCCTTAACCGTTCCATCGGATCTGCCAACCGTCGCCGCAATATCTTTAAGCGATAAGCCATCCCAGTGGCGCAGGATGAAAATTTGACGCTGCTTCGGGGGAAGTCGGCGAACCGCTTTGCGGATATGTGCCCGCAATTCTTTATTCTCTACCGCTTTCGCAGGAGAATCTGAACGCGGATCCGGAATATTTGCCATCGGCAACTCGCCCGAATCAGTCGAATCATACAGCAGCACTTCAGATCTCGACTTTTTCCTTAAAAAATCGATACACAGATTAACCGTGATGCGGTAAAGCCAACTGTAAAACTGGCACTGACTCTTAAAATCGCCTAATCCCTGGTAGGCACGGATAAAGGCATCTTGCGTCAGATCTAAGGCATCTTCGCGATTCGAGATGTAGCGCTGCACCAGACGGTAGGTGCGTTTCTGGTAGCGGGTAAAGAGCGTGTCAAACGCAGCGGTATCGCCTTGTTGAAATCGCTCAATCAGTTCGTTATCATCGTAACACTCTGGAGGAAGGCTTTCAGGGTTTTGGGACTGCATGTTCTCCTCTTAAGCGTCATCAGCCGGGAAAACGACTTCCGTTTCTTGAAGGACAAAAATCAGAAGTTTAGGCGGCTATTGACAAAAGGTAGTCACTGATTCGTTTGTTTGTGGACACTGCGAAACCAACGTTTATATCTCTGGCTATCTTGAACCATCTGTTGGAGAAGCGTTAATTCTTCATTATCTTCGGCATGCGGGGCAGTTTCGAGCAAGGCAATCAATTCTTCATAGATGACATTGTCTTCGTGGATAAGTGCTGACAGAAGCCGTTTGATGTCCTCACCATGCCCGAGTAGACCTAACAGTTGGTTCGTGTGACGTATTTCCTCGGAAGCAGCTTGGTTCAGGTACGCCGCGAGTTCATGTTCGTTCTGCTTTTCCGCGATTTGTGCCAGAATCAATCGCATCCCGACAAGTTTCAATTTTGCCTGTGCAAGTTCATCCAAATCGGCTTCAAAGCGTTTCTGAAGATGGTCTGTATCGCGTGGGTGCAACTGCGCATAACTGGGCCAAACCGGTTTTGCCATCACCTGTTTCAGGCGTTTTAGACTACCGATCAGGTTTTCGCGTTCTTGCGGCGATAGCTGCCCAAAAGTACTTTGCCAAAAATCAGCCGCGTGTTCTACACCTTCGCGGAAAAGGTCTTCAGATTGCGGCGTGAGTTGAATCCGAGCACGTCTCCGATCTTTATCGCATTTACGACGGACAACCCAACCGTGCCGTTCTAAACGGCTTACTAACCCGGATGTGGTATTGTGCGCGAGACCTAAATGCTCGCCGAGTTCACTCACCGACATACCAGCATCACGGCCATACCAGTGAAGGTGTTGCAAAGCGTTGAACTGAACAATCGTCAGACGATTCGGAACAACTTCTTGGATGAACCGAGATTTGACAGCCGCTTGCGCATGACGCATCACACGCATCACAACATCAATTTCGTTATGGAATTCCGGGTCTTTAGGCATTTTGGGCAACGCTGCAAGCTAAAACTTGCTGTTAAAAGTCAATATTGTAAGTGTCGTCACTAACACGTATGCACTAAAACGGACGATAAAAAATAAATATATCCTATATCGGACATATTTATCATCGTATACGATATAATAATTATACCCTCCTTTCAGCTGAATGTCAAATTAAAATGCCAAAAATACACGATTTTAGCACATATTTTATCCAAAGCATCGTTTTTCGGAGGATTTTTAATTTAATTTGCAGTTGGCTTAGCATAACTTGAAACTTTAGCTACGTTTCCATTTTTAATTGCTACCGACAAGCCGTTGTGCCTTTATCTTCCGTTTTCGTTTCGATTTCGGTTTACTTTTTCGCGGAGGTGATGGTTTCTGCTGCGGTGCTTGTTCGTTTTCGAGAGATCGCGTATCTTCTCGGCGTTCTTCTTGTGTCGCTACGTACGCAGCATAGTTACCTTCAAAAAGGATCGCAGTCCCACTCGGTGTTCCATCAAAAATCAGGAGTTTCGTCGCAAGATTGTTCAAGAGGTAGCGATCGTGAGAAATAATAAAGAGCGTTGCTGGATATTCCGATAGTGCTGTCTCTAACGCTTCACGCGCTGGGATGTCAAGATGGTTCGTCGGTTCGTCAAGCAACAACACATTTGCGTTCGCTAATAGCAACTTGGCGAGTTGCACACGGCTCTGCTCACCGCCGCTCAGGTGCCCGACCCGTTTGAATACATCATCACCGGAGAATAGAAACTTGCCTAAGAAACTGCGTATCTCGCCTCGGGTCTGTCCGGGTCGAAGTTCCCAAATTTCGTCAATAATTTCATTGTTTGGATTGAGTCCTTCCAGTTCTTGTGTATAGTATCCAAACTTGAGCGTCGGACCGACCCATATTTCGCCTTCTGTCGCGGCCTCTTCTCCCAAAATCATGCGGAAAAACGTCGTTTTTCCGGTCCCGTTTGCACCGATAATACCGACGACATCACGACGGTACACCTCAAAGTTTAGGTTCCTGAATATCACTTTGTCACCGAAGGCTTTGCCGACGTTTTTGCATCGAAGAATATCGTTACCACCGCGGGTTTCTGGTGTAAAATTGAGTTTAAGGGTTGGCGCGTCCGGTTTCGGTTTCTCAATACGTTCTAATCGGTTTAATTTTTTCTGCCTGCCTTGTGCTTCGCGCGTCCGCTGCCCCGCGATATTACGACGGATAAAGTCTTCATCGTGCGCGATCATTGCCTGCTGCTTTTTGAATTCCCGCTCTCTAACCAACTTTTCAATGTTTTTAGTCTCAACGTACTTGGCGTAATTCCCGCGGTAGATTTTTATTTTATGCGCTTCGAGTTCCCAAACCTTACGAACCACCTTGTCTAAAAAATATCGATCGTGTGAGACAACCAGGACAGCACCGCCGTATTCGGTATTCAGATAACTTTCGAGCCATTCGATCCCATTGATGTCGAGATGATTCGTCGGTTCGTCAAAAAGCAGCAGATCCGGTCCTTCGAGAAGTAACTTGGCAAGTGTCGCTCGACTTTTCTGACCCCCACTGAGTACATCGATCGGTAAGTTGAAATCCGTTTCAGCGAAACCTAAACCGCTGAGGATGCGGTTGATTTGATGTTCATAATCGTAACCGCCGAGTGATTCGTGCTGTTCCTGAACGCGTGCATATTCCGCTAAGAGTTGTGGCGATTCCTCTGTCTCCATATCTTCTGCTAATAGGAGCATTTCATCTTCAAGCGCACGCCTTTTTTCAAAAACCTTTAGCATCTCCTGTCTTAATGTACAGTCGCGCCCAAGGTCCGGTTCTTGGCTGAGGTACCCGACGCGTAACCCCTTCGCAGACACAACGCTCCCTTTAAAATTAGAGAGCATACCGTTTAAAATCTTAATTAACGTTGTTTTTCCAGTTCCGTTACGGCCAATTAACCCAATTCTGTCGCCATACTCAATTGCAATCGAAATATCGTCGAGAATCAGGTCAGGGTCATATAATTTGGTGACGTTTTCTAATCGTATTAAAGACATTTTTTAATTTTACCTTGCGGAGGAACTTTTAAATTGGGCACTACGGGTAAGCATCTCCTGATATGTGTCGGCGCGGTGTGCATCTGGACGGCGGATATTAAATTGCCGGAATCGCCAAAACGCGATGGAGAGCGCAGCGTAGTGAACAAAGCAATCCAAATGTTTCCATTCTTTTTCTGTCAACGGGCGCCTGGCGTTATATGCATCCAGAAATCGCCGAACAATCTCTAAATTCAGTCGATGCTCTGATGTATAACAGCACCCGATGATTGTCATGCCCACATCAATGAGCAGGGTATCGTAACAGCCTTCCTCAAAGTCGAGAATTGCCACCATCTCTTCACCGGCGAAGAGCGTATTGTCTAAAAAAAGATCTCCATGAAGAAGTCCCATAGGGAGTGGCGTATTCAGGGGTGCTTCCATCTCTGCCAATTGCGATTTTAGCGATGCGACGAACGGGTGCATAGCAAATTTTGTGGCTTGTACCTCTTTAAGAAAAGGGGACATCTGTGATATACCCATCGCAAAGCGTGGGAGCCCCGCAATAGGCGGAATGCAGTGCAGTTCCGCCAACGCCTCACCGAGTTGCGCCGATATATTTGGTGAAGGCAAGGGCTCCTCTCCTTGTAGGAAAGGATAGAGCATCACACTCCCAAACGTCCCGTGAATCAAAGGTTTCTGATCCTTCGTTAGAATCGGGTACACCGTCGGGTATCTGTGCTGACGGAGATGTTGCAGGAGCGCGATTTGCAAGTTGAGTTCTGCCGAATCTTTCTCATCGCAAATTTTCAGCAGAAACTCGCTGTCTGTAGTTGTCAGTTTAAAGTTACTATTTCCAAACCCGCCCGGAATCTCCTCAAGTTTCAGCGAGGTGCCGATCGGGTATTGTGCGACGATGTACGCGAGCTCTGACGGTGAAAGGGTGGTATAACGTGCCATGTCCCTACTCCTTAGAAAGTCCGTTGATGTAGAAATGGCACCCAAGTATATCTTGCCAACTCAACATTAGCCGATGAATTAAACCTGTAGATTTCCGAACATATCTGTAGAAACAGACTTTGGACTGTTGCGATAGGTCGACTGCCTATCGTTTCGGGGCTACGGTCTTGCAACTACGCATCATACGTAGCAGGCTTCATCAAGCAAAGCG
>JAJDXV010000142.1 GCA_022823085.1 Candidatus Poribacteria bacterium
GACACTCGAATTTTCAATGGACGGTATATAAGATCTCTATATCGACTGCGAAATAAGGTGCTTTCTGATTTTAGTCAGGCGATAAGTAGGTGTAAACTTCATAGTAAGCGTTGGTGGCGATTAACACGTCGTAAATGGAAACGCATTAGAAAGATTGATAATCAAATCAAGGATGCTTTACAAAAGCATACCACAAAGTTTTTGAAGTATTGTGCTGCTAAAGGCATTGGTACTATTGTGCTTGGTGATTTAACCGGTATTCGTAAAAGGGTCAACTATGGCAAGCGTGTTAATCAAAAGTTGCATCAGTGGCCGTTTGGTAAAATAACTGAGTTAATCACTTACAAAGCGAAAACATTTGGTATCAAGGTTAAGTTGATTAATGAGGCTTACACTTCACAAACTTGTCCTCAATGTGGTCATAAAAACAAACCTACTAACAGGAACTATTCTTGTAAATGTGGCTTTAAGTATCACCGTGATGGTGTAGGTGCGATAAATATAAGACAAAAGTATCTGGGTCGCCTTGGTGACCCCGTAGTGGCGGAAATGGGCTTGTCCCGGATGGCACCGCCCTTGGGCTTCAAATTAGAAGTCCCTGTTGCCTTGGCTTAAATCCAAGGAATGTTTCTACAAGGAACAAAAGGAATCTCCATCCTTTAGGATGGAGAGAATGTCAAACAGAAAATCTCAACCGTAGACCCCAAGCCGGTAGGTTCGGTTTCCTAACCGAACCGGATTTTATCCTAAACCAGCAAATAAGTTGACCTATTCTGAAATTTATGATATTCTCTAAGTGATACCACCCACTATCTAAAGGCGTGGGCTTCGGTTTCATACCGAAATCTGCCCCTGCCTCATGACTGGTCAGTGGGAGTTTCTCGGAAGTCTCAGAATCTTCACACGATAGATATAAATAGTAGTCACCTACATTATCACGTTTGATCGTTATCGTTTTGATAGTGCCAGTCCACTTACGGTGTTTCCAGAATGTAAAGGACTTATCTAAGCATTTGATATGAATACGATTATCTATAATCTCATATCCTGCTTGTGTGAACGTCAATGAGTTATATTTGTGTCTCGGTTTGATTTTAGGCTTGCCTACTTTGCGAGGGGACAATCCTTTCTTTTTCGCTTTAAGATAACCGAAGAACTTATCATAACCGAGGTGAATACGCTTGGCAACTTGTTGTATCACTTGACTTGGCAACGCGTTCCAATGCAGTTTTGTCCTCTGTTTCAACTTCGTTAGGACTTACGCATGCTTCTCTTTTGTAGCATAGACTGTTAGTCTGTGCCCCAAGAACGCTGTGTTTTCCGAGAAATATCCGCGAAAAAAACTGGCTATCGTCAAAATTGCGTAAGTCCTGTTCGTTATATGAGCACAGATACGACCAAAACCCGCATATTTGCCATACATACGATAATAACGCCTTTGCAACAGAAGCAAGTGAACATGCACTTCATAAAGATCGTCAAGCAGATTGCCAATGCATATTATATTACACTGATGAGAAAACTCATATTTAAATGTTTTCATAGTATATCAAGTATCAAGTCTTTAACCCCGTTCAAGTGGGTAGGCAGACACATAACCTTGCGGTCACGCTTGAACTGTCTGCCAACTTGATGCTATAATCATACAAGATTTCAGACGGATTGTCAAATCTTTCTTGACTTTTAAACTCAACGCCCGCCTACATCCCGCAAGCGTCCAAAAGCACTCCACACAGTGACTGTGTCGAGTGACTTTTGGTCAGCATGGGGCTTTGGCGGGAAGATTGGTAATTTAGGATATTCGTAGGATTTACGCGACTTAGGTGAACGTAAAGAATGGGAGAGAAAAGATGATTCATGTAGGTATCGGACATTCACATGACCTCTCCACTGCTGGAGCAGCAGAAGAAGCAACACGGACAGCGATGGGAAACGCTGGCATCGCTAAAGCAGACATTGCTATCGTATTTGCAACTATTAACTATCAGACAGAATATGAACAGCTATATCAATCAGTTCACGCCTACTCAAGCTGTGACGAACTCATCGGATGTAGCGGCATGACTGTCTTGACTTCAGTCGGCGAGTTTGAAGATGAACCTGCGCTTGCTGTAATGGTCCTCCGAAGTGAACAAATTTCTGCAATGTCGTTTAGCGCACAAGGCACAGCAGCCGAGATAGGAGAACAGATACAGCAGAACGTTCAATCTCAACGCCGAGATAACTCGCTACTCATGATCTTTCCAGACATCCGTTCTGTAGAACCTGCCGAACTTGTGAATCAAATCGGTAGCGATGGGGTGACACTGCCTGTCGTCGGGGCTGCCGTTTCGGGCGACGCGACCGGGGCACAAATGTATCACTGGAAAGGGAAACAAGCGACGGAAGGCGGCGTTACAGGGCTCCTCCTAACCGGAAATTTCAAGACGGAAATCGGTGTCGCACAAGGCTGTCAACCGATTGGGAAACCGCGTGAAGTCACAAAAGCCGACGGGCGCGTTATCTTTGAGATAGATGGTCAACCGGCACTGGAGAATTTTAAAAACGTTCTGAAACTTCTTACACAGGACGACATTCGTCGATCTGGTGGCACAGTCTTTATCGGGATCGCTATGGATAATGAAAATAGCAACCCCACGCGTGGCGATTTTCTTATCCGTAATCTTATCGGTATCAATGAGGAACACGCAGCAATCGCAATATCCGAAGAGGTAAAAGCGGGACAACTCGTGCAGTTTCACCTTCGCAATCCGCGTGCCGCCGCCGAAGAAATCCGAACGATTATTTCAAAATTAGCTGAGAAGACCGAGCAGCATCCCCCCGATTTTGGACTCTATTTTAACTGTTTAGGGCGTGGTAAAGGGCTCTACGGCGCAGCAAATCACGACATCAGCGTTATTCAACAACAGTTCCCCGGACTGCCTGTCATCGGGTTCTTCGGCAACTCCGAATTCGCACCTATCGGCGGACGAAACTTCGCACACGCTTATACCGGTGTTTTTGTCCTCTGCTCTGCAAACTGATGTCTGCTTGAAAAAATAAAAACGCCTCCTAACCGAATCGGATAAGAGGCGTTTTTAAACATCACAATCGAATAAATTATTTAACGATGACGAGTCTGCGTGTTGCCGTGTAATCACCAGCCACTATCTGGTAGAAGTAGACACCACTCGCCAGTTTCTCACCAGCATTATTACGACCATCCCAGTAGGCAGCACGCTCCTTGTTGACATAGAAACCACTGTTCTGGAAACCGAGATCCAAAGTCCGGACTGAACGACCTGTTGCGTCGAAAATATGGAACTGGACATTTGTATCTGCGGCTAACTGATACGGCATCCATGTTTCTGGATTGAATGGGTTCGGATAGTTTGCGAACAACGCGTTTTGTGTTGGACGCATCGCTGCCGGATCCAGATGTAACTGAACGAAAGCACGGCTGATGTCTGTAGAATTAACTTCGTGGTGCAAAGCACCGATGAGTTGCCCAGATTCGTTATGGACGTGGATTTCTAATACATCCCCCGTTTCGATCACAGCCTCACGGTCGAGATCCGCCCAGACGGCTTGCAGATTAGTGGAGGACTGCATCGCTGCCAGCGTTTGGACATTATCTGTCCGTGGATTGTAGACAGTGATGACCATCTTTTCATTCGAGGGAACATCAGCAGATAACATGAACGCCCAAGCATCTGTCTTCCCGACCGATGGCGCAGCTTGAACGGGAACTGTGTTGCTCCAAGCACCACCTACGAACGACGCAACTTTGGCTTGTGAAAGGTTGACAATGTAACCAGATGCACCTTCAATCATAAATCCGTCACCAGAATCCGCCATGCTGAATCCAACAAAACGTTCGGGACCGTTCTCCAGTTTAATGACAACGGTTGCACCCAGTTCTTCGACCAAAGTACGTGCCGTATACGGCTCAGCTGGTGCTAACGGTAAACTGAGAATATTCAAACCGGCACTGAGTTGTTTGAAGTAGACGTGATCGCTACGATCAACCGTATGCATACCCGCAGCACTGTCAGGGTTGAATAGAGCGACCAGTTGTCCACCTTGAACGAGTTCTGGATCTTCAAGGCTGTAATGTGCTTGAACATTCAGCAGGAACCACCCCGCACCGAGTACTGCGGTAGCATCGATAATACCAGATGATTCTTCGTTAGTTGAATAAGGTTCAACCGCATCTACACCGATAGTACCGAAACGTGCTGGATCGTGTTCAGCAATAATTTTAAGAGTGTCTGTGTGAACGTTGTACTGCCAAATCTTCGCAGTGCGTGGAGAACCGCCCGGATCTTCCTGAATCAAGACGTTTCCATACGTGTCCATCGTCATGTTATCAAACATAACACCCATTGTGCCATCTGTCATCTGATCAACAACACCACCAAGTGTCGGCTCCATGATGTTATCGAAACGGAGTCTATACAAACGGCTACGTCCGATCTCTGTTCCGAGGCCATCTTGGGTTTCGTCGAAGCGATCGGTTGTTACGAAGTAGAAGTCGGCATGCATGCTCGGATCCCAGACACCATCTTCGGGCCGAAGCCACAAGGTTACTTCTGACGCATTGCTTGCCGTTTCTAATTCCTCCCCGCTCATATCTGGAGCGTTGTCAAATCTGTGCAGCGAGAATCGGGTACCGCTCGGCACACCGGGTTCCCGTTCCTCTGCTGGTATCCCATCGACTTTGATACCGTAAAGCTGACCGTGTGTTAAACCGGCTTTTTCGGCTTCGTTTCCGTCAGCCTTTTTTATCCCAACGTAAACATAGACCTGCCCAGGGCGCGAGTCATCAATCCCAATGACGAGGGTCTGATCTCCGGTGTTCGGATGTACAAGAACGTTCTCCCAAGCAGATTTACCCAAGTGGGGCAATTGATAACTAACACCAGCATTCGCCCCATCAACAACGTGAGCAAAAGCACGTCCTTCACCGGTCTCCTCACCGTTAATATAGAGACGACCTTCATAACCGTGTCCTGTGGCAGCGTTGTAAAACGCAGTCATCGCAGGTAAATCGCTGGAGCAGAAACGGTTGAAAACGGCACCAGTGGCTGGCGCATCATAAGTACCCGTTTCGTGATCCCAGAGTGCTGTCAGTTGAATCAAGTCTGCACCGGATTGAACTTCGAGCATTGAGGCCGCGTTGCCTGTCAAGCCATTAACGACCCACTTCGAGACAAAGGCACCACCTTCTGTCGTGCTGTGTGCACGCGGTACGCCTTGTGAACTTCTAAGTTCGTGGTTAACCAACCATGTGAACGTACCATCACCGTTGCTGTAAGCACCTGTACCATCCGGAATACCGACCAGACGGTAACCACCAATTTCGTCGCCGACAGTTAAAATCGACCACGTTTGGACACCGGGAGCAACCGGTATAATGTACGGCGATTCCGAACTATTAACACCTTGAATCACCTGTCCAAAAGCACTGAAAACCCCTAACAGTGTGATTATTACACTCATAGCGAGCGTCGAAAACAATTTGTTTTGATACACTTAATTTGACCTCCAAATAATGTCAAAAGTAGCAGAACTTACGCATGCCGCTTTTTTAGTCCGCGAGGCACTTCGCATCTCGGCGAGTACGCTGTAAAACTTTTAGCTGGCGACACAAAAACGCTGTGTCCTCCGAAAAATTTCATCTAACACAACCGCCTACTGTCAAAATTGCGTAAGACCTGAAGTCGTATGCTTACGTTATTATAAGCATTTGAATTGTCTGTTCCGGATCACGCATAAGTCCTTAATTTACAACATGACTTTATGCTGCTCTCCGATGTTATATTATAAGTTTAAGATGTTGCGAAGATTGTAAAATGTTATGAAAAAAAAATGTGTACTTCGTGCCGATTTTGTATTAAAAATTATGTTAGAAATTGACATTTTTGTAAAAATCCCACTTTTACTACAATCTGTGCTACAATTCAGATATACGCATTAGGTATCAAATCTGTTTACAATTATGCTGAATCCATATATTTTCCAAAATATTTAAGGAGTCGAAAATGAACGAAGAACTTTTTGTCGCCCAAGAATTTACACCTGCCAACGGATGGACATCCGGGATTGAGGGACCCGCCTGCGACGCTGAAGGCAATCTATACGCCGTCAACTACGAGAGACAACACACCATCGGTAAGGTAACACCTGATGGGGTTGAAACCGTATTCGTCGAACTGCCAACCGGTAGCATCGGCAACGGTATCCGATTCAACAGCGAAGGATTCATGTTCATCGCTGACTACACCAATCACAATGTCCTCAAAGTAGATATGGGAACGCGGGAAATCAGCGTCCATGCAAACGAACCGACAATGAATCAACCCAACGATCTCGCGATCGGTGCAAACGATATCCTCTACGCCAGCGATCCGAATTGGGGGGCTTCAACCGGACAGATTTGGAGAATAGATACAGACGGTCAGGTGACATTGTTGGAAGCGGATATGGGGACCACCAACGGGATTGAGGTGAGTCCTGATGAAAAGATGTTGTATGTCAACGAATCCGCACAACGCAACGTCTGGGCTTACGATCTCTCACCTGACGGTGAGATTAGCAATAAGCGGTTACTGATTCAGTTTCCCGATTTCAATATGGATGGAATGCGCTGCGATATTGAAGGGAATCTCTACATCACTCGGCACGGCAAAGGTACAGTCGCGAAACTCTCACCGGAAGGCGAAGTTCTATTGGAAGTCGAACTAACAGGTAAGCTCTGTTCAAACATCGCTTTCGGTGGGCCGGACGGACGCACCTGCTACGTCACAATGGCAGACCGCGGAAACGTAGAGGTGTTTCGCGCTGATCTCCCCGGTAGGAGTTGGCAACTCTTTCAATAAGTCCACATAGACTTTACCTCGTATCGGGCGAGGGAACCTCGCCCCTACGGTTTTCGGAACACCCTTGACAATACTCCTAATTTGTGATAACATTATTATATACGATTCTCTATTCAAACCTACCGGAACATCTGAGGCTATGGAACAATACGAATCCGTTTTAAAACGACTTGAGAAAACAGCAAAAGAATATACCAACATCGCACCCGAAAACGGGCAATTTCTCTCTATCCTGATCCGTTCTATTCACGCGCAAAACGTGCTTGAAATCGGAACGAGTAACGGATATTCCGCAATCTGGATCGCCGAAGCGTTGAAGGAGACAGGTGGTAAACTCACCACACTCGAGTTTGACCCGACGCGTGCAGCCGAAGCAGAAGCACATCTTCAGGAAACTGGACTCAACAATATCGTTGATGTCCGCATCGGAAATGCACTTGATGAGATACCGAAATGTGACGCAATCTTTGATCTTGTGTTCCTTGACGCAGAGAAAAACGAATACCGACGCTATCTGGAATTGGCGATGCCAAACATTCGTACCGGCGGTTTAATCGTCGCCGATGATACCGTTACGATGCGCGACGAAATGCCAGATTATATCGAATTCGTCTTTAACACGCCACAACTCCATTCCGTCGATGTCCCTTTGGACGATGGAATCATTTTGAGTTACAAAACTGGCATGTAGTGTGTTTATTTGTATGAACACCATCAAAAAGGATACGCAAAATTACCGTTCAATCTAAACTCTCAGACAAATCCACCCGCTTTAGCGAATCTGTCATCCGTGGTATGACGCAGCTCTGTCTGCGCCATAATGCGATTAACCTGTCTCAAGGTACACCGGCGTACCAGCCGCCTCCCGAAGTCAAAGCCGCTGCGATTGCGGCTATCCAAGAGGGCTATAATCAGTACAGCATCACATGGGGCGCACCGCCGTTTCGAGAGGCAATCGCACAGAAGATGACGGCGTTTAACGGCATCCCTACAGACCCGGACAGAAACGTTACAGTTACCTGCGGCTCAACGGAAGGTATGCTCTCCGCACTCCTCGCGATTATCAACCCCGGCGACGAGATTATCATCTTTGAACCGTTTTATGAAAACTACGGACCTGATACGATTATCTCTGGCGCAGACCCCATCTATGTCGCATTGCAAGAAACACAGACATCCGATGGCACTATCCGTTTTACTTATGACGCTACCGAACTCCGAGACGCATTCTCTGCCAACACAAAGGCGATTGTCATAAACACCCCAAATAATCCGCTCGGTAAGGTCTTTACGCGCGACGAACTTCAAGAAATTGCCGATCTCTGCTGTGAATACGACTGCCTCGCGATTACCGATGAAATCTACGAGCACATGATCTACGACGAAATACCGCATATCAGTATCGGTGCTCTGCCACAGATGCGGGAGCGGACAATTACCGTCTCCGGCTTGAGCAAAGCGTATTCGATGACAGGTTGGCGGTTAGGCTACGTCATTGCACCGGAGGTCTTAACCAATGCCATCCGTAAGATGCACGACTTCCTCACCGTCGGTGCGCCGCACCCGCTACAACGTGCCGGGGTCGTCGCCCTCAATCTGCCACCGAGTTACCATAGATCGTTGGTAGCAAAGTACGATAAGAACCGCAAATTTCTCGTGAATAACCTTACAAAAGCCGGGTTCCGTTGTCATCAACCAGAGGGTGCATATTACATTATGACAGAAATCACCGATTTCGGGTTTCCAGACGATACAGCGTTTGCACATTGGCTTGTCAAGGAAATCGGGGTCGGCGGTGTACCAGGCTCCAGTTTCTACAGCCGTTCGCAGCTCGGCAGAACGAAGTTCAGATTTATGTTTAGTATGGCGGATGACATTCTCGCGGAAGCCTGCGAACGCTTGATGAGAATTAAAGCCAAAATTTGAACGGAGCAACACAGATATGGACATCTCCCTTGAAAATGAAACACGAAACATCTATAAAAGAGAAATTGAGGCACTTATCCAGCGTGATGCAAAATATAAAGACTTGGGTACTGCTGAGCTTGATGCGATTGTGCGTGCGTTTGAATTCACGCTAAAAAACGGACGTGAGAAAGTCAGGGCACAGATGCTTTACGATCTTATTCATGAGAAAAAGGACAGCTGATATGTTGTTAGAACGGATCCGACTTAGGACTTTCGGTTGTTTCCAAGAGCAGGATTTTGATCTTCATGACGGTATCAACCTCATTTTCGGTCCCAATTTCAGCGGAAAAAGCACGCTTGTCAACGCTATCTTCTTCACGCTAACCGGGAAACCGATTGTGCCACGTGTGGATGCCTCAGCTATGAAAAACCCGAAAGCCTATAGTGGAACAGCCGGACTCCAATTCACAGCGGCGGGTGAATCCTATCAGCTCTACCGTGCAACAGGAAAACGGGTCCAACTCCGTTCTAAAAAAGGGGACGTGTGGCAGGTCCTTTTCGATGATAAACGTATTAGAGCAACGGAATTGATGTTACAAGAGCGGTTCGGGATCATGCACGAGCAGCTTGCCTTGACGACCTTCCTCCGCGAAGGCGAAATATTTGAGTTTCTCGCGCGTCAGTCTGCAACGCGGCGTGATATCCTCCATACGCTTCTCGGTATTGATAAATTGATAGAGGTACGACAGCAGTTCATCGACACGCGTCGGATTGCCAAACGTGAACAGGGCAGGATCCGCGCACATCAGAATAGTTTGCGCTATAACGCACAGAACGTCAACGAAGCAGAGATCAAACGGATTGAAGCAAAACTCAAAGACTTGGAAACTGCTTACGGTGCCGAGACCAGTGATTCTGCTCTTGTTGCAGAGTGGGTACAGCATAAAGACCGTTTGCAAAAACAGGTAAGCACGCTTACGCGTCAACAGAGTGAAAGCCTGAGCGGTTTTGACGATGTCGCGCATCTGCGACAGATGATCATGACAATTGAGAAAGCGATTCAAGAGGCCTCCGGATTAGAAACGAAACGGGAGCAACTGATACAACAGATCGGACGGCTCGAATCTGAGATTGAGGCGTTGACGACTGTCTGTAATACCCTCCGTACACTCCTTGAGAGCGGCGAACAACACTGTCCAACCTGTTATCAGGAAGTAGAACGAGAGGTTATTCAACGGATTGTTGACGAAAAACAAGAAGAGAAATCACAGCGCAGCGCAGAATTGGAAAAGCAGAAGCAATCGTTAGAAACAGAAACGAAGAACTTAGAAAGCCGACATGAACTTGAACAACGCCTCCAAACACTACAAACGCGTTTAACGCAATACAAACAGTGTACGCAGGACATTGATAAAATTCAGATGGAGCTTAACGCGCTTTCATCCCGATTAAGTGAGACAGGTGCCCAACAGAACGAACAAACCCTTTCTGATACCGTAACAACCGTTGACAAACAGCAATTAAAATCCCAAATTGATACTGAACGTAAAAAACTCGATAAACTCAAGCAAGAAGAAGCCGTCCGTTTAGATAGACTCGGCGCGCTCCAACGGGCAAATCGTGATGCCGCTAAAATTGAAAAGACGCTCCTGAGTTTAGAACTCGCCTGCACCGGAATCGATAAGACCATCGAATCCCTCCAACAGCAGATCCTTAAACCCGCAGAAGACGAATTGCATCATTGGATCGACAAGATGCAACTTTTTGGGGAAACCCGTGTTGACTTACAACGCGAACATCTCCTCCCTTCCCTGAGCATAGATGGCGCAGATCGGAGTCTGATGCTGCTCAGCGGTAGCGAGAAGATGTTCCTCTATCTCTGCTTCAAAGTCGCACTCGCAAGAGTCTTAGGTAATCCCGGATTCTTCGTATTAGACGACCCAACGCTCCATTTAGACGGTGAACGGAAGACATTGATGGTCGATTTCATTCGTCAACTCGCTGAGGAACATCAGGTAGTTGTAACGAGTTACGATGAAGATGTCCGGGTAGGTCTTGAAGGCGCGCATCTCATTGAAATGACCAGAGAAGCATAGAGAAATCGGAGGTTGACTTTAGGCATCTCAATAGGATACACTTAATGCTAATGAGTCCTACCGATGAGGAAAAACGATGAAAACATTTGGAACCGAAGGCCCCGTGTCCCCAGAGAAAAATTACGTTGTCAGCCGTACCGCTGAACTTGCCGACTTTATTGATCGCATCAAGCAAGGAAAATACCTTGTTATTTTCGCGCCGCGCCAGACAGGCAAAACCACGTTTTTCCAATTCGCACTTGATATGCTTGTCGCCGAGGACCCAACTTATTTCCCTATCGAACTTAATTTTGAGGCATACGAAGGTGTGGACCCAGGCGATTTTTATGCAAACTTCACTGAAGATATTCGCGAGCAGGTAGTACACAATTTCCAAAAACGTGGAAACACGCCTCCTGAAGCGTTCATGGAGTTCTTGAACACCACAGAGATAACCGATCATCTGTCAATGCTAAGGTTTTTCCGACATCTATCGAACTTGCTTGGTAATCAAAAGTTTGTTGTTGTCATCGACGAGTTTGATGGCATCCCCAAAACCGCTGTGAGAGGTTTCCTCCATTCGCTACGCCGTATCTACCTCACCCGTAACGTTCCGCAATGTCCACACAGCGTCGGTATCGTTGGCATCAAGAGCATCGCCCAACTCGACTACGACCGATCCGTCTCGCCGTTCAATATTCATGACGAGTTCGCAGTATCCAATTTCACACTTGAACAAGTCCACGAACTTCTTGGGCAATACACAGACGAAGTTGGACAAGCCTTCGCACCCGAAGTCATTGAAAGCCTTCACAAACAGACCGCTGGACAACCCTTTCTCGTCAACCGATTCGCCCAAATTCTTACGACAGAATTGGAAATTCCGAAGACCGATCCGATTACAATGGCACATTTCGCAAACGCACACACCCGGCTCCTTCGCGAACAAAATCGCAATATTCAGCACCTCTTAACCAACATCCGCAGAAACCCGCGCTTTGAGACAATACTGATGCAGATCACATCTTACGATAAAGGCGTGAATTTCAACTTGGACCATGAAGCCATCAGTGAACTCGTTACGTATGGCGTTATTGCGGAAGATACCGGCGGAATGTGTAAGATTGTTAACCCGATCTATCAGTTCCGTATTATGCAGGCATTCAAGCAGCCTATTAACGGATTGGAGCGGGAATACCTCCCGGAAGACACCCGCGCAGGCTTTCGCGATTACCTTACACCCGATGGACACATTCACATGCAAGCCCTCCTGGACAACTTCAAGGATTTTATCGCCCGCGCAGGTTTCAGGATACTGCAAATCCCAGACACACCCCACGAGTATGTCGGACAGTACCTCCTCTTCACCTATCTCGACCAGTTCGTTCGCCTCGTCGGCGGAAACATGTACCTTGAAGTCCAAACCGGGCGCGGCAGGATGGATATCCTCATTCTCCACAACACCCGCAAGTATGTTGTTGAAACAAAAATTTGGGAAGGCGATCTGCTCTATGAAGCAGGTAAAAAGCAACTCGCCAAGTATCTCAGCATAGAAAATGCGAACGAAGGCTATTACGTGGTGTTTGATCATCGCAAAAACCCCGAACCTCAAGTAGAAACGCAAACCTTACAGAATTTAACGATTCGGAGTTACGTCATCCCTGTCGTACAAGAACGTCCTTCAATTTCCGCGCTTCAAACTTAGATACAACCCACCTAAAACCGCTCAAGATAAACATCGCCATTGTCTTCTTGCGTGTTGCTCCAGACGACCACCCATTTCCCGTGTCCGACAGAGATCACAAACGGCGGGTAATGTTCGCCACTGCTTGCCGAGATAGCCACACCATCTTTGTCCCACATCAGTTTG
Source organism: Candidatus Poribacteria bacterium (assembly GCA_022823085.1). Taxonomy (GTDB): domain Bacteria; phylum Poribacteria; class WGA-4E; order WGA-4E; family WGA-3G; genus WGA-3G. The sequence continues at coordinate 12,714 of JAJDXV010000142.1, forward strand.
CCTTCTAAATCAATGCGCTGCCCGTAGATAGCATCGCGACTCTCCTCACCGAAGTCTTCTCGATAATCCAACCACGCCACGAAAAATTGCCCATCCTCGGTCATCACAATAGACGGTTTGTCCTGATGTCCACCCGCCGTGCAAAGCGGGATACCGTCTTTCTCCCAGACTGTTGTTCCGTCCGATCGGACGTGCTGCATATACAGATCGGAGTAGATATCGCGTTCATCCCGCCAGACTGTGATAAATCCACCGTTCCCATCGCTGACGACGGAGGCGTGTTTCTGGATACCTTCGGCAGTGCAGATTGGTACACCCGTTGCCTGCCACAATTTATCGCCGTCAGCGGAGATTCGCTGCGCATACAGCTGATCGTTGATGAAATTTTCATATACCTGCCACAAAACGATAAGACCGCCTTCACCATCAGAGATCACACGCGGTTCACCTTGCATACCGTCTGCCGGCGAGATAAGAACCGGCGCATCCCACAACGGTGTCGCATCTAAACGCAGCCGATACGCCATGATATGCCACGCATCGTAGCCGATAACATCCCACCAAACTACATAGAATCCACCGTTCCCATCCGCAACCAAAATAGGGTCGCTCTGTAGCGATTCCGATGGAAACACCGGAATGCCGTTAGGTTCCCACATCAACTCACCCGTAGAACGAATCCTTTGGATATAAAGGTCTTGAAATTCAGAATTTCGGCGTTCATCTTCCCAAACAAAGATAGCACCGCCCTGACCATCGCTTAAAATCGCTTGTGTGGATTGATCCGCCGTGTTTATGCAGATCGGAACACCGTCTGTTTGCCATAAAATCTCGCCATTGAGCGTTACCGCTTGCGCATAAATATCCCAGTTACTTCGGTCGCGTCTGTCGTTCCAGACGACGATTGCGTGCCTGTCGTGTCGGATCATCCGTAAACGGCGTTGATTCCTGTCCGCTGTACATACTGCGATGCCGTTGTGTTCCCAAACGGTTTTCCCGGTGCCATCAACGCGCTGCGCATAGACATCCCAATCCTTTCCAGTCCGATAATCTTCCCACATAACGACCACACCGCCCTCACCATCATCGACAACCCACGGGAGGAATTGACCATCCACAGCCGTTGAAACCGAAATCTCCGAGGATACTGTGCTGAGTAGAACACAAGCAGAGAGAAACAGGATAGATGTTAATAGCGTCAACAGTCTGATTAATCGGAGAAAAGTGTTTTCGGAGTCCATAAATTCACTAAAGTCCCTTTTGTATGTAAGTCAAATGCTTCCCAGCGTTGGATGCGGAGTTGAATGTTCGCAATTGCCGCTGTCGGCATCCGTTCTCTTTGCCCAGTCAAGAGATACACAAGCTGTTCCATCGTCGGATTGTGTCCGATAGCCATAACGATTTGATATTTATCTGGCAGTGCTTGTAATGTTTCAAAATAGATCCCTGGGACAGTATCGTAAAGTGCTTCTAATTTTTTCACTTTTTGCTTATAACCGCACGATTTCGCCACCCGACTCGCCGTCTTTCGCGCGCGTTTTGCCGATGAGGTTAGAATCTGGTCGGGAACCAAACCTGTCCGATGTAAGTGGTCACCCATACGCGGGGCATCGCGTTTGCCGCGCTTATTGAGTGGACGCTCATAATCGGAGAGTTCTGGATAATTCTTCCAACTCGATTTCGCATGTCGCATGATAAGAAGTGTTTTCATATTGTCTCCTTCTGTGGTTTTTATCGCTTTTCTCATATCATATCACAATTGGGGCTGCTTGTCAATTAAGCGCGTTTGATTCTCTGAAAATTTTGTCTTGCATTTACACGGCTTTTGTGATAATATTTTTAATGGTGCGTATGTCAACATTTTTATGGACACATCCGTTAAAGTAGTGTTTAAATTATACTTAAACGCTGGAGGCTATAAACACATGTTGTCCAAAATCAATAGAATACTCTCAATCCTGCTGATTGCCACACTATTGGGTGGTATCACTGGCTGTTACATCGATGCTGCTGACGATAGAGATCGTGAACCTCCCGCCGTGCCACGCGGGGTCAAAACCATCACTGGCGACGAGGAAGTTATCATCGAATGGTACCCTAACGGCGAATATGACCTCGCAGGCTATCAGGTTTGGCGCGGACGAGACGGCATCAACTTTGATAATCTTGCAGATGTTTCGGAAAACGCAACCCAATATATAGATACAAGTGTACGAAATGGCGAAACCTACTACTACGCCGTCTCCGCTTATGATACCGACGGAAATGAAAGCGAACTCAGTCCTGAAGATGCTTGGGATACGCCGCGGCCAGAAGGTCGAAATATAACGCTTGATGATTACAATATTTTTCCCGGAAGAAGCGGATTCGACTTTTCACGACCCGAAAAAGGAAGTATCCCGTGGGACACACCCGCAACCGATATATACTTCGGATTTGATACCGAAGTTCATGTTACCTATCTCTATTCGGATAATGAAACACTTATGCAAGATTTAGGGTATCACGAGAACTTTGAATCGGTTGACCTTGTACCAGAAATCGGATATACTTCGCTATTTGTTGAACTCATTGAGGGACATGTCTATGCCCTCTTCACACCGGATGGAAACTTCGCAAAGATTCATGTACGCGAACTTTATGAAGATGGTGCCGTTTTCGATTGGGCATACCAGACGGATCCCGAAAACGTCCAATTGGCACCTTCTCTCAACCGTCCTTGATAAGGAGTGAACTTCATGAAAAAAAGCAGAGAGGCGGCGGTGATGCCGCCTCTGTTCGGCATACTAATTACCTTTGTCATCCTTTTTAATACAGGTTTCACCGACGTAATCGCGCAAACCGAAACACCTGAAACGGATACCGGTATAAATACGGAATCCGAAACTGCTACCTCGAAACCGTTGCCGTTTGTTCCTGGATATTTTGTTGAAGAACCTAAAACAGAACCGGAGTATCCGTTGTTCCGACCGCATTCAGAGCGGTACTATCCGGAACTTGATATCCAGAAAGCACAGCAGCTCTCGACTTATATGCCCGGACTCGGACAGGCTTACGCCGGTAATTACACAAAAGCGACGCTATTCCTCGCCGCCGAACTGACAACCTTTGCCCTCGCTGGGTATAATATCGCCCGTGCCTTACATTATAACGAACAGAGCGTGTTTAACACAGGATTCCAAGATGGACGGACGGGGGAATTCTTGAGTTATGAGCAAGGGCAGACGCGTATGAGAAATCATACGTTTTTCAGTGGGATCTTCCTCGCAGCCGGGATCGGAATCCATATCTGGAATATCCTTGACGCACCAAAAACAGCAGAAGCCTATAATAGTCAAAGATTTTCCGTGCAAATGCAACAGACTGATAGCGGTTACCAGTCTCTTGTTTTCACACATAGATTCTAAATACCTGACGCGGATAGAAGGGTCGGCTTCAGGGTCAATCGTGAGGACAAAAAAGTGCATTATGCAAAGGTTCTAATCTTTACGCTGTTTTGGATAGCCGGTATTGTCCTGAGTGCCAACGAGACATCTCTCGTTGAAACAAAGAACATCGCGCCTAACCCATTAAAAGTCGGCGAGAAATTAACCTATAGTATTACTTGGAAAAAAGTGCCAGCCGGAAAACGGACAGACTGGATCGTCAAGCAGGCATCAGTTAATGAAGAAAACGTTTACCATATCCAGTCTCAAATGCAGACGCGTGCCCTATTCAGGGTCTACAGTTTCCGAAATCAGTCGGAAACCTATTTTAATCCGCTGACACTCTCACCCGTCCGTTTTCAGAATCGATTAAAAGATCGAGGATACCGGGCGACTGTGAAAACCGATTTCCGTAACGGCAAGGCGGAATATGAAAAGGTCTCTCGTCCGAAACCGAAATTACCTCAAAAACGTGAGGCAAAAACTTTAGAAATACCGCCCGGCACACAAGACGAGTTATCAATCATCTACTTTTTGCGTTCTAAACAACTTGCACTCGGTAGAACCTATTTCTTTCCGCTACTTGCTAAAGGAAAAGTACATAAGGCTACCCTGACTGTTGAACGCAGGGAGTTCATTAAAAGTAAGGTTTTAGGGCATGTGAGAACCCTCGTCTTGCGGACATCTGAAGGGGATCGTTTCTGGATTACAGACGATGCAAGACGGGTACCTGTCAAAATTCAGGTAAATAAATTAGGCGGGCTAATAGCGACGCTAACAGAGATTGAGCCCGCAAAGTAAAACAATAACCATTTTGTAGCCATTAGAATTTCCAGAGGCTCATCAAGGAACTTGTAGTGATAGAAATTTTACGCGAAACTGACAATTATCAAACACTCGTAACACGTCTCAGAGACGGTAAAAAACTCCCGTGGCTACGGGGGTTACCGAATGCATCAACGGCATTTTTTTTGGCTACACTGATTGACGATTTCCCCAAAAAGTCTTTTTTGATACTACTCCCATCCCAACGTGAAGCCGAACTGATGATGGAAGAAATTTGTACCTACCGAGCGTACCCTGCTTTGGAGACGACACCTACTGTCGCAGCGCAATCTGAAATCAATTTATTTCCCGCTTGGCAACGCAAAATTTTTAACGGTATACCGCCTGCTAAAAACACTATTATTGACCGGATGAAGTGCCTCGAACGCCTATTAGAGAGAAAGCGAAGTATTATTGTAAGCACAGCACAAGCGATGCTTTACAAACTGCCACCGCAAGAACGTTTCGCTGAAGCTTGCCGTTCACTTAAACTCGGGGACGAAGTGGACCCCGATGAGGTGGCTATGACACTTATACGCAGCGGATACCAAAACGTTGATTTGGTAGAAGTTAAAGGTGAATTCGCACGAAGAGGCGACATCCTCGATGTTTATCCACTCACAACTGATACACCCGTCCGAATTGAATTCTTCGGTGATGAAATTGATGCCGTCCGCGCCTTTGACGCAGTATCGCAGCGGTCAACAAAATCACTGGAATCCGCTACGCTGACACCGCTTAGAGAAGTCCTCTCTGATGACATATCCATCGATCATTGGCAGGCACAGATAGAGATACTCATACAAGAACACCCAACACCGGAGTTTGTGAAAACCGCACGCGAAATAACAGAAAGTCTCACAGATGCCCAAAACGAACCATATCCGCTCGAAGACTGTCCGATCACCGACACCATAGAGGCATTTTTGCCGATGCTTGTCCCTGAAGCAGCACTGCTTACGGACTATCTACCCGATGACGTAATCGTATGCTTGATAGAACCGCAGTGGCAAAAACGGGAAGTCTCGCAGATGTACGAACAAATACAAGAATTATATCAGAAGAAACTTGAAGAATCAAGCCTTATGGTGCCGCCGGAGCACCTGTTAGCCACCTTTGAAACCCTTAGCACCGAATTAGAGCAGTATCCAGTCATTTCAGCATCTTTGGCACCCCCACATGAGGTTACAGAGAGCAAATTGACACCGCTGCATTTTCAGATGAAACCGCTCGCACTGCCACCTGGGAACTATCAGGCGATCATTAACGAGATTAAAAGATTGGCAAAAGAAGGGAAACAGATTCATCTTTTCTGCGAAACACCGCAGCAGTCGAAACGGGTGACCGAGATTTTGGCGGAACGTGAATTATTTACGTCCGATATTAACATCAGCGTCGGCGCGATCGGGGCAGGGTTTCTCAATGAGCCGCTAAATCTCATCGTTATTTCGGAAGATGAACTTTTCGGAAATCGTCAACACCGTCCCGTCCGACGCCAACCGACCACAGACGGATCCCCAATTCTAAGCCTCATCGATCTGAAAGTTGGAGATTATGTCGTCCACGTTTCACACGGGATCGCTGTTTATGACGGGATACGACGATTGGCAATTGATGGAAAATCGCAAGACTACCTAATCCTTAAATATAGCAATCACGATACACTCTATGTACCGACTTATCAGGTAGACCTCGTTCAGAAATATGTTGGCGGCAAAGACAGAGGATATAGACCTCGTGTTGATAAGCTCGGCGGAATTTCATGGAACCAGCGCAAAGGACGTGTGAAAGCGTCAATTCAACAGATGGCGGACGAACTCCTCAAATTGTACGCCACTCGGCAGGCACGAAAAGGCTACGGTTTCCCCGAAGAAGTACCTTGGCAAACCGAATTTGAGGCACTCTTCCCTTATCAAGAAACCGAGGATCAACTTCAAGCGATCGAAGATGTTAAAGCCGATATGGAATCTGAACGTCCGATGGACCGACTCATCTGTGGGGATGTCGGATACGGCAAAACAGAAGTCGCATTACGTGCCGCTTTCAAAGCGGTAATGTCCGAAAAACAGGTCGCTGTCCTTGTCCCGACAACGATCCTCGCGTTACAACACTACGATACCTTTGAGAAACGGTTCCAGTCGCTGCCGGTTCGTATTGAGATGTTGAACCGCTTCCGAACACCCAAGGAGATAAAACAGGTTAAGGAGGGACTCGCGAACGGGACTGTTGATATTGTTATCGGGACGCATAGCCTCCTCTCTAAAACCGTAGTATTTAACGATCTTGGACTTTTGATCGTCGATGAGGAACATCGATTCGGTGTTAAGCACAAAGAAAAAATCAAACAATTCAAAGAAACCATTGATGTCCTTACACTCACCGCTACGCCGATCCCGCGCACTCTCCACATGTCAATTGTCGGTATCCGAGATTTCAGTGTTATCAACACGCCACCTGCTGACCGATTGCCTATTCAGACGTATGTCATGCCGTATAACACCGATGTTATTAAAGAGGCGATTACAGCAGAATTGGCACGGGATGGACAGGTCTTCTTCGTCCATAATCGCGTTGAAAACATTCATAATATCGCACTCACGCTTCAGAAACTCTTACCCGATGCACGCATCGCTATCGCGCATGGGAAGATGCCAGAACGCGAATTGGAGACAGTTATGCTTGAGTTCGTTCGACACAAGCATGACATCCTTGTCTGTACAATGATTATTGAATCAGGTTTGGATATACCAAACGTTAACACGATTCTGATTAATCGTGCAGACGCACTCGGTTTAGCACAACTCTATCAACTGCGCGGACGCGTCGGGCGCGCAACCACGCAGGCTTACGGGTACCTCTTCTACCCACCAGACCGCGCGATTACGGAAGGTGCACAAAAACGGCTTCGCGTTATTGAGGAATTCACCGAGCTCGGTTCAGGATTCAAAATAGCACTCAGAGATTTAGAGATTCGAGGCACCGGGAATATACTCGGACCCGAACAGCACGGTCATATCGTTACTGTCGGTTATGAACTTTATTGTCAACTCCTTGAAGAAGCAGTACTCGGACTAAAGGGTGAAAAGGTTGAAGAGACACTCGAAACTCGCATTAGTGTACCTGTTGAGGCATATCTGCCCGACGATTATGTGCCGGATAGCCGGCAGAAGGTCGCTATCTACAAAAAAATCGCCGGTTTAAAGGACAGCAGTGCACTGAATGAACTCCGAGAAGAACTTCGAGACAGGTACGGCGCGATACCCGAACCCACTGAAATGTTACTTGAGATAGCGAGTATCAAGCAGCTCAGTCAAAATCTCGGCATCGCCGCTATCGTTGCCGGAAAAGAGCAAGTCAAGGTTACCTTCAACGAACAGAAATCAAAAATTAATGTGAAGAAACTCGTTGATATAATCCACAAAAATGACGACCTGCAGTTACAACCACCGGCACAACTCATAATCCGGATGCCGCGGATAGCTGGCGCGAATATGTTAACCGAACTTCAACAGACACTCAAGTTGTTTGTTGAGTAACCGTAAAATCGAAAGGAACAGGAAAAATATGAAAAAAACGATTACTATTTTTAGCATTATCGCCATGACCTGCCTATTAACTTGGACGTTCGTGCAATCTGATAGCCATGAGCAACACGAATCTGCTATTGATGAGAGCCAGGTAATTTTGGTGGCGTACAAATGGAACGGCGAACCCTACCAAATCTCGTTGGCGGACTTGAACGCCGCAATCGCGGAGCTGCCTATTTACCGTCAGCAAAACTATAAAACCCAAGCGGATAAAGCCGAGTACCTCGAAGAATTACTTGAGGAACGGCTCAAAATTCACCGCGCTATTGACGACGGGTTTGATAAACTGCCTGAACACCTGAAAAAACTCGAAGATTACACCAATCAACTTATGGTTGAGAAACTAACCGAGATGGAAGTTGATGCAAAGGTGAGTTACACCAACGACGACCTGATGGCACACTATCAGGCGAATCTTAGCGAGTACATTGAGGATGAGAAGGTACGCGCGATATGCATTACGCTTGATGATGAAGACCTCGCAAACGAAACGCTTGACGCGATCATCGCAGGAAAAGATATTGCTGAGATGGCGAAGGAGCTTTCGGAGGCGGAGAAACTCGCTAACGGTCCAGGAACGAACCCCGATGACCCAGGCAATACCTACTACTTCACGAAATCTGCCTCACCCCGCTGGGCGGAATTCATTGAAGCCGTCTTTCAACAAGAGGTCGGCGATATGACGGACACCGTCTTTGAAATTGATGTCAGCGATGAGACCTTCTATCTCATCTTCCGTAAAGAGGAGCATCAACCGGAACGACAGAAAGAGTTTGAAGAAGTCAGACGCGATGTCGAAAGAACCGTCGAGCGGACAAAGAAACGCGAGCGAATCAATGCATGGGTTACTGAAATCTCTGACAGAGGTAAGTTGAAAACCTACCCTGAAAATATCCCGGAGCCCCCGCAACCAGAAGAATCAGAGAGCGAAGAATCACAACAGTAGTCCATTTCCAGAGCCCGAAGCAGGATTCCTAACCACGGTGTTAGGTCAAAAAAAGGAGTCAGAATTGAAAATGTTCACAGGTATTATCCGATTCTTAGAGGAAGTAAATGCGGTTATCCCTTTACTTTTAATCGGGGTCCTTGCGATACACCCCGTCTTTTACGGTTGCAGTGATAAGGCAATCGGTGCCGATGGCACAGTTATCGCCGAATATGAATGGAAAGGCAAACATCGCATCACGCTTGAAGAGATGAGGCAAGAGATCAGCGAACTCCCGGAATATAAGCAGCGCCAATATCAGGACAAAGAGGGATTGGAAACCTATATGCTGCTCATGGCAGAGAGCCGTCTCATCCTTGCGCTCGCCAGCGATGAAAAGCTCAACGAAGACCCCGAAATTCTCAAGAAGGTCCAAGACTATCTTCATGAGTTGATGGTTAAGAGAATTACCACACAAGAAGTTGATGATAAACTTAGCCTATCCGAAGCTGACTATGTGGCGTACTACGAAGCCCACAAAGAGGAGTACGTCCGTCCAGAGCAGGTCCGGCTTTTGTGTATTACGCTGCTAAATAAGGAACGCGCAGATGAAGTTTTCGCGCAGATCAAAGAGGGTAAAGACCTCGCAGAACTCGCACAGGAACTCTCTGATCGGGGTGAACTCGTCGGGCCCGGCGCGAATCCTACTTCACCCGGCGATACCGACTACTTTAGCCGAGACTCCTATCCGCCAGGAACCGAACCTTTCTTAGATGCAGCATTCGCAGCAGAGATCGGAGATACCCACGATGGTGTTATTGAAGTCGAAGTCCAAGGACAGAAATACTACATGATCTTCCGTAAGGACGAAGCGCGAGATGCTTATCAAAAACCGTTAGAGGATGAGGATGTCCGTAAAAGTGTCGAACGGAAAGCAGAACGTGAAAAACGGGATGCACTCATGCAGGAATGGATCACTCAACTCCGAGAACGTGCCGAAGTCAAAACGTTTGTTGACAGGATTCCAGAAGCGCAACCCGAAGAAACGGAAGCAGAAACGGAAACGGAACCTGAAGAATAACAAAACTTACGCAACCGCTACTGCAGGCGGGGTTTGTAACCCCGCCTATAGTCCCAACTGAATCCACAGGTATCTGCGCGCTCTTTTCATCGCGCGCCACCCCTATAGTTAGGAGCACCACAAAAATGGTTTACAAAAAAGGTATCTACCTCATCCTGACCGTCTTGTTCCTCGGTGCCGGAATCTCAAACATCTATGCCCGAACCTTCGATAGAATCATCGCTTATGTCAACGACGATGTTGTGACCAAACGAGAACTCGATGTCTTGGTAAACCAGCGCGCAATGGAACTCCAACAGGTCTATCGTTTCAGTGAACGCGAGGCACTCAACGAGGCAGAGCGGCAACGCAGCGAACTCTTGGATAGGCTTATTCGGCAAATGCTACTCTTGGAAGCAGCGCTAACCCTAAAAATCACCGTCAGCGATACTGAGGTTGAACAGTACATAAAAGATTTTAAAGACAGATACCAAATTGAAACTGACGAAGAATTTAAGAAACAGTTGAACCGAGAAGGGATGACACTCGTCGCCTTTCGTGAACAGTCGGAGCGAAACCTAAAAACCGAGAAACTTGTTATGGGAAGAATCGTTCCGAGATTGCAAATACGAGATAGAGAAATACAGGAATTTTATGAAGAAAATCGAGATCAATTATCTACGAAAGTTGATAAGGTGAATCTACGACATATCTTTGTCGCTTTTAAACCGAACGAAGCGGATCGTGATGCTGCTTATGAAAACGTCGCAGAAGCGCGGAACGAAATTGAAAACGGCGCGAAATTTGAAACAGTCGCACAGCGTTATGATACCTCTCAACAGGCTGGAGCCCTCATACCAGCGACAATCCAAGAACTCAGCCAGTTTCCAGATATCTTTCAGAAGTCATTGACAAATTTGGAAATAGGTACTGTTAGTGAACCGATTGTTGGAGACAAAGGACTCTACGTCTTCACCGTTGAAGAGCGAACCGAGACATCAATCGGGTTTCGGTATTTCATTGTCCCTTTAATAGCCAGCCCAGAGGCGATACAAGAGGCACGTGAAAATGCAAACGAAATCTACGCACTGTTGGAAGCTGGTGAAGATTTTAATAAACTGGCACTGACACGCTCTGACGATCATGAAACGCGGGAAAACGGAGGCGACCTCGGTGTCCGCGCCTTATCCGAACTCAATCCTAAAACGCGAGCCGTCGTAGAACCTCTGGAAGCCGGTGCCTACAGTCAACCTTATGAAACCGAGTTAGGGATCCATATCTTCAAGGTTGATCAACGAAATAGTCCAGAGCTTACCGAAGTGGAAAAGGCACAAATTACCTCGCTCCTCCGCCAACAGCGATTTCAGGAGGAATGGGACGCATACACCAATAAACTACTTGAAAACGCTTACATCAAAATTACATTGAAAGAATAACAAATCCGTGAAAAAGTGCGAATCTTATTTGCCTATCTATCATCGGCATCCATATAATAACATAGTGTATCCACACCAAACAGACCTTTTTACACGAACGCGTAAGTCGCTCCCGGTAATCTCTCGGATCACGGGCACACTGATTGCGCTATTTGTGTGTGTCTGTTTCCTGTGTCCACTGCAGACGGTTATGGCGCAGGACGCGCAACCCTCTGAACCACCTGCAGCTGAGACGACGCCGACCGAACCCACAGATCAAACACAAGAGACGGAATCGGGTTCCGAACGCTTGAATCCTGAGGCAGACACACCGGAAGAGGGTATGGTCATCGGTGATGGCGACGATATGTCTATGGTTGACAATTTCGTTCAGATACACGGAAACGCACTCATCAAATTTGAAGATGTCATCTTACGAGCAGATCACGTCTGGGCGGACTTCGACGATAACCTGATGCGGGCATCCGGCAACGTCCATCTCATTGTCGGAGACGAGGAAACCTACTCCGATGAACTCATCTTTAACCTCGAAAATAAAAAAGGGATCGCAAGAAACGGTTTCACATATAGCGACCCGTGGTATTTCGGCGGTAGTGAAATCTTTAAAATTGAGGACGACCGATCCTACATCCGAGGGGCTACGCTAACCACCTGCTCACTGAAATATCCACACTATGATTTCAAGGTTTCAGAGGTTATCGTTCGGATGAATCAGGAGATGATCGCTAAGAATATCGTTTTGCGTATCGGTGGGTTTCCGCTCTTCTACTTTCCGGCGATTCGACGGGACCTCCGTAAAGGAAAAATCGCGAAAATTATCGTTAAACTCGGAACCGATAGCTATCAAGGTCCCTACATCACCATCATCCAACCGCTCGCTCGTAAACGTCGCTATGATGCCGCATTGCTTTATGATAGAAGTGCCAGACGCGGACAAGGCTACGGTTTTGAAGGAAAATATCGATTCTTAGATACCAAATTCCAAGAAATTTATATTCCTATCCCAGAGGACGCAACACCCAACCAGCGCACGAAACTCGAAGAAAAAGCACAGGAATTACAAGACCGACTCGACGGTGAATATGACCGTTATTGGTTAAAGCAGATCTTTATTGAATATAAAATCACTGAAGACGATATTAATCGAGCGAAAGAGGGTGCCGACGCACTCCTCAAAGACCTCCAAGAAGAAGACGCTGATTTTGCAGAAATCGCGCAGCAGCGTTCCGACCATTCCGCAACCCGTTATGAAGGCGGCGACCTCGGATTCCTCGCTCGCGGTGAAACCGACGCGGACGGCAACCCTATACTTGAGCCAGCTTTGGAAGCGGCTGCCTTCGCACTACAAGAAGGTCAGATGAGTCCCATCATCCAAACTGAATCCGCATTTCACATACTCAAGGCAGAACAGATTATTGATGTCTACGGCGAAAGAGAGATTAGACTCCGGAGAATCGATGTCGCTATTACCGCAAGCGATGAAACGAAGGATGCACTCCGTGTTTTAGCCGACGATATGCTCAAACGGGCACAAGAAGGTGAAACCTTTGAACAACTCATACAAGTATCCACAGACATACTGCAAGAATTTCCAGGCGAATTCACCAATGTAGCACAACCAACCCTATCCGAAGTCAATGAAGGCGAAGGTTTGCCATTAAATGAGATGGAATCTTCTTGGCAATCGTCTGTTAGACGCTTAGAAAAACCGGGGGACATCACCGAACGCAGACCTATCACGATGCCTGAAGGACTTTACATTTTCCAACTCATCAAAAAAGAAGATACGCCGAGTTTTGAAGAAATTGCGGAACAATTTGAAACAGAATGGGAGACATTTTACGAAGATATGATGAAACCTGAACCGGAAGAAACTGAAACGGAAACAGAAGGTGTAATGAAACCCGAATCGGAAGAAACTGAAACGGAAACCGATACGCCTGCTGAAGGAACAACACAAGACACACAAGCAGAAGAACCCGAGATTGCACCTGAAGTAGAAGAACCTATTCAAGAACCGGATACGACCGTCCAACAAGAACCTGCTACTACTGATGTTGAGGACACACAGGACACTGAACAAAACCAAATGGAGGGGAACGCACAGAACGGTACGGATCCTGATCAAACCGAAGCCTCCGAGGAGAACATATTTGATGTCGAGAAATTAGAAGAAGAAGAACTGGAAATCTATCGGAAACACGGATTTCGCGGGCGGTGGGAAGACCCAGGTCCAGTGGCATCAGAAGCACAAAATCTATATGCTGGCGAGATAAGCAGGCGACCCATACGCACCCAAAAATCATTTCGTCTTATTAAAATTGATAGGAAGCGGACCTTCCGGGGTGATCTCTACTTCTATGGTAAAGACCTTTATACTTCCCAACGACAGAGTGCTATCCGAACTGGCAACAGCTATATAACGCGGTGGGCACATACACACTCAATCTATACACCCTGGGATAACCGACAAGCCGGAAGAAGACCGATCAGTTTCAGCGGTAGAACCGAACTTCGAGCGAAAAACTTCAAGGAGGAGTATCAGCTGCCCAACGAAGCTACGCTCAACTCTTTCGCGCTACTCACCTACGGAACCGGTTTGTCCACAGTTGATCTTTATGATCTTGATGAAAATGGAAATCTGAAGTTTTCACGAGAAACCATCGGTGACATCACAAGCCGACTTGAAATCCGACACATCCACGATTTTACCGGAGAAGGGACGAGATCACTACAGAAACTGCCACGATTAACCCTGAACTTTTCACGGATGCGTCTCAGCGCACTCCCACTCTTTTCTACCCTCAATGACGGAATGACAACGGTTTCTGAGAAACTCCAAACGGACAAACCCTTCCTCTCAATGCTCGCATTTCCGACGCTCGAAAGTGCCAGCTTCGACCTCGATATCGAACTCGGTAACTTCTATAGAGATACCTTTCGCAACAAAGACGGCGATGAGGAGAGAAAAGTGTCGCTGAAAACCATGGACCTCGGTTTTGATATCCGTAAGCAATCGACACTCCTTATTACACCCTTGCGAGAACTGCAGCTTAACCTCAACCTCAACTCAAATACGATTTGGCACGACCGAGACCAAGACCAGAATAAGAACATTTTTAGGGGCGTTTTCAGTTTCAACGGGTCTGCTTCAAGTACACTTTTCCGTATTTACAATGTGAGTTTTATTCCGGGATTACGGAAATTGCGCCACGAACTGCAATCCACGCTCCGATATGATTATCAACCTGCTGTTGATAAGGACGATAACCTCTATCCTTTCGGTCCCAGCACGTATTTCTACGAGCGGAAGCGGCTTAGTTACAACTTTAACACAGCGATTGAAATCAAAACGCGACGGAGCCAATCTGCACACCGCGTTTTCTATCTGAATACACGCCTGACTGCCGATTTCACGGAATTCGATCCCGTATATGAGCGTCAGTTTGAACCCATTGAAAGCGATTTCACAATCGTCCCGCTACCGAGTCGGAACCTGAACATGACAATCCGAACCACGCACGACCCGAATCCGCACCCCGATGATGGACAACAGTTCAAGATGGTCGGGTTCCGTACGAACATCCGCTACACGCGGCAGACCTGGAACCTCAGCATCGGAAGTTCTTTTAGTAAGCGACACACAGCGAGACGCGCGTCCCGTTCCATTACCGCTACTGGACGCTACCGTGTCAACCGAAATCTGTCGTTCGATGCCAGTGTCATCTACTATCCGATTGATGGACAGTTCTATCAGCAGCGTTTGAGTATGACCCGGAACCTACACGATTGGAATCTCCGTCTCTCTTGGAGTCGTATCGGTATCAAGCGCGAACCGCCTTACGACAACGTCCGTCAAGACTTCACGTTCCAAGTGAATCTCATCCAAGAACCCGCAGTCTCAATGGGTGTCGGCTATGACGCAACCACTGAAACGTGGGGTATCCGGACTGTACCGGCAGGCGTACCCTACAACGCATTCGGTGCCGGTAACTCACTCGGTAGATCTTACTTCTAATATCAGAACACCCAAAAAGGAAATTGACTTGATTAAACAACGCCTGAGAATGGCGCGAGAAATGGAGGGAAAAAATGAGTGAAAAGATTAAAATTGAGGAGAGCTCTGGAAACGTATTTCTGGACATCGGTTTTTCTAAAGCAGAGGCTGAGCGTGAACAGTTAAGGGTAGATCTCGTTATTAGAATCCATCACCTTCTTGAGGAACTAAAACTAACACCGGCAAAAGCAGAGAAACAATTTGGACTTGATCCGTCTGATGTGTCCCGAATACAGAACGGGGATTTTAGTTTTAATCTGGACAAATTGTTTGCAATCCTGAATCAGTTGAACCGCAATATTGAAATTCGTATTACGCCTTCAGATGAAAAAGTCGGGCACCTGCAAGTTGTTTCAACTTAAGGAAGCGTTTTTTAATGCTAATCAAGGATCGTATTGCTATCATAACCGGCGGAAGTTCAGGCATCGGACGCGGCATCGCACTCGAATTTGCTCGTGAGGGCGCGCATGTAGCGGTCATAGATAAGCAAGAAACACCCCTTCGCGGCAAATATCACGAAACCGATGTCACAACGCCAACCGTCTCCGAAATCGAAAAACTCGGCGCACAAGGCGTATTCCTACAAACCGATGTCGCTGACGAAACACAAATCGCAAACGCAATCCAGCAGACAGTTGAACATTTCGGTGGACTCGATATTCTCGTTAATAACGCTGGCATCCACATCCCCGGCGGCTCACAAGAAGTCTCAATCGCCGATTGGGATCAAGTCGTCGGTGTCAACCTCCGTGGCGTTTTCATGTCCACGAAACTTGCAATCCCACATCTGAAACAGTCGAAGTTCGGTCGTATTATCCAGATAGCTTCCGTTCACGCCTATGGCGGCGGTGCAGGACCCGCCTACGCGCCAGCGAAAGCCGCTGTCGTCAATATGGTACGAGACACCGCATTAGAGATCGGACAATACGGTATAACCGTTAACGCCTTATGTCCCGGTTACATTGAGACAGCCATCCAAGACTACCTCACACCAGAACAGATTGAAGAGGCACTCGAAAAAACTGCCTTACCGCGTTTCGGATTACCGAGAGACATCGGCCGTGCCTGTGTCTTCCTCGCCTCCGACGACGCAGAATGGATCACCGGTGCTTCCTTACTTGTTGATGGAGGCTTCGCCGCCGGCGTATAAACAAACCATTTACAATATGCCAAACAAAACCCACACCACAGCCGTTGTTCTTATTCCGCCAGAAACCGTGCAGCCGCCTATCCAAGCCGTCCGCCGAGTTCACGACCGGAACTTCAGAAGATGGATGCCACACATAACGCTCCTCTATCCATTCGCAGAACGTCGCGATTTCACAGGAATCGCGACTGCACTCACAAAAGCCGCACAACAGATGTCCCCCTTTTCCGTTGAACTTGCTCGCTTTGACGCTTTCAAGCACCGAAAATCGTGTACGATGTTCTTGATACCGGAGCCCGAAGCCGAAATCGTGCAATTACACAGTGCCCTGTTACAACACCTTCCCGACTACGATGATACAGCCCGCTTTGCTGGCGGATTCCACCCACACCTCTCCGTCGGACAATTCCAGCACCGTTCTCTACATACCGAACAACAGCGACTCCAAACCGAATGGCAGCCGATACGGTGTGAAATAGAAGCAATCAGTCTTATCTACCGCTCCTCCGAAACAGATGATCGTTTCGTCGTCGCCGAACAATTCCCATTTCAGACAAGGAATCAATCATGAACACCAATCTCACCGACATCGAAAATAGGCTCTGGAGTGCTGCCGATGAACTCAGAGCCAATTCACGTCTTAAGGCATCCGAATACTCAACACCTGTCCTCGGGCTTATCTTTTTACGATACGCCGATCACAAATTTACACAGGCTAAGCAAGAAATCAGCAGCGAAGCCGATCCAAACAGCCGCAGGCATCCCGACCTGAGAATGGAATGTCAAGCCCGCTGTGTACTTTATCTGCCAAAGCATTTTCGCCATGAGCGAGGGACAACGCGGCGGTGAGTTCTTCCGCCAAATTATCGAATCCGGGGCGGTTGATGTCATCGTCAGCATCGCCTCAAATTTCTTTTACACTGTTACCTTACCCTGTACGCTCTATTTTTTCGATAAGCCCAAACGGAACAGCGATAGACACGATAAAGTCTTGTTCATTACCACAACTGATTATACTCCTAAAGCGATTGAACCGTAATATTGAAATTCGTATTACACCTTCGGACGAAAAAGGTGGACACTTACACCTCGTTACAACTTAGCAACTTGTCTTGGGTGTGTAAAGTTTTTGGCAGCACTCCGTTATAAAAGGATTTTCCGCCGATCAATCCTTCGTCAACACATAGCACTCCGCTGGAGTGCAGAACGAATACTATTGATTTCTATAGACATATCACGCCTCTGGCGTGAAGAGGGCTTTATTTCTAAAGAGGTCTCTTTGCTCCAGCGGAGCAATATGTCTATAGAAAAAGAGGTCCCCCTCTCTTGCACTCCAGCGGAGTGCTATGTCCATAAACCTATCCTGTCGAAAAAATGAATCCTGCGCCAAAAACTTTACACACCCACTTGTCTTCCGTAAGGACAGTTTTCAAAGGTGATCTTTTTCAGAGCATTTATAGTAAAACCAAAAAATAAATTGACACTTTTAAAGAATACTAAAGTTTGGACAATTTTCAGACATAGCACTCCGCTGGAGTGCAAGAATATCTACAAACCGTTTCTATAGACATATCACGCCTCTGGCGTGAGGAACCGAAACCTCTAAACCGAGGTCAAACCTATAGACGCAAAGCG
>JAJDXV010000070.1 GCA_022823085.1 Candidatus Poribacteria bacterium
TCACAGATATTGGGTTTTGTGTGATAAACATATCGTCCCTATGGGACTAAAGAGTGTATCTGACGTTTTTCTATAAACATATTGAAGAAACACCCAAGCAAATAAACCCTACGGGACTGAAAAACGGAACAAAGGATGAGGAATACGGACAAACGTTCTGTTTATGTGAAATAATATTTTACATAAAGTTATTTAGCACAAGTCGTAAATTTAGGACTTACGCAATTTTGGGTGTAAATCGCTCTGTTAGATGAAATTTTTCGTAAAATCCAGCGTTTTTGTACCACAATCTAACAGATTGTGGTACATAAAGCGTAACATTCGTAAGTCCTAAAATTGCTAAGTGAACAGGATTGTGCTATTTAGAATAGAAAATCGGATTAAAATTCCGCTGTAACTCCGAGATAAGGTAGAATCGGCAACTGGTTGATATCATTTCTTGTTGCACAATCCTCGCTGTAATTGAAATCCAGGAGGTTCTGTCTGTTGTAAGTATTTAGGAGTTCAAGAAAGATGCCGAGGTTCCACGCGCTAAATTGGAAAGTTTTGCTGACGCGAAGATCAAGCCTGTGGTATGCTGGTAGCCGTTCGGAATATGTTTCAGCGTAGATAGGGAAATAGATAGGCTCGCCGTTGCGGGGGTCGAAACCGACTGTTGCGCCGGTACAAGGCGTATAGGGGTTTCCTGTTCGGTACTGCCATTTCGCGCCGAATTCCCATGTTGGTGTCAGGTTATAGCTTGCGGCGAGTGTAGCGACGTGTGTTTGGTCAAACGAATAGAGACGATAGGGTTCACCTTCTCGGTCGCGACGTTTAGAGAGTGCGTAAGCGTAGGAGACCCAGCCGAAGAACCGTTCGTCTCGTTGATGTCTGAGAAAAATTTCGGTGCCTTGCGCGTAGCCGACACCTTGATTGAGGTAAGCGGCTTCTTCGTCAACAGTTGCGATCCCTGACAGGTCTTTATAGTAGGCTGCCATTTTGATTTCTGTATCTTCTGAGAGTTGTCGTTTGAGTTCGAGGATATAGTGGCTTGCGCTGCTTGATTTCAGCGCCGGGTTCCCGATGGTCCGGGAGAGGAGCGCTGGTATTGGTGTCTGGTTGTAAACACCGTAGGCGAATTGGAGTTCGGAGGCATTCGGGAGTTCAAAGAGTAGGCTCCCGCGCGGTTGGATAGAGAGTTCATCGGTACGATTGAAATAGTCGAAACGGATGCCAAACACAGCGGATAAGAACGGTAGCACCGTATATCTGTCTTGTAGATAGCCTTCGATGCGTTGTCCACGCACATATTCATCTAATACGATCTTTTCCTCAAATCGGATGTCAAAGTCAACTTCACCTTCGTCTGGAATCCGTGTGAAAGTGCCTGCAACCTGTCCCGGTTCAAGTCCAAGGATTAACCCGGTTTCTAAGCGGTGTTTTGGATTTAATTCATAAGTGATGTCTTCGCGGAGGGTGTAACTCGGGGCATCTATATTAAGGGATATTTCTGGACCGAAGTTGACATCGAACAGGAAATCTGATCGGGTGAGTGATAAGAAAGAGGTGAGGCGTTCTGTGAGGAAGGAGCGGAGGTGGATGCCTGCGCCTTCAAACCCGCTTTCAAAACTGGTATTGCCTCTGAAATCTTGGTCTACGTCTTCACCGTCTAACGTGAGTGCGAATTTATCGCCGGAGGCGAAAAGGTTGAAAAAGAGTTGATGTTTTTCGCTTAGATCGTATCCTGCCTTAATTTGATAATCCCAAAAACGTGGGAAAGAATCGATTGAGACGGCATTAAATGTGAGGGTTCCGATGAACAGATCGATGTAGCTTCTCCGTCCTGCGGCGTACCAGAACCCATTTTCGCCAATTTTACCTTGGAAGAGTCCTTCTGAGTAAAGGAAATTGAGGTTAAACTTCCCTCGAAAATCTGCTGGACTATCGTTCTGTGAATAGATGTCGATGACGGCTTGAGAATCCACCCCATACTCGGCACCATAACCGCCGGCATAGACATCAATGCGGTCAATAATTTCGGAGCTCAAGGAGGAGACGATCCCGCCGAAATGGTAAGGGTATCCGACGGGTACTCGGTCAAAGTAGTAGAGGTTATCCTCATCGGATCCGCCTCGGATGTAGAGTGCGCCGCTGAAATCGTTTGCTACACCGATACCGGGAATGGCTGGGAGTGCGCGAAGTGCGTCGCCGGCTGTGCCGGGTAGCCGTGTGATTTCTCGTGCTTGGATACTTTTTTTCCTGACGGTTTTAGGTTCACGTTTATCGGTTACTGTTACACCTTCGAGCCGATACTGTGCTGTCCCTATATAGATTTCAGTTTCTTTGGTTACGCCTGATGCGACGATAACGACGGTTCGTTGTATGCGTTCTGTCTCAGGGATGGTGGTTACTAAGGTGTAAGTGCCGTCAGGGATGTCGCTGAATACGAATTTTCCGTTTTCATCGGTTTTTTGACGTGTATCTGTTTGAAGAATCTGGACTTCTACGCCTGCCAACGGCTCTTTTGTATCTTGGTTATAGACGGTTCCTTCGATTGTCCCTGTTTGTGCCAAGGCTATTATTGGGACGAGGAGAACCGCCAGCAGGCAAAAGAAATTTTTCATGATCTGGCAACCTCTGTTCTGGATATATTGAAAAAATTGTGGGCGATTGTGTTTACTAAAAAGTATACAATTTTCTGTTTCAGATTGCCAAAAAAAAATGGGGTTGCTTTCGATTTTCTCAGCGGGGGGGGGGGATATTTGGGACGGTGGACTGATTTGTTAAGGGCGGGCAACGTTGCCCACCCGTTGTGTTGAGGTGTTAGCGTGCGACCGCTTCGGATCCGAGGTGTTCTTGAATCCATGTGCGGAGTGGAACATCTTTCTCGCCGGGGGATGTGTAGCCGTGTCCCCCCGTACTTTTACCCATGATCTGCTGTCGGATTGGGTCGGCGTGTTCCATGAAGTGTTCTACAGTCATGTCGTCTCGCGGTTGGAGCCAGCGATAGCTATAGCCGTAAAAGAGGACTTTTCGGACGATGTCGGAGGTATTGCGTCCTGCTGCGTGCCAGAGTCTACGATCGAAGAAGACAGCAGTTCCCGGTTTTACGAGAACCGGAGTGGCGTTTTCGGGGTCAGCGGTGCTATCTTCTGGCATCTCTATTTTATTGAATCGGTGACTGCCGGGTATCACGGAAAAGTTGCCGCGCCCGGGGACGGATGTATCTGTCAGGAAATAGGCGACCTTCAGTGATACGCGTGGCCTCGGATTTCCTTCCAACTCAATGTTCAGTCTTCCGCTGTCTTGGTGCCATCCGAGTCGTTTCGGTTTATCATGTTCTTCGGGTGGTAGGGGCGGCATGACAATAAAATGTGAATGGTAGAGTTTGATGTTCCATCCGAGGATGCCCCACACTTTCGGGAATGTGGTGTGCCAATCGAGGAGTTCGATGAAACTTTCGTCTCTACCGACGAAATCGAGCAGGTTAAAACGTGCGTCGGTAGGGAGTTCGTCTTTGCCCAAATGCGCTGCGCCGACGCGATCGACAGCGGCAATCAATTTCTCGACCATCTCCTGTGGGATTGCGTCTTCAACGACCAAGAAGCCGTTTTCATCAAATTGCTGTTTTTCTGTTTCGGTTAAACAGTGTTCTAAACATAGCGGGTTCATCGTTTCCTCCGATAAAGATGTTGTAATTTGCGAAAAGTCTACACTGAATTGAAAACATCGTCAATGCGAAAATCTATCTAACGTAATTATTCAGTCATCAGAAAGGAGCGGCAAAAAGTTTTCGGAGTCTACTTGCTTTGCTCGTTGTCTGGCGCGCCATCTCCGCCAAAAATTCACGCTTGCGCTAAAGAGGAAACCGCTACCGATGATCCCGACGATCGTTCCGGCTAACACGAGATTAGGGTCCCTTATAACATAATAGGTTGCGCCGCCGATGAGGAGGCTCGCGATCAATGTATCTTTGAGGCTGTTCTTTTGGGCCCGTTTTTGGAGGAGCCGCAGGTTCGCGAGTTTCTTCTGTTTTACATAGTCAACAAGGGGTTCTATGGGCACATGCACCGATTCTGTTTTCCCGGGTGGTACGTCTCGGACGCAGCGGAATCCGATGTTTCCTGTGCGATAGTCTGGTGGTGCGTGTAGGCGGTTGGCACATCGGAAATAACGCTCTGCTGTGCCATCACGCACTTCCAACCATGAACCGCCCCGTAAGGCTTTATGTTTTTCATCAGTTATCTGTCTACTTATCTTATACTTCGGGTCAGGATATGGCTGATACCAATCTGCGGTCCATTCCCACACGTTTCCAGCAGCTTCTCCGACACCGTAAGGACTTGCGGTCGAAGGACGGATACCTACAGGTGTGAGGTACGCAGTCAGAATCTCGACTGTTTCTGTAGATTCAGGGTCATCAGGTACAAAGATATTGCCCCACGGATAAATCCGTCCATCGGGACCTCTACACGCTTTCTCCCATTCTGCTTCTGTTGGTAGTCGTTTGCCTGCCCATTGGGCATAAGCGTTGCTGTCGTGCCAACTGACATGAACAACAGGTAGATTTGGGTTTTCAGATGCGAAGTTGCTGTTCTTCCAGTGTGGTGGTGGTGGATAATCCGTTTCCTGTACGAAGACCGCATACTCGGCGTTTGTTACAGGATACTGTTCAATGAAATATGCCTTCAAAAAGCGTATGTGGATCGGTGCTTCATCGAGTTTGGCGTGTTCCGCGTTAAGTAGAGCGGTTCCATAGAACGGCTCGATATCGGTACCCATGATAAACGCGCCCTGCGGAATGATAACGGTTTTGGTAGATTTTCGGTTTTGGTTCATCCAAGATTCCACGCTGCTGTAGCATACTTGGTTTTCACAAGCGTCTCTGCCTGTTTCCGCTCTGTTGACGACATTTTTTTTGATTTAAACGCAATTCCGAGGTCGAATGTTTCAGATATTGCTTGGATGAGTGCTTTTCGCGTTATAGAACGACCGTCTGTATTAATAGCCGTCGATTTTTCGTGTAGCATCTGCTGGGTATCTGGGTCTTTTGAGACGCGTGCGAGTATTTCGGGTGGCGGTATATCCAGGGCGATATAGCCTTGAAACATGATCCCGTGTCGGTTCCGCCTGACGGAGACACCTGCTAATTTCCTGTTATTGTCCGACATTACATCGTGTTCAGCGGGATTTGTCAGGCATATATTCGGGTTGGTTTCGGCAGTGTCTGTACAGCTGGCATAACATTGTGCTGGGATACCGAGTTTCTGGAACGCTTGGGTGAGCGATTGTCCTATCCGTTGGTATGCGTTGGCGACACTGATTTCTCCGGCACTGCGTGGGAGAATAAGTGTATAGGTCAGTTCCCACCCGTGTACGACGGTGCCGCCGCCGGTCATCCGTTTAACGAGTTCGATGCCGTCTGCGCGGCAGGCGTTTATGTCAACCTCAGTGGCAATGTCTTGGAAGTAGCCGAAGCTGAATGCGGGTTG
This sequence comes from Candidatus Poribacteria bacterium, assembly GCA_022823085.1. GTDB lineage: Bacteria > Poribacteria > WGA-4E > WGA-4E > WGA-3G > WGA-3G. The sequence continues at coordinate 5,472 of JAJDXV010000070.1, forward strand.
CGTCCAGTCGTAGAAACGGAGCGTTGGATTCGGCTGCTCCTTCTGCGCGAGCAGGATTGCCTCGTCAATTGCCATATTCGTCGCCGCGTTATTTTTTTCCATGTTTAGAAGTCTGCCGATGGTTTCCATTAGGATAGTGGGACGCGGCACACGGCTGTGGTGTGTGCGTCGCAATACCAGAAGTATCCGTCCCAGTAGGTCATTCCGTGTGGTTCGGGATGTGGTTCTGGTATCTCGATTTTGTTGAGATGTTTACCGTCTTTCGGGTCGAGATGGAAGATCGCGCGATGGTTGGTCTCGACACACCAGAGGTCGTCGCCGACCCATGCGATGCCGTGTGGTCTGTCGCCTGGGGCGGGGAGTGTGTGGATGACTTTGAAACCGTCTTCGACATCGACCTGATAGATGGTGGCGGAGGGTGGTACTGCCAGCCAGAGTTTGTTATCACGCCATTCCAAACCGTGTGCGCCTGTCTGTCCTGCGCCGGGTGTCTCGAAAGTGGCGAGTGTATCACCGGTTTCTGGGTCGGTGGATAAGATTTCGCAACTGTAAGTCGATGCGAGCCAGAGCGTGTCGCCTGTATCGGTGATACCGCTGCCTCTGTCGGAGCCGGTGTCAAGCGTCTTTTTCACATCACCGTCGTAGGAGACGAGATGTACTTCGTTGGTCTGTTGGTCAAGTATCCAGAGTCCGTCTTCGGTGGCTTGCATTCCGTTGGGTTGTGGACCTGGAGCATCAAAAATTTTTTCGATTGTGGGCATGGGATACCTCCACTTGTGGTCTGTCTTATTGAGCCTTTATTCTATGTAGTTTTTGGAGGGAAGTCAAGGAAATTTTTAGCCAAGGGGCGAGTGCTGGAGAAAGTTGCACATCAATCCAAAACTTCATGCGGCAATTACAGGATGGTTAATTTTTTGTGAGGCAAATTGGAGACAAGCGACAATGTCTTCGTATTCCAACAGTGGCATTTCGTCAAGAATTTCTTCAAAAGATAGCCCAGCTGCCAGCAAATCTAAAACATCTGTTACTCGAATCCGCATCCCTCGAATGCACGGGCGTCCACCGCACTGCTCTGAATTAAAAGTTATTCTATCCATAGCCTGTATCTCCTTTTTGGGTTAATCGAAACACATTTCGTGAGAGAATTTCAATCGAAATAGTAGATATTCCAATCTCCTCGGGTTCGTAGTAGCGCGATTCATTGCGCATTGACACAGACGCTAAATCACCTTACTACGAACTAGCTAACGTTCTCTTCTTGCATAGCCTGGGCGAAAGTCGTTGATGAACCTTGTTAACCCCTCGCCTTCTTTCGCCAATTCTTTCATCTCCTCAATATCATCCTCGCCTGCGCTGTCATAAGTGTACAGATAGACACCGCCGCTCGTGAACCGGAGTCTGATGAAATCAGCACCTACTTCATAGGCAGCGATCCCGGAGTTTCCGTGACGGTTTCCATAAGGTTTCATGTGCTTGCCTCCTCTGTGAATTTAATGATACCATTGTTCACAATTATAGCGTTTTTGAGAATGCTTGTCAAAATTTTTCTTTTTAGTGGACACCACTGCGAATTCGTGCTACACTTCCAAAAAGGTAAAAGGAGGTAAGCAAGCAGATGAAACGGCAAAAATGGTATGAAATGGAGTGGGCACAAAAGTATTCGCAAAAATGTTCTCACAAGTATTGGGGGGCATCGAAGAAAAAAAAGAAAGAAATGAGAGAGGAATATCACCAGTACCTCCAATCGGATGAGTGGAAAGCAAAGCGAAAAAGGGTTTTACAAGCGGCAAGAGGCCGATGCCAACAGTGTGGTACAGCCGCAACGGAAGTCCACCACGAGAATTACCATGAGATTTACAGCGAATCCATCGCAAATTTAACGGCACTCTGTACGGATTGCCATCGGGAAAAACATCCAAAGAAATCAGAGTCCAAGCGGAAGCCGGAAGGCAAAATCCGTTGAAAAAGCGGTGGGTGCTGCTGTTTCGGGCGGGTTTGATAGCTGCACTATCATCAAATGGTTAGAAGGTGTTTACATTTGGTTATCAAAATCGCTGAGAAATGATGAACATCAGGTTATCTGCTGCAGATTGAATAGGTCCTTGCAGAACCATAGAGGGCTTGCCGTGACTGGATCCGGAAGTACAATCTAAACACAACCTACAAACAAGGAGATTACTATGAAGAAAAGTTTAGAAAAAGTCATGTATATGGGCATTGGAGCTGTTATCGCCCTTCTCAGTTTCGGTTTGGGAAACCTCCACAGAAACACGGCAAATGCACAAGGAGAGGCACCTATCGTTGACCTCATCCGATGCAGGCAATTGGAAATTGTCAATGCAGATGGGTTAAACAACGTTATCTTAAGCTCAAATGAACAAGGCGGAAGCGTGGAGGTTTACAGTGAAGAACTTTTGTTAGGTAAAGTAAGACTTTCAATCAGTGAAAATGGAGGCGACGTGTCCGTTCACGGTAAAAATTATAAAGATCTTGCATCACTTCGTATTATCGCCGATGGTGGAAGCGTGGCCGTTAGGAGGGAAGATGGTAAAGGCGGTGCTATGCTTAGCACCGACGAAGACGGCGGAGTGGTAAACATTATTAATAAAGAAAATAAAGGCTCAGTGTCCCTTTATAACCATAAAAACGGTGCATTCATGGATTTTTACGGTAAAGAGGGCCAAAGATTACGCCTTATTATGTCTGATGAATTTGGAGGAGGCGTGTTGATTTCCGGTAAAGATAAGCAAAGTAGTGTATTGCTTAGTAACGATGAATACGGCGGGGGCATCGCTATCTTTAACAAAGTGGGTAAGATTGTGGGGCAATTCAGTGTTAGCGATATAGGTAGTGGTATGCTCAGTACACGCGACAAGCACGGCTACAAGACTGGAAGCGTACCATAAGTCTTATAAAATGTTTTTTATCGTAAAACCGAAAAATAAGTTGGCCTTTTAGGAACAACATCTTTTCCTCTGCTCGTGAGATTTAAGAACCGCACCTCTACCGGGCCTGGATCGAAAATTTAACCGAAGAATCGGAATCTGAATGGTTCTACCCACTTCAATATTGATTTGCGAGTTGCACCAAAAAGTGGTATAATTCCACCATAATTAACCACAATACCTTGGAGATTACTTTGAATATTGATGCATTAAAAGGAAAAACGGTTGGTGCTGCTGTTTCGGGTGGCTTGGATAGCTGCACGATTACGAAATGGTTGGTTGATAACGGGGTCAATGTTGTCTGTTTTACGGCGGACCTCGGTCAACCCGATGAACGGGACGTTTCCGAAATCAAGGAACGGATGTTAGCGTGCGGTGCCGAAGAGGCGGTTATTGTAGATGCGAAGGATGCACTTGCGGAAGACGGTATCCGACTCATTCAGTGTCAAGCGATGTATGAGGGTGGCTATTGGAATACGACAGGCATCGCTCGGCACGTTACGGTGAAGGCACTTCTACCAGAGATGGAGAAACGCGGTATCTCTATTTTAACGCATGGTGCGACGGGTAGAGGCAACGACCAGGTGCGTTTCCAACTGGCTACGAATATGCTGAATCCGCACTTCTCTGTCTATGCACCGTGGCGGGATCCGGAGTTTCTCAAAGTGTTTGGCGGTAGGAAAGAGATGATAGACTTCTGCCAAGCGCGCAACCTACCGGTTACTGCGACGCATGAGAAGCCCTACTCAACCGATGCAAACCTTTTGGGACTTACACATGAAGCCGGACGCCTTGAATCTCTGAAAACGCCAGCGGGTTTTATCAATCCGGGTATGGGAGTCCATCCGAAAGACGCGCCTGATGACGTGGAGCATTTTACTGTTACTTTTGCGCGTGGAACACCGGTTGAAGTCAACGGGAGTCCTGTTACAGCCCTTCAGAGTCTGCTGGAGGCGAACCGTATCGGTGGTCGGAACGGGATCGGTATCGGCATTCACACCGTTGAGAACCGGTTTGTCGGGATTAAGAGTCGTGGCGTTTATGAATCTCCGGGAATGGAATTGCTTGGGAAGTGTTACGAATATCTGCTCCAACTGATTTTGGACAGACGTGCGCGTCGCCATTTTGATAGTGTGGCACCGGTAATCGCTGAACAGATTTATCAAGGCTACTGGTTTGATGCTGCGACGCAGGCGTTACTGTCCTCGATTCAGCCGCTGACCGATTTGGCGAGTGGGACGATTACGGTGGCACTCTACAAAGGCAATGTCGCATTTCACGCCGCAGGTGGCGCACAGCATTCGCTCTATTCCGAAGAGACCGCGTCCATGGAGGCGATCGGTGACTTTGATCATGCGGATTCGGAAGGTTTTTTAGCGGTGCTTGGCGTAGGTGCGCGGGCATCGGCTGTTGCTGGACAGACACAGGAGTAAAGTTTAAGGGACCTCAAGTTTTGCGAACACTTGTTTGATGATATTTTCGACATCTTGTCCATCTGCTTCCGCTTCGTAGCTGATGATGACGCGATGCCTGAGTACGTCCATACCGACAGCGTGAATGTCCTCTGGTGTGACGTAGCCGCGCTGTGAGAGGAATGCTCTTGCCCTTGCGGCGAAGGCGAGAAAGATGGTTGCCCGCGGGGATGCGCCGTATTCGATGCGTGTGCTGAGCTCGTCTAACTGATATGCTTCCGGTGTGCGCGTTGCACAGACCAAATCGACGATATAATTCTCCAACTGTTCTGCCATATAGATGTTTCGGACGACTTTTCGGAACCGCACAATATCGTCGGGTGAAATCACTGGCTGGATGTTCTGGATCTCTTCAGTTGTCATCCGTCGGAGGATTTGTAATTCCTCAGCATGTGAGGGATAGTCGACCTTAATCTTGAGCATGAACCTATCTACCTGTGCTTCCGGTAGCGGATAGGTGCCTTCGTGCTCGATAGGATTTTGGGTTGCCAAGACGAGGAAGGGGTCATCAAGTGGGTATGTCGTGCCGCCAATCGTGACCTGCCGTTCTTGCATGGCTTCAAGGAGTGCGCTTTGGACTTTCGCGGGGGCGCGGTTGATTTCGTCTGCGAGGATGATGTTAGCGAAAATCGGTCCCGTTTTGGTATAAAAATCGCCCTTCTGCTGATCGTAGATAAGCGTCCCGATCAGGTCGGCTGGGAGTAGATCGGGGGTAAACTGAAGACGGTTGAAGGAAGCATCGATTGTCTGCGCGAGTGCACTCACAGCGGTTGTCTTTGCGAGTCCGGGTACGCCTTCGAGTAGGATGTGGCCGTTGCTAAGCAATCCGATAATCAGTCCTTCTAACAATGCTTTCTGACCGACGATCACTTTTCCCGTTTCTGTGAGTATCTGCTGGACGAGCCCACTATCTGCTTGGATGCGGGCGTTCATCGCGTCTAAATCGTAGTTTTTCAATTTTAATTTACCTTGCGGGAGAACAGCGTGAATTTAGGTGCTTGACGTGTCTTCTTAAATCCGCCTGCGCCGTTGTTGCAGGCTGCTATTTTGGTATTGCCAAGCAGACGGTCCTGTTTTAATTTTTTCTCTTGTTGGAGAACAGCGTGAATTTGGCGACTGCTGGCTCTTAACTAAAAAAAGCCTGTGTTTCGCCTTCTTGGAAGGATTGTTCAAGCCACGGATCCTTCGTTTTCTGCCTGAATTCAATGACTTTTCGGCGCATCTCGTTGGCGATGTCTTGTAATTCTGGTACGTCAATGAGGTTCTGCGATTCCGCAGGATCGTTCTGGATATCAAAGAGTGCCTCACGGCTCTGTTGTATAAAATCAGTGCGCTGGCGTTCACCGAGTTGCTGGACGTTGTCGTTCCGGACTGCTGTCCATGAAATCGAACGGAACAGGTCGCTTGGTAGGGGCGTTTCGAGTTGATACGCGAGATTTCGGACGTATTTGTACCGTCTGCCACGTAGGACACGATACGGGTAGTAGTTTGTTACTTCGTGGAAGCAGTGAGAGAAATAGGTTTCTTCCCATTCGCCGTTTCCGGGGTGTGCGCTGTCGTCTTCAAGAATGGAGAGAATTGAGTTACCCGGAAGTGCGTCATCGCCATCTGGATGCGCGACACCGCACCAGTCTAACATTGTCGGGCAGAAATCTACCCAATTGACGAGTGCTTGGTTGTGGAAGCCGCGCTTCTGTTGTATCGGGCTGGAAATAAGGAGTGGACAGTGGTGTCCGCTATCGAAACTTGATGCCTTCGCGCCGGGGAACGGCATGGCGTGATCGGTTGTAACAAAGACGAGGGTTTCGTCTGCGCGTCCCGAAGCGTCAAGTGCTTCTAACACTGCGCCTACGACGGCATCCCAGCGTGACACGCTTTCGTAATAGTCTGCGAGGTCTTCACGGACTGCTGGTACGTCTGGCAGGAAATTCGGTACAATGATTTCATCGGGCGGATAAGAGGACGGTTCGATCCCAGCGGGAGTCTGGTCGTTTCCGAAGCCTTTGCCTGCGCGGTGCGGATGCGTACTGCCGATGTGGAGATAGAACGGTTTGTCTGCGTTCTCGTTGAGGAATTGTGTGACCTTTGTTGCCACGTCCGCGGGACTTCGAGCGTTGACTCTCGGTTCAAAATCGAAGGGATAGACAGCGTCTGGTGCGACGTGTTTTTTTCCGATACACGCTGTCGCAAATCCGTTTGCCTTTAGGATTTTTGGTACGGATTGCATGTATTCATGTGTGCGAAATCCGTGGATTCCGTGGCAGTGTCCGTATTGTCCGTGTGTGTGGCTATGTTGTCCGGTAAGGATGCATGCGCGGCTGACTGCACAGGATGGACTTGTGCAGAATGCGTGATCAAAGACGACACCGCGTTTGGCAAAGGCATCAATGTTTGGTGTTCGGATAACGTCATTTCCGTAACATTTTGCGATCCGGCTCCAATCGTCAGCGATGACGAACATTACGTTTTTATAAGAATTGTTCATGGTTCTCCTCTTCACTGGGACACGCGCGTTATTCGTCTTCGCTATTGAGATTTTCGTTTTCCCAATCTTCTTCGGTGTAGGTAATACCATGCTTCTCACAGAACTGTTTGAAGCGCTCGAGATCTTCCTGTCGCGTTTTTGCCACTGCCTTGGGTACGGCTTCGGCTACGGCTTCGGCTACGGCTTTCTCTATGATCTCTGGCATTTTCTTTCGCAATTCCCAATACATAATCATCCTCCTCATGTGAGGGAGTATCATAAAAAATACTGCCTCAACAAATCCAAACCTGGCTAATGAAGACAGTGTGGACCTGACCGCAACGATCTTCGATTGATCCACAAGAAACTCCCAAGTTGTAAGTCCTACTGCTGCTATACAAAAAATAATTCCGTATAACAGGAGCGATATGTTATATTTTCTGCGCGGGATCAGCATCCCAAGCACGGACACTGTATCATCTTCCTGCATGAAATCGGAGAGCCAATCTTTATCCTTCAAAATGTTTCCTGTTCTATTTTCGTACAGTTAATGGCAAAGACGGAGCTACTCGAAAAGTTGTGAGACCGGACAGGTAAACCCTGGCACGACATCTTCACCTGTGAGTGTATCTTCGCCCGTAAGCAGTGCCATATCTCTTTCGGAACGATAGACCGTCACCGTTTTGGAGCGGGGATCCAGCACCCAAACAAGGCGAGTTCCGGCGTTCAGATAGACAAACGCTTTGTCTACAACACGCCATTGAACGTCTGTCGGTGAAACCACCTCAATCGCCAAATCGGGCGGTATCGGAAAACCTCTGTTTTCGTCTCCATCCAATCGTGATGTTGAAACAAACGCCACGTCTGGTTTTAGCCCACGTTCACCCACCTGAAAAGTTGCCTCTACGTGGACCTCCCCTAATTGATTCTCATCCACATGCCGATCCAAATACCGGATGACTTTTACACTAACCTTACTATGTATTCTCGTTGGTGGTGACATCGGCACTAATTTTCCTTTAACGTATTCGTATCCGTCTACATCGTTCTCAAGAAATTCCGCCAACGTCATGGAGGCCTGCTCTGGTGCGCGAGTCCCTTGTGCAACTTCGTGGAGTTCTTGTTGGGTCATGTTTTCATTCCCCTGTGCCTCTGTTCCTGAGTGCTCTGTGAGGTTTATTGTACCATCTAACGTTGTGTTTGTCAAGAGAGCGTTAGGAGGTTATGCGTTGTGGTGCGTTTTTTGCTATACCAATCCGCCGCGTTTTCTTAGGAACCATTCAAATCCGAGGAGTGCGATGACGGCTCCAAAGATGAGCGGTATATCCCAGATATCGACATCGGTTATTTTTGAGGTTGCGCTTTCGACGAGTGGTATCTGGTTGACGAGTTGGTCTGCGTCCGCCATGGCGTAATACTTCCCGCCACTTCCTTCAGCAAGCGTTTTGAGAAGTGCGACGTTAAGTTCGGCGTTACTGAATTCAGCATAGGATGCTTTCACCTCGAAGAGGGTCTGTTGTTCACCGAGGTTTTCGCCGTCAAGGGTCCCGGTTGCGGTGACGATGTATTCCCCGTATCTGTTCGGGATAAAACGGGCGGTGTAGCGTCCATCTTCACCGAGGACCTGCTCGAGTCTTAATTCTTTGCGTTTTCCTGCTTCGTCAATGACCACGGCTCGGATTTTGGCGTTGTTCGTCAGTTGGAACTGTTCGTCTGTTGCAGTAACCTCAATCACGACGGGTTCTTTCAGTGTGTATGCTGTTTTTGCGATGTCGAGTTGAATATGTTCTTTCGGTGCGGTTGTCAGCCATCTCGCTGTTTGTCTCCAGAATCGTTCATGGCTATCGTCTTCAAGGGGTTCCAGCATTTGCCATCGCCACGAAGTGTGCGGTGTGAAGACCATCACGCGTCCGGCGTTGTAATTATGGATTGCGATGAGGATCCGATTTCCGAATTCGTTCCGATCGGTCGGATGTTCCGCCAAAATGAGAGCCCCCGCCTTGGCGCGTTTGACTTTGCTATAACCGATGAGCGGTACGAGGTCCGTCCAACGTTTCAGATTATCCACCGGGTTATCAGAGAGTGCCATCAAATTTTCGACCTTCCCCTCTGGTGTCAGTTGCAGTTTATATCCTCTGTTTTGGGAAGAGGTGCGTGAACCTGAGCGCAATCTGGTCCGTCGTTCGGGTAGCGGTGCGGGCGGGGGGCCGAGTTCCAATTCTATTGGTAAGCACTGGGCAATCGGTGTGTTGATATAAGATTTAGCGAGTTCGTGATTTCCCAACGAGTTTGAACCGCCTAACATAAGCAATCCGCCGCCTCGGGTGCGTACAAATTCGAGGGTGTTCTCAAGTTGCGTCGATGTAAATTCGGAGGCATCTACATTGCCGAAGATGATGGCATCAAAATCAAAGAGTGTATCTTTATCATCAGGATAAAAACCGAAGTCGTGTGCCGTTGTGGTGCGTGTGCCCATGAAGTGTCGTCCTTCACTACTGGTGCTTGTCAAAATTCGGTCTGTTAATTGGATGTTGGGATCTTTTTTTAATGCGCGTTTTATTTGCGCAAATTCGGTACGAGGCCTGCCATCGACGAACAGGATTTTCACACGTTTGGTAGGTGCGACCTTCAAGAGAAACGTCTTGGTGTTGTTCTGTGGTACTGCTTCTGTTTCGTCTAACGCTGCGTGTACCTCAAATTTTTGCGTGCCAGCTTGACGAGGCGTGAATTTCAGTGCGACGCGCTGTGTTTTTACGTCATTGGTTGTATCTGTTCCACCGAGTTGCGGTATCCAGGAAGAGTCTTCATCCATGTTAACGGTTTCTGTTTTCAGGATCCGTCCGTTGCTGGTGAGTTGGAGGTTCACCTTTTTTCCGTTGAACCCTTTCCGTTTTAGGGTTGCCCATATTTCAACTGGAAAGTCTTCTTCAGCGGTGCGTGGGACATCAAGTTTAACGATTTCGAGGTCTGGTGTCCCGGCTTCTGAACCGATACCGACAGTATGGATCGGCAGTTTCCGTTCTCGCATTTGCATCGCGAATTTCGTCGTGTCGGCACCGCTTCTGTCTACGCCATCTGTCAGAAGAACAGCACCGGAAAGTGGAATGCCTTGGAGATCGTCGAGTGCTTCGTTCAAAGCCTGTGGGATGTCTGTGCTTTCGCCTTCTGCGCGGGTCAATGCCTCGTTTGGAATGCGTTTTGCTGCGGTATCAAAAGCGAAGAGTCGCACTTTGAATTTGGCGTTTAGTTGTTCGAGGAGGCCATCTCCTTGCGTAAAAAGCAGGTTGTTGACACGCTGCATCCGTGTCTCTGAATCAGCAGTGTCAGTGATTTGCATGCTCTTGGACTGGTCAACCATTACCAATAGGTAGGAGTCGTCGGGATTTGTTTGGTAGATTGTTAGGAACGGTTTGAGTAGACAGAAGGCGAGCAGACAGAGAACGACGGCACGGAGAAAGATGAGAAAACCGCGGAATCCGCGTTGGGTGCGTCCGTGTGTGGTGCGATATGACCATATCGTTGTGGCGATAAGTGCGACGAGCAGAACGGCGATTAGGAGCCCTGGCAGCGGTACCCCAAACGAGAAATTTCCTTCTCGAAAAACGTCAATGGGGTACTTCATTATTTTTTCAAACATTTTTTAATTTTTTGCCTCCTGGGCTGCGCTCCACTACGTTCCGCGCAGGTTTCCTGTTAATTCTGAGGTTCTTCTTAAAATCACGTAGGTTTCTTAACGCTTCAAGACGGACACAACACGCTTTTACCGAGTGCTAACCAACGATCATTTGGGCTGCGCTCCACTACGTTCCGCGCAGGTTTCCTGTTAATTTTGCACAGGGACCTTGATATACTGACCGGTATGTGCGGATTCGTGTAATGCGTCAATGGCGCGCATATTTCCGAGTGCGTCTGTTAGTGGTAGACGGGTCGGTTCGCCTGTTTCCATTGCGTGACATAAGTTCAAAATTTCAGCGGCAAAGGGGTTCACACCGTTCACTGTAACGGTTTCGCCGTTCAGAGTAAAGTGTGCCTCGCCTTCAGCATTCCCCCAAGCACTTTGAACAGAGAGCGTCCCCTCTATGCCTGTGATTTCATAAGATTCGCGCCAGGTCCACCCGAAACTACAGTCGAATTGTCCGGTAACACCGTCCCCAAAATCTAAGGTTCCGATGAGGGTTTCCCAGACGTTATTGATCGCTTCAAATTTACCAGTTGCCCAAACGGATTGCGGTTCTCGACCGATGAGATAACGGATGATGTTGATGCAGTAGCATCCTAAATCCATGATGGCACCGCCGCCGAGGTCGCCTCTTAATCGCCAATTCGTTCTATCGGTAAGTCCTGTTGAGAAGGTGGATCGTGCGTAGCGGACCTCTCCAATTGCACCTTCTTCAACTTTCTGTTTCACGGCGAGTGTCAACGGGTGATGTCGGTACATGAACCCTTCCATCAATAAGATATTGGCGCGTTCTGTAACTTGGATCATCTGTTCGAGCTGCGTGGATGTGACAGCGATCGGTTTCTCAACGAGTACGGCTTTGACCGCACAACGTACTGCCTCCAACACATTTTTGAGATGGCTTGCGGGCCATGTCGCGACCACTAAGACATCGGGCTGCTGTTTTTCGAGCATCTGTCGGAGGTCGTTGTAAGTGTTTTCAACGTTGAATTCGGTGGCAAAGCGAGCGAGCGATTCAAATTTCTCGTCGCATGCGCCAACGATTTCAATCTCTGGCAGATTACGCCATGCGTTGCCGTGTGCGTGAGAGATGCCGCCGCACCCGACAATTGCCACTCGGTGTTTTTTCGCCATAAGACTTTCTTATACGCCTTCCGTTATTGTGTCATCGTTTTTCGCGTCAAATTCAGCACCTATTTTCGGTATTTGTGCATTATAATGAGGCGATCTCTACGGGTCTGTTTTCTTGTGCGGAGAGGTTTGCTGCGAGCGATATTGCGAGCGTTTTGACGGCATCGGTGTATGGACTCAAAATCTGAGAACCATCACCGCTACGGACTGCGTCTACAAAGACTTGGTCAATCGTTGGTCCGGGTTCTGTTTTGTCCACCCATTCGCCATTTTCATGTACCGAGACTTTTGATGGATTCCAGTTCAAGAGTTCTTTTTCATAGAGGATATCCAAGATGTTGGCGTTTGACCAGTCGCCTGCGTATGCCCAGGCTGCTGTGAGTGAACCGACGGCACCATTGCTGAATTGGAGGCTAACGCTGTTGCTGTCTGGGCAATCGATCTCTTTCAACACGCGATTCGCCTGCATGGCGTAAACCGCTTCCACTTCGCCGACGAGATTACGCATCATATCGATTGTGTGTGTCGCTTGTTCGACCAACTGACCGCCAGATTTGTTCATTTGTCGTAGCCAACCGTCTGGGCTACCGATCCCGGTGCCGCACCAATATTTGCCGACGACCATGTTAATTGTCTTGTCCTTCAGGATTTCTTGTGTGATCCGAGTTGAACCGAGATAGCGAAGTTGGTAACCGACACAGGTTATCAGCCCCGCTTTTTTGACAGCTGCTTCGATTTCATGCGCGATATCCATATTGATAGCGACCGGTTTTTCAACGAGGAACGGTAAGCCGCGTGCGATAACGTCAAGTTCGGGTTGCCCGTGTACAAAAACTGGCAGACTCAGGTAGATTGCATCTAAATCGTCGCGTTCGAGCAGGTCTTGGTGAGCAGTGTAGGGGTCCGCGTTATGTCGTTCCGCTGCGTTTTGTGCGCGCGCTGGATCAATGTCGCATATACCGACGATGCGGGCACCTTCAATTCCGGCTAATTGGTTCATGTGCCCACTTGCATTACCACCAGCACCGATGAACCCTATTTTAACTTCTTTCATTTCTACCTCTATCCTATAAGACTTACGTATTATTTTCGTAGGCGAGGCTTATAACCCCGCTTGCAAAGGGGTTGCGTAAGTCTTGTTTTTTATAGATTTGAACAGAACTGTTGTTGAACAGTTCGTGAAATTTAGCGTGCTTTAAAATTAACTTGCAGTGCTTTTTCGATGTCATCGCGTGGATGTACACCAAACTGTGCTTCAAAGTTTCGGTCGAACGCCTCCTCTTCAGCGGGGTCAGCTTCAAGAGGGAGTTCAACGGGTTGTCGGTTCACCTGGATGGATCGATGTGCGGCGATCACCATTTCCTGATCGGCTCTGCCCATCTCTCCTGTCCATAACGGTTTTGTATCCTCTCGTACGGCGCGTGCGATACCGTCAAGCATTGTTGCCAAAGAGATACCGCTTTCTGCTATTGTCGTTCCGTGATAGGGATTTATCCATTCAACGGTCCCGCCTAACGATGCTGGGAGTTCGACAAATATCCGTCGTAGTATACCATTTTCACTGTATTCTCTTTGGAATTCATAAGTCTGTGCTTTTCCGCCGTTTAGTAGGTCTTCATCTGTGCAAACGTTGACTGTCTCACCGCCGGTGGCACTCTGATTTCCGTTAGTGATGATTGTGCCGCGCTCACCGCAGGTCTCAAAACCGACGAGTTTGTTCCGTCCGAGACAGCCGTTTTTGTTCCCGACCATGGCGATGCCGAGTCCGCCGTTGTCAAAATCTACGGCATAAAATTCGAGGTTTTCGCGATTGAAATCTCGCTTTGCTCGGTCAACGTAGGGCGTAACGGGCATTGTATGTCCGACACTACTGACAGCTCTCGGATTGGCATCCATCCGGCACCGTATCGCGGCGAGTCCGTGGTAGCCGGTTGTCGAAAAGAGCCGATAACACTTGTGGACGTTCCCAATGACCCCTTCTTGAATGAGTTTACAGACGAACTGTTCGACAGGGACAAACGGGAAGTTCTCGGATGTCTGGAGTTTCACACTGTTTTCGGTGGCATCGGCGATCATCATATCCATTAGACCGAGCGTCGGTGCAAGTCCTGTCTCCACGTTGTGTGGTATACCGCGTCGGGAGAGGTAGCACGAGACGATGTGATGTAGTTGGACAGGTACGACGACATCACAGACATCGGGTGCGATTTCATCAACCATTTTTCGGACATCGGTGTAGGCTTTAACACCGAGTTTCGCTGCGCCTGCCTCTGCGGATTCTGGGTGTGCGTCACACACGGCGACGACCTCAAAAGCGTCCTTTAATGTTGCGGCTGTTGACAGGTGCGCTGCACCGCGTCTGCCGTGGCCGATCAAAGCATATTTTAGACGTGACATTTCGTCCCTCCAACTTCAGTTATCGGGTGAGTTGACCGTGAAGAACATCCGAGCAAAACAGCTTACGGTTAACGTCCGTTTGTCTTCAAAGTAGATGAAGCATTAGTGAACGCATTGGTAGCCGGTTGCTTCAAGATTTGCTCGAATTTTGTCTATTTCGGTTTTCGAGAGTTGACGGAGCGGTCGGCGCATTGTCATTGACGGGAATCTGCCCATTAGCCAGCGTGCACATTTCATTCGCTGGTGTGCGTCGCTGCTCGGTTCACCGAAGTTGTAAACAATCCGTGCGAGTGCGTCTACTTGACTGCGTGCTTTCCGTGCGCCGATGAGATCATTATTGAGTGCGGCGTGGACGACATCCACCATAAGTTCAGGTACAAATCCAGCGAATCCGATGAGTGCGCCGTCACTGCCTTCGAGGAGCGAAGCGAGCAGATATTCATCGTGGCAGGTCAAGACTGGGACCTCCGGTGCGGCTGCTTTGAGTTGTTCGTAATCCCATCGCCAGCGTGCCATATCGCGGGTGCCCATTTTGATACAAACGACTTGTGGGATTTTGACCATCTCCAACATCTCTTCGAGGCTGTAGCCTGCTTTTGTCCATGCGGGATATTGGTGTACGATGATCGGTATATCCGCGCCTTCGGCGACATCTTGAAAGAAACCGACTGCGGTTTCCGGTGTTCTCCCGAAGCGTAACCAATGATGTGCGGGCATCAACAGAATGGCATCTGCGCCGGCTTCTTTCGCTGCGAGTGCGTCGTCAATTGCTGGAAGGCTGCCTTCTGCACTCACCCCTGAGACGACTTTGACTCGGTCCGCAACTGCTTCGGCGGTCATCCGCGTTACGTGTTGTCTTTCATGGAGGCGGAGTGACATGATTTCACCGGTGTGTCCGTTACAGACAACCCCTTTTATGCCTGGAACCCTTGCGAGTTCCTGCATGTACTCGCGCAATCCGGCTTCGTCAATGGATTCATCTTCATGAAACGGGCAGAGCGTTGCCGGAAATACACCTGCCCATGGATGGTGTTGCCAATTCAGTTTCACAACTCTTTCCTCTTGTTTGTGATCTTGTTACGGATTTTGCAAGGCGCGTTGGATTATAAAATTCCGTAAGATTTTCATTTACTGCTATTTTAACTTGATTTTGCAAGTAAAATCAAGTATTATTTTAAATAGAAGAATTCAGTCCGCCGGTACGGTCGGAAAATCAGTCTACGGATTCGCGTTTAAATGGAGGGTGTGCAGGTGAAAAAACAGAACAGGTTCAAAATCGTCGCTGCGAGTGTCATGTTGCTGGGGGGTATGGTTTTTTTGGTGGTCGCTATGACGAGAAGTACAAGTATGCGGTATTTTACGCCAGCCTTGCTTGTGGCAGATGGCAGCAGCGCAGATAAGCAACAGGTCCAAGTTGATGGGCTCATTGCAGAGGGCAGTTCTAAATGGGATGCTGCTAATTTTGTGCTGACTTTCGCTATCCGGGACCGGGAGACCGATGCAACGGTCAATGTAATCTATAAGGATCAACTTAAACCGGATAACTTTACGGATGGTGGTAGCGTTTTCGTCGAAGGTGAGTATGATGCATCGCAGAACCTTGTTGTGGCGACGAAACTCATGACGAAGTGTGCCTCGAAATACGATGGTGCAGAAAGTGCTGTGCCTACAGATGAAACTTCTTACAATTCTTCAGAGTGAGAAAGACAGAGTGCTTGGTACTATTTTCTTTCAACAATACTTTATTTAGGAGACACATAAACGCATGACTGCGGAAATCGGACAAGCCGCTATATTCCTTTCTGTGCTTTCGTGTTTGTGGGCGATCGCGTTTCTGAGCGTCGGGTTACGGACGCGAAATCCGCATGCTATCCAGAGCGGTCGGAACGCTGTTATTGCGACCTTCATTCTTATCAGTATTTCGACGGGTGCGTTAATCTACGGTTTTTTGACGGATGACTTCTCAATGCGCTATGTTGTTGAAGTATCAAGCGCAGCGCAGCCGTTATTTTATAAAATCACTGCACTCTGGGGACGGATGTCCGGCTCCCTCCTTTTCTGGCTCTGGATTCTTACGGTTGTAGGTGCTGTTGTTGTCTGGCAGAGCCGTCAGCGCAACGAGGATGCACACGATACGTTAGCAGACCATGCGCTGATTCCAATCGTTGTTGTCCAGCTTTTCTTTACGATTCTTGTCACAGGTTTAATCGAAGGGATTTATAACCCGCTTGCTCGGTTTCCGAATGGACAGGTAGCAGCTGACGGACAAGGAATGAACCCACTTCTCCAGACCCCGCTGATGGCGATTCATCCCCCAACCTTATATGTCGGATGGATAGCTCTGACGGTGCCGTTTGCGTTTGCAGTTGGCGCGCTTACATCGGGTAGAGTGGGAAGTGATTGGATACTGCGTACCCGGCGGTGGACGCTTTTCTCTTGGATTATCTTGACGCTCGGTATCGCGCTTGGCGGTAATTGGGCATATAAAGAACTTGGCTGGGGTGGCTACTGGGCATGGGACCCTGTTGAGAACGCATCATTTATGCCGTGGCTCTTGGGTACTGCATATTTACACTCCGTGATGATCCAAGAGAAGCGGAACATGCTTAAATTGTGGAACATCCTCCTGATTACGCTTGCGTTCCAATTCACGTTATTGGGGACTTTTATTACGCGTAGCGGTATTATCACATCGGTGCATGCCTTCGCGCAATCTGATATTGGTGCGTATTTCCTCGGTTTCATTTTAACTTCAACTGCCGGCGTTATTGGACTTATTATTTATCGTTGGAAACGTCTTAAGAGTGCGAATCGTCTTGAATCGCTTCTCTCGCGTGAGAGTGCGTTTGTGCTGAACAATTGGCTCCTTGTAGGTTTAACTCTGATTATACTCTGGGGTACGTTGTGGCCGGTTATCTCTGAGGCGATTAACGGCGAAAAATCCTCTGTTCCTGAATCCTTTTTCAATAAAGTTGTTATTATTCCAGGATTGCTACTTCTGTTCTTGACGGGTGCTGGTCCAATTATCTCATGGAAGAAGATTACGGCGAATAATTTCAGACGCCTGTTTGTGTTTCCGCTTTTGATCGGTTTAGTTGGGGGGGCTTTGACATGGGGGTTTCTGGCTTTAAAAGGATATACTTTTCCGTTGTACTCGGTGCTGTGTAGTTTTGCAGCCGTTTTTGTGTGTGTAGCGATCTTTGCGGAATTTTATCGAGGTGCGAAACTCCGCGCCAAACGGCAGGAGACCTCTTTCCTCAATGGGTTGAACCTGCTTATTCAGCGGAATAAACGGAGGTATGGTGGCTACATTATCCATATCGGTATCGTTATCCTCTATATAGGGATTATGGGGTCGAAAGGTTACTTTCTACTTGAGTCTGAACCGTTAGCCATTGGTCAATCGATGCAGGTCGGTAGGTTTGAACTCACAATGAAAGACTCGTTTAAAAAAGAGTACGCGAACTATCGTCGGACGGGTGTTATATTTGATGTTAAAAAGGATGGTAAGCATATAGGGACAATGGAGCCAGCACTCCATCTCTACCATAAAACTGGACAAGGTGAACCGGAGACGAAAGAATCAGCGATCCGACATTTTGGTATGAACGACCTATATATTGCTTTGGGGAATGTGCCACCAGACATCATGACTGGAGGATTAGCAAACGTGCAAGTGTACCACAACCCTCTCGTCGGTGTTGTCTGGCTCGGTATTGCTGTGATGGTGTTGGGCGGAATTGTTGCGATAGCCGAGAAATCTGACCGGAGCCGAGAGGCTTAATAAGTGAGGATTGGGACTATGAAGACGCAAAGATTTTTGCACAGTGCCTTGTCCGACAAATTTGTTGTCCATAATCTGGTTCGGTTTATTCTGATTTTCGTTGTGTGTAGTTTTATGATTACTGGACACGCGGAGACAGAAACGGGTCTGAAGACCGTAGAAGATCCTGCATTTGCGTCCAATTTGGAGGAGTTGCTAACGACGGTCTACTGTCACTGTGGCTGTACGCGGGAGACCATCAAAGTTTGTGTGTGCGGCACGGCACTCGCGATTGAAGCCTCCTTTAAAGATGAACTTACTAAAGGTAAAAGTGTTGATGAAATTCGCGCAGCGTATCTTGAACAATATGGTCCCCAGTTTTATGCGGTTATGCCAGCGGAGGGTATTAACGTACTCGCTTATGTTATGCCTGCGGTTATACTTGTCCTCATCGGTGGTGTCGTTTTCGTCGTGCTTCGGAGGTCAACCCGTTCAGTGCAGGGAGCGTCAATAACATCGGACGCGTCCGATAAATCGGAGTCACAGGTTTCTGATGCTGCTGTGAAACAGGTTGAGGCTGAACTCGAAAGATACAAACGAGGAAACTAAGCACATCAAATTTTTCGTGCGGAATAGATTTTGTGTCTGTGCTTCACAAGGTAGTGTGTTCAATATGTCTTTTCTTGTGCTTTTATGGATGATAATTCTTGGCGTTGCTCTCCTTGTCTATCTGGGTATCCCAATTTTTTCAAAAACGGGTGTGCAACCTGTGGCGACTTCAGAAGATATTATTTTGGAACGACAGCGAACACTCTCTCAAGAACGCGAGCGCAGCTACGCCGCATTGGCGGACCTCGACGAAGATTACGAAACGGGGAAACTCTCAGAAGCCGATTATCAAGAATTGCGCGAGGAACTTTTACAAGAGACGGCACAAATCATAGTGCAGCTTGAAAGTGAATCGCAATCTGATGTAGAAGCAGAGATTGAGCGATTTAAACAGCAACAACGTGGAACATAACATGCATACGAGCAAATTTTCATTCAGTATTTTGAGGGGCAACTCACAATATTGCGATCTCACCGAATGGTGTATGTGCAGTTTGTTGGGAGTTGTCCTGATTTTTTTCTGGCTTCCGACCTCTCCTGCCCAAACGACGAAATCTGGCAATATCGTAGGTACAGTTGTTGACAGAAAGCTTGAGAAGCCACTTGTCTCACATTCAGTGACGCTGACGATTCATAGGACTGAGGGAACTGAAACTGAGCAGGCGTTGACGGATGAAGATGGTAATTACCGTTTTGCAGGTCTACCGCTTGATCCAACGGTTCATTACACCGTTTCAACTGTTTATGAAGACACAGATTATAGTGAGGCGGATGTGGTTTTGTCGACTTGGGCGCCGGATATAACGATTGATTTCAACATCGGTGCATTTACGAATGACAAGACCGAAGTCCGGATTAAAACGCATTCCTTTATCATTGGACCGCCGCCTGAAGGACATGCCCCGGACGGTGCTGTTACAATTATTGAGGCCGTCGGCGTTGAGAACCGTAGTGATCTGCCTTTCCAAATAGAGCGCGGCGCGCAGAAGGTCGGGTTGTATCTGACGCTTCCGAAAGGTACGGAAGGGTTTGAATCCCGTTCATCGACTGCCTTCACGATGCGTCCTGGCACCGATGAGGTGGTTCTGAAAACGCCGCTACCGCCTGGGGAGTTGCAGTTAGGTTATACTTATATTTTTCACGTTGAGAGAGATGGGTTGAATTTATCCCGCCGTTTGGATTTTGATACGGCGCAATTCATGTTTTTTATTCCTGATGGTATCGGTTTGGTACCGAATGCAAAATTTTTCGGTGCGCCGAGACGCGAACAAATTCATAACAATATTTATCTTATTTATCAGAGTGCGCCGGATCAAGTTTTTGAGGCGGGTACGACGATTGATTTAGCACTTAAGGTCAACATGGGGGCGACCGGTGGTGCTGTTCCCGGTCAGAGCTCTAATCTCGGACAGTTGATTCTTATTGCTGTTGCGGCGGCATTGACTGGCGGATTTTTTGTCGCTGCACTTTTCAAACTCCGTGCGGCGAACAATAGCACGGCATCTGATACCGATGATACTTCTGATACTTCAATATTACGAGATGCGGGCTGGCTTCGTAAACTGGATCCGGACGACCTTGAGCATGCCCGTGTTGCGAGGCTTGAATTTATTACGCATCTTGATGATAAGTACGAGAGGCAGGAGATCTCGGCGCGCGTTTATAAACGGTTGCGCGGAGAACAGACAGACCGCCTCACCGCACTCTTAGAACAACAGAAAAGGGGAAACAATGCATAGCAAACACCGCATCGCTGATTTGATAGTTATGTTAGGTCATGTTGACGAAAACGTTCGGGACACAGCGAAGGCAGAATTGATTGCGATAGGTGAACCTGCGATTCCACAACTCATCGATGTCCTTACCCAAGAGTGTTGGCATATATCCGGGTATGGTGCTGAGTTCTACACTCATATAGAGGAGTCTGCGATTCCAGTTTATATGGAACAGATGGCGAATAACGCTTCGGAGGTCTTGGCAGAGATCGGCGAATCCACTGTCCCGGCACTGACGGCAGAGCTGACCAGAGCCGAGCGCGAGTTTTCGGAATGGTTTTACAAGTACTTGCGTCCCGAGCAGACAGACCGTCTGATCACAATGTTGGCGTATGTTAAGAAAGGCGAGTAGATGGACAACGAGAGCATTATAGCCGACTTAATCTATGATTTGGCGGAGTTCGATGACGATGTCCGCGAGGCTGCGAGAGCAGAATTGGTTGCGATGGGTGAACCTGCGATTCCGCAGCTCGTTGAGGCACTCGCTGATAATCTTGGGGATGTGGTTGAACAAGCCGCTGATGTTTTGGCTGCGATAGGTGAACCGGCCATACCTGCCCTTATTGATGAGATGGCGATCGCTGAGCGGTATCATGCGCTGGCTCTGGGTGATACGCTGAGCCGTATCGGTGAACCGGCAGTCCCGGCTCTGGTTGAAGCATTATCCGATAAACTCAATGAAGAGTTCCGGGAATATGCGGCTCGTTCGCTCAACCTGATGGGAGTTTCGGCAATTGGTGCGCTGCCTGCGCTTATTGAGGCTTTGAGCGATCCGTCGGAGGATGTTCGTTCTTATGCTGCGTACACGTTTGCCAAAATGGAGGGAGCGGCAGCGGAGGCGGTCCCTGCGCTTATCAAGGTGCTTGCTGATGAATCCGAAAGGGTCCAGAATCGTGCAGCTTTTGCATTAGAAAAAATTGGAACTCCGGAAGCGAAACAAGCACTTGAAGCATTCAGCCAATCTTAGTGGGTATATAGCCGCATCGCGTGTCCTTTATATTCTTTCCTGATTTCTCCAGCAGGCTTTTCCGCATCACTTGTGTCCTTGCTTCAACACTATCAGAGACGCGATGTGCTGGAATATCATTGGGAGCCCGGAAACTTGCCTCGACAGGTGATTGTGGCGGAGTGGGAGATGGCGACTCATCATCTCAACAGACACACAATGATAGGTGGTGTAGGTTTGTAAAATCTGCTGTATAATGCCTTCCGTTGAGACTTAAAAAAACTTGAAAAAATCACTCAAATATCGTATAATTAAAAAAAGTAGAATGTGATGTGTGTTTATGAAGATTAAAAAAAAGGTGCAAATATCGCAATGTAATTAATAAACGAATCAATTTGCTTATTTGTCCATCCATCTGATGTCGCTGCATTGCTTGAACCGAACTGTGTTGTATTTGCGGTATCAGAATGGAATACAAAAAATTATTAGAAGGGAGCCAAGATGGCAAAGTACGATTTTGCAATCGCTGTAGGAGGGGCACCCGGGCAAGGTATCGAAACTGCAGGCAAAAGTATCAGCCAAATCTGTGCCCGGTATGGGCTGAACGTTTTTACTTACACCGCCTATCAATCGCTCATCCGCGGCGGTCACTCCTTCCTGACTATCCGAATCAGTTCTGAACCTATTGCGAACCACGGTGACAAGATAGACCTGATTATTGCTCTTGACCGAAATAGCGTAGAGAAGCATCTGCCACATGTCGCCCCCGGTGGTGCTTTAATCTATAATACGGAGCATGTGAGAGAGGTTCCAGAACGAGATGACATCCAATTGTGTCCTATCTCCTATAAAGAGCTTACCAACGATCCAGACAGAAAAGCTACTATGCTCAATACCTGTATGTCCAGTGTAGCTCTGAAATTGGTAGGGATAGAGTTAGACGTGCTTGAAGAAATCATCGTTCTGGCACTACTCAAACGCAAAGGTCAAGCGGTAGTGGATGCGAATATTGCTGCTGCGCGTGCAAGTTACGATTACGCTGCTGAACACTTCACACCGTTTGATGTCCAATTTGAGAAACAGGATACTCCATTGGCGTTCGGTAGCGGTAATACCTTGATGGCAATGGGTGGTGCGGCAGCCGGTGTCAAATTTTATGCTGCCTATCCGATGAGTCCATCAACAGGTATTCTCCACTGGATGGCCCCGAATGCTCGGGATCTCGGTATTATCGTCCGGCAATGCGAAGATGAAATTAGCGTTGTCAACATGGTCATCGGTGCTGCACACGCTGGTGCCCGTGCGATGTGTGCGACGTCGGGTGGCGGTTTCGCACTCATGTCGGAAGCGATTGGCAGTGCGGGTATGATGGAAATTCCGATTGTTGTTGTTAATGTTCAACGCGGAGGTCCTTCGACAGGTTTACCTACGAAAACCGAGCAGGGCGATTTATGGCAAGTTCTCGGTGCGAGCCAAGGTGATTTTCCGAAAATTGTTGTTTCACCTACCAGTATTATGGACGGATTTAATACGATACCTGAAATTTTTAACCTCGTTGACAAGTTTCAATGCCCCGGCATGGTACTCACGGATTTGTCGTTGGCGGAAGGTCACACGACATTCGTGCCGGATTCTATCAACTGGCGGCCGGAAATTGACCGTGGTGAATTAATCAGCGAACCTGGACAGATAGATGGTGAATATCTGCGTTACCAAATCACAGACAGCGGGATTTCGCCCCGTGCTATTCCTGGCACGCCTGGTCACGTGCACGTTGTTGCTACTGACGATCACGATGAAGATGGGGGTCTGATTAGTGATGAGTTCACGAATCCGCACAAACGTCGTGATATTATGGAGAAACGGCAGCGGAAAATGGAAGGCATCGCTGAACGCCTCCCGCCCCCGACGCTTGAGGGACCAGAAGATGCAGAAGTTACGTTGATTGGCTGGGGGTCCACACATGGTGTGATTAGTGAAGCGGTGCAGCAGTTGACCGAAGCAGGCATTTCCACCAACCATATCCACTTCAAGTGGCTCTATCCGTTGGATGAAGATGCTGTCAACGAAGTGCTTTCAAAATCTGCCCACGCCATTATCGTTGAGTGTAACTATACGGGTCAATTCGCTCGGTTCTTACGGGGCGAGACCGGCTTTAAGGCGGACGGACACATTCGCAAATACGACGGTGAACCGTTTATGCCGCACCACGTTGCTGATGGTGTCCGTGAACTTTTGAACAGTAAAACGGATCTTTATGTCCCCTACCAAGAGATTGTTGTTTAACAAAGGAGGCTGAATCAGATGGCAAGAAGAGAGAGAAGAGAGAGAAGAGAAAGACCTATTCAAGGTGCGCCGACAGCGCGAGATTTTAAAGGTGATGTTAATCCCGATTGGTGTCCGGGTTGTGGTGATTTTAGTGTGCTGAATGCGCTACAAAACGCTTATGCGAAACTCGGTCGTGGCAACCATGATCATCTGACTGTAAGTGGGATCGGTTGTTCCTCTAATCTTCCTGGTTATGTCAGAACTTATGGGATGCATACGCTGCACGGTCGCGCTTTGGCGGTTGCAACGGGTGCTAAATTTGCCAATCACGAGTTGAATGTTGTCGTCACGGGTGGCGATGGTGATGGTTACGGTATCGGCGGAAATCATTTTATTCATACGATGCGAAAAAATATTGATCTCCTCTACATCGTCATGAATAACGAGACGTATGGCTTGACAGTCGGACAAGCCTCACCAACGACTATAGTAGGAGAACAGACGAAAAGTACGCCGTTCGGTAATTTAGAGACCCCTCTGAATCCGGTAGCGATGGCGATTGTTTCAGGTGCGACTTATGTCGCGAGAGCATTTAGTTCTGAAGGAAAACAACTCGCGGAATTGATGTATAACGGAATGCAGCACAAAGGTTTTGCGTTCATTGACGTTATCAGTCCTTGTGTGACCTGGAAGAAAGAGAAGATGGAGATTTTCGACTATTGGAAAGAGCGGGTTCAGTTTCTTGAAAATCATGACACAAGTGACAGAGCCGCTGCACTTGCCGCAGCGGTCAAGACGGGTCATGAAACGCAGCTTGGGTTGTTCTACCACGATACGAGCCGGCAATCACTGAATGATATGGAACCTGTTTTGGAAAACGGTCCTATAGCACATCAACCGCTTGGCATCAGTCAAGAACAAGGCGATGCGATCATCCAGAGGATGATGTAAGCTCTCGTAAAAAAATGAAAAATTGGAAGACTGGAAGACTGGAAGGTTGCGTGCAACGCTTCTTCCATCTTCCCACCCTTCCATTCAAGCCCTTCCCTTCTTCACCTTTCATTATTGGTTAGGAAATCGTTCACCCCATGCGTCTTCGTGCTTCGCACCTCACCAAGGAATTCGGACACCGCGCGATTGTCAAAGATGCCACGTTTTCGGTTCACCCCGGTGAAGTGGTTACAATTTTCGGTCCGAACGGTGCTGGTAAAACGACGCTCATCAAAATTCTTGCGACGCTCCTGAAACCGACATCTGGGGGTCTTGAGATTGAAGGGACAGATGCGATTTCGGATTTCTTAGATGTGCGTAGTGCCTTGGGGGTCGTTATCCATGAGATGCTTGCTTATCCGGCGTTTACGCCTTATGAGAATCTGAAGTTTTTTGGACAGATGTACGGCGTTAAGCAGTTAGAAGATCGCGCGACAACACTCCTTGCTGAAGTCGGTTTGCAACGGTTTGCCCACGAACCTCTGCACATCTTTTCACGTGGCATGACGCAGCGTTTTATGATTGCCAGAGCCCTTCTTCATCATCCTTCAGTGTTATTATTCGACGAACCTTTCTCTGGATTAGATGCTTCTGCGAAGCAGTTTGTTTTACGGCGTGTTGCGGGGGAACAACAAAACGGCAAAGGCATTGTCATCACGACACACAATACGGAGTTAGGCTATCTCATCGGAACACGTTTTTTCTTTATGATAGATGGGAAATTGGAAGAGGTTGCCCAGAAAGACGAGATTACTGCGGAGACCTTACTGCTTATGTATGAGGCGCGGCTCGCGCTTTGATGATAGGGTTTTCGCTCCGTTTTCCTTCATCAGAAAGGTTTCTGTGGACAGATGACTAACAGGTATTCTGGTAGAAATTGAGACAAACATGCAGGCACTTCGTCAAATTGGCACACTGGTTCGCAAGGACCTCGAACTTCAATTCCGTTCAAAAGAGACGCTGGTTCTCATTTTCGTTTTCAGTGTGTTGGTTGTCCTCATTTTTGCTTTTGCGTTTGGTCCGATTTTTCCGGAGAGAGCGGAACGCGGCAAATTGGCTGCGAGTGTGCTCTGGACGGCATTTGTTTTTGCAGGAATTATCATCTTGAATCGTTCATTCGTCGTGGAACGTTCCGATAGTGCTTTGCACGGCATTCGGCTGACCGGTGTTGACGCGAGTAATCTCTATCTTTCTAAAGTTGTTAGCAATGTTGTGTCCCTATTTCTGTTGGAAATTGTTATTACGCCCATTGCGCTTCAATTTTTGGATCTGCTTAATGTGGTGCCGGTGGGTGTATTACTGAAACTGCTCGGCGTACTAAGTATCGGTACGCTTGGATTTTGTGCTGTCGGTGTGTTGTTGGCTGGGATGTCTACAAGCACAAGCGGCGGCGAAAGCCTGCTCTCCGTTGTTCTACTTCCCGTTGTCGTTCCAATTATTATTGGTGGTGCGAAATGCACCGTTTCGCTTTTGGTGACGGGGGTAGTGGATAACTGGTTTTGGCTGAATTTGCTTATCGGATGTAGTTTAGTTTTTTTTGCATCCGCGTATTTACTTGCGGGTGTGGTTATTGAAGAATAGCGTGTCAGTTATCAGTCGTTAGTTGTCAGTTAAGAGCGGTCTGATTGTGTTAGACGCAGTGAAATTTAGACCCTGAAACCAACTTTACCTTCACAGGACTTACGCAATTTTGACTGTAGACTGTTCTGTTAGAAGAAAGTTTTCTGGAAACACGGCGTTTTTGCGTCACAATCTAACAGATTGTGGTACAAAAGAGCATCATGCGTAAGTCCTACTTCAAAAGGAGAAATGTTTTGTCAGAAATTATCCATATTCATGGGCGCGAGATATTAGACTCGCGCGGTAACCCGACGGTCGAGGTTGACGTTAATTTAGCATCGGGTGCCTTTGGACGCGCGGCTGTCCCTTCTGGTGCCTCTACAGGTGAACACGAAGCGGTTGAACTGCGTGATAAGGATGCCGACCGTTATTTGGGAAAAGGTGTTCGGAAAGCGGTTAAAAATGTCAATACTGTCATCGCTGCTGCGCTTGCAGGCGAAGATGTCTTTGCCCAGAGCGATATTGACGCTGCTATGTGTGAACTTGATGGGACAGAAAACAAAAGTAAGCTCGGTGCGAACGCGATTTTAGGCGTTTCTTTGGCTGTTGCTAAAGCAGCTGCGGATGAGGCGGGATTGCCGCTCTATCGCTATATCGGTGGTGCGAATGCGAAAGAACTCCCGTTACCGATGATGAATATCCTAAACGGTGGTTCTCACGCTGACAACAACGTTGACATCCAAGAATTTATGATTATGCCGGCGGGCGCGGAGAATTTTGCTGAGGCACTCCGTATGGGTGCCGAGATTTTTCACAAACTTAAAGCGGTTTTACAGGCAAGGAATTGTAACACAGCTGTCGGCGACGAAGGCGGGTTCGCACCGGATCTCGGTTCTAACGAAGAGGCAATCGCGGTGATCATTGAAGCCGTTGAGCGTGCAGGGTATGTTCCCGGTGATGATGTGCTACTGGCATTGGATGCCGCTTCAAGTGAATTTTACAACCGTGATACTGGTACCTACGAGTTAAAAGCGGAAGCACAACCGATGAAATCTTCTGAAGAGATGGTTGCCTTTTATATAGGACTCTGTGAGAAATATCCGATTGTATCAATTGAAGACGGTATGGATGAGAACGATTGGAAAGGTTGGAAACAGTTGACCGAAGCGATCGGTGATAAGGTTCAACTTGTCGGTGACGACCTTTTTGTTACGAACACCACCCGTTTGGAACGCGGTATTGAGGAACACATTGGCAATTCTATTTTGATCAAGGTTAATCAGATTGGCACCTTGACAGAGACGCTTGATGCTATTGAGCTTGCCCGGCGTTTCAACTACACGGCTGTTGTTTCACATCGGTCCGGTGAAACAGAGGATACGACGATTTCTGATTTGGTTGTTGGAACGAACGCCGGACAGATAAAGACGGGGTCACTTTCCCGAACGGATCGTGTTTGCAAATATAATCAGCTCCTCCGTATTGAGGAGGAACTCGGAGATAGTGCTATTTTTGCTGCGGAGCGGGTTTTCTACAATTTGGCAGCTCTCCGTTAAGTTAGAACATTTGTATAGGACAGTCGCTGTGTTGTCCGAAACCCCGCTTTTCAGAGGTATATTTTATGCGTGTTTTTCGCCCTATCCTATTCCTGATTGCGCTCGGTTTACTTTTGGTGAGTGTCAGGCAATTCATGAAAGGTTACGACGACTGGCAACAGGCGCAGCAGGCTGAGGATGCCTATCGTGGAGAGATACAGGAGTTGGAGGCTGAGCGCGATCGGCTTAAACAACGCGTCGAAATGCTGAAAAATGACGAACTAACGAAGGAACGGCTTGCGAAGAAACGGCTCGGTTACGTTAGACCCGGTGAACGCAAGTTTAAGGTGGTTAAACCTGATACTGTTAGGTAATTTATAATTGCGTTCAATTTTGTTTTACTTTTTTCTTTCTTCTGCTATAATGGTGGAGAATATGGCATAATATACGATGGTTTCTGTTATGCCGAGGCTATTCACCTATTAAATCTTTATTATTGCTGAACACAAGTTTTGACTAACAATCTATGTAAACAGGCAATGATGTCTGTTATATTGATGATACCGACCTATTACGCAATGTTCAAAGTAAGGGAGGGAAAACAGAATGTTCAGAAGAAGGAAAACAGCAATGATTCCGACAATTAGTTCCGGAGTTGCAGGCCCGCTTGGGGTGTTGCATCTTCCACGATTCTGGTCGAAAGTGCTGATGGATGCTAAAGGTGTACTCCATGCAGATTATCCGGCATGCGGTGCAGGCTTCGATCAGATGGTATTGGATGGACTCGGACTGGATAAGGACGCTACGCTGGCATACATTGGCGACGATTTGCCGACTTATCCACAGTTTGAAGCGTGGGTTTCGGAAAACGGGAGTTTTGACCAAGCGGCAGTCGATGAATTGAACGCTGCAATCACAGGTTACAATCACGACGACGATACCCGCGGAGGTATCCTGGGTGCCAGTGGTATTGAGGACGACGGCTCTATCTTGGACGCAGTTAATCTTAACAATCTTGATGACTGGTATGAATTGCACGCCAATTTAGATTAAATAGGACTTACGCAATTCTATAGGTATTTGATGTGTCAGGCGGGGTTGCAAACCCCGCCTGCATTTTTTACGGATTACGGTAATTTCTTCGGTTTTCCCAATACTACTGACCCGCTTCTGTTGTTAATTCAATCGCGCGACCTGTTTCGGAGGATTTAAGTCCTGCGAGTAGGATTTCTGTGGCGTGCCGCGCCGTATATACGTTAGAGAGCGGTGGTTGTGTTCCTGCCCGGATATGCTCGGCGAAGTGTGCGTGCATTCCGCTCGGTGCAGCATCTGAGCAGTCGATTGTTTTCACATCAACAGGTGCGTGTTCACGTGTGTAAGATGTAGGAGTCCATTGGCTGAGTGTTGCGCCATCTTTTCCGGGCATTGTGAATTTGCCTGCTGTTCCGTGGACGCTTGCTTCACCTGTGCGTGCTGGGTCACACCAACTTGTCTCTGCGGTGACAATTCCGCCTGATTGCATCTCAAGTACAAGTGTGGCGACATCTTCTAATTCTGTGGGTTTATCGAAAGTCGAAACGAAACCGGTCACGCGTTTGAAGGTGCCGAGCATTGCGACGAGGCCGGAGACGGCGTAAACGCCCATATCGAAAAGTGCGCCGACGCTTGCCTGTTTGGCATCGAAGAACCAGAGGTCGTCTCCTGTTTCGCCGAATATGTCTCGGATCTCGGCGTAATAGATTTCTGGGCCGCCGTGGCTGCTCCGCATCCTTGCGCCGGACACGCGTCCGATTGCCTCTTCCGCGATGAGTTGGCGGATTTTATAGATAGCGGCGTTGAAGTGTGGGAGGCACATGACTGTTTTACCACTCGCTTCGGCTGCTGCGACGAATTGGTTGGCTTCGTTCATATCGCCACAGAGCGGTTTCTGCATGAGGACGTGCTTACCGGCTTCGAGTGCTTTGACACCCCACGAGACATGCAGCGGGTGTGGTGTGCCGACGAGGATGGCGTCCAATGTGTCGTCAGCGATGATGGCATCGTAATCTTGTGTCCAGCGGGGTATATCGAATTCTTGGCACTGGTGTTTGAGGCGGTGTTCGCGTCTGCCGCTGATGACACTGACTTCAAAGTCGGTGCCTTTTGTGAGGTCGGGGAGGTGTAATCGGCAGACGATGCCGCCTGCGCCGATAACACCAAGTTTAAATTTCTGCATATTTTTAAATGTTCCTTGCGGTTCGGTTAGGATCAATGATTCATAAAGTTGGTTTCCGTATATCCGTCCTCCATTTCATTACGGACTACGTTTTTTGAAGGGTTAGGAGTTCAAAAATGGGTAGTCCGCATGGGAGACCTATTTTTGTGAAAGTCAGGAACGGAGCGGTGGTAAACGTTTCAAGAAAACATTGCGATAGGCAACAGGGCCGTGGTCACCCTGCAAGAGCAGTGGGCCGGTGGTGGCTTCGTCTTCAAACATTGCGCCGCGTGCGAGCCAACCGTCCATATTTTTCCCGTTGAAGAGGTTTTTTCTACTTTCGGATTGAGACATCAAAATCCCTCCATTTTTTTTCGATTGTGTGAAATGTTAAAAGCACAGTCTACAGTTTCCTTGACTAAAAAGTGTTGACATATTTCGTCGAATCGGTTATGATATTTACCATCAAGGGTTATCAGGCAAGCGACATAACCGTAGCGAACGAAACAGAAATTGTGTAAGGATAATAGACACTTATGAAACAGGTTTTCTTATTTTTAGGCCTATCCGTCCTGATGGGTACGATTGTGCTCTTCACGCTTTGTAGTTACGACAGAGTTGCGGTACTTCACGCGGCACCTGTAGAGGCTGAAACATCTGGCACGAAAACGCCGTTTGCTGAGGGCTGCGATAAGTGCCACGGGAGCGAACCTGCTTACCAAGAATGGCAACACGCGGGACACTCACACGCGCTTGTTAACCTGATTGAGGGGCCTTATGAGCTCCGCACTTCCTGTCTGAGTTGTCACTCTGGTGGCTATGAAGTCTTCAGCGAGCGCGTCTATCCGGGACATACTTATAACATAGAGACAGCGGTGAATGCTGTTTCTTGTTCTTCGTGCCATTCGCACACGAGCAGAACGGAACATTTGTTGGTGCAACCTGCCAAGAAATTGTGTGTCAGCTGCCATAAAATGGACTGCGGTTGTGCGGGTGCTGGTATTGTTCACCAATCGCAGTCCGAGATGTTCCTTGGACGCGAGGGTGCCGGCGTTAAACGGAGGCCGTCGCCCCATGTGCGTGTGATGAAGAAGCGTTGTGTGCAATGCCACATGGCAAAAGAGGATCCTGAGACGGTGGCGAAACACGGTGGTCATACGTTTATCGCCGATATGTCGGTATGCAGTACTGCGGGTTGTCACGATAGTGCGGATAACAGTATGGAGACGAAGTTGCCGCAGTATCGTGCTGAGATAGAAGCGAAGATGAAGGCGGTCAAGGCGATGCTTGATGCTGCGCCTGACAAAACTTCGCAAGACTATCTCGACGCGAAGTTAAACTACGACATGGTTAAAGGCGATAGCGGTTATGGCCTCCACAATATGCCGTACGCGAATGCACTGCTCGATTATAGTCTATCCCTGAAAAGCAAGCTTGAATAGTGCGTGGCGTACAATTTCGCTGTAGATATTGTCGATTTGTTACGCCTCCGAACCGAGTTCAGCGCGCAGCGGTACATCTTGGTCTTTCGGTATATAATAACTCAACGGATCGCTAACGACTCCGATTAATTGTTTTTGAATCGGGTTGCATTTTGCAACCAGTTCGTCAGGCATCGTGATATAGTCCATCGGTTTGACCCAACGATAGGCGTAGCCCATAAAGATTGTTTTTCGGGGTATGCTGGACCAGTTGTGTCCGATCCCGTGCCAAGTGCGTTGTTCAAAGAGGAATGCGTCTCCTGCGTTGATATTCATAGAGATTGCCCCGCGTGCGCGTCCGGTTTCGGGATCGACTGCCGGTCTGCCTTCTAATCGGTTGCTTCCGGGGACCAGAACTGTCGCACCGGAGGCGGGGTCAGATTGGTCGCTGATGGCGTAAGCTATCTTGAGCATGATACGCGGATGCGGTTCCTGCATTTCTCGGTACGAGCTGCCGCCGTCTCGATGTAGACCGATGCGGTTCTTGACTTCATCCGGCGGTTCTTCTTTTGGTGGTAACACTATCAAGTGCGATGTAATCATCTGGACGTTCCAATTCAGTACGCCGTAGGCGAGTGGTACCGTCTTCTGCCAATCAAGAAGTTGGAGAAATGCTTCGTGGTGTACGAGGCAGTTCCGTAGGTTCAGTTTACCATTTGCTTCAAGTCGTCCTGCGGCTTCCTCTTTCGCGTAGACTTCGTCAACAGCGGCATCGATTTCCGCGACGACATCGGGCGGTAAGGCGTTGTTAATTAAGAGATACCCGTTGTTTTCGACAAATTCTTTGTGCTGTGGTGTAAACACGGCTGCTTCGGCAGCATCGGTGATAGTATCCATAAGGTTTTTCCTTTTAGTGATATTGAGAGTTGCCACGATTTGTAGATCGGGATCCTAATCGTGCTATACATTATACAAGACATAGGGAAAAAATTTCAAAGCAATTTTATTTCCCTCTATGGCTATCTAAGGAACTCCGTCGTGAAGCGTTGGGAGCCGATAGCCTTGAAATATTTAGACAGATGCTGCTGGAAGATGAAAATTAAAGCGATCGATAGCCAGCAATGCGCCGTTCTTCTCAAAAGTCCGCGGTGTCGTTAAAAATCGCCTGTTAAACACACGCCCATTTACGTGTCGTGAAGAGGAAGCACCACGCAATTTGAATAGCCAATTGACTTCAGAACCTTATAGATTTAGAGATTCTTCGGAAAACAACAGTCGAAGTACGCGATTTGGGGCATCGTGGCGCGCCATTTTACTCGGGACTGCTCTGATCGTTCCGAATATGTACTGGATTTTGGACTCTGCCGGACAGGGCTACCCGACGACTATTTCCCTCTATTTTAACGTCATTTTCTGTGTTTTTGTGATCACCGGTGCTAATCTCGTATTGGTACGGATGGTGCCTCGTGTTGCGCTGCAGCAAGGCGAGTTGTTGACGATTTACGTCATGTTAGCGATCGCTTCTTCATTGGCGGGACACGATGTGCTTCGCGTTTTGATCCCGATGATACCTTATGCGTTCTGGTATGCAACGCCGGAAAATGACTGGGCAGATCTGTTTCATCGGTATATCCCGGATTGGATGGCTGTCAAGGATAGGACGTTTTTAACGGCGTATTATCGCGGCGAAACGACGCTCTACGAGTGGGAAACTGCACAGGGATGGCTGACGACGACTGTTGCTTGGGGCGGTTTCCTTTGTGCGATGGTATTCCTGATGGTGTGTATCAATAGTCTCGTCCGAAAGCAGTGGACAGAACATGAAAAACTGAGTTACCCGATTATCCAGTTACCGCTTGAATTGACAAGTGGTGGTAGAAGAAATTTATTAACGAACAAATTGATGTGGCTTGGGTTCGGGATTGCTGGCGCGATTGACATCCTTAACGGGCTCCATCATCTGTATCCGACTGTTCCGAGTTTAGGCGGTAGACTCTATGATTTGCGTCCGTTTTTTACACAGAAACCGTGGAGTGCTGTGGGGTGGACTCCTGTTGCTGTTTTCCCCTTCGCGGTGGGTATGGCGTTTTTTATTCCGCTTGATCTGTCGTTTTCGTGTTGGTTTTTCTATCTTTTCTGGAAGGTAGAGCGAATTTTCGGCGATGCTCTGGGTGTGCGAGGTATGCCGAACTTCCCGTTCACGGATGAACAGTCTTTCGGCGCGTATCTCGGTCTGTTTGTTATTGCGATTGTGGCGACGCGGAAACACCTTGCACAGGTTGGACGTAAGTTGTTCAGGAATGACCAAAGCGTTGACGATTCAGATGAGCCGATGTCCTATCGAGCGACGACCTTGGGCCTCATTGCAAGCCTTGTCTTTATCGTTGGGTTCTGTAAAGCTGGGGGTATGTCTATCTGGGTGGTTCTTGTGTTTTTCGGTATCTATTATGCGATCTCTACTGCGGTGACTCGAATGCGAGCGGAACTCGGTTCGCCGGTGCATGACTTGCACTTTATTGGTCCTGATGAGATGATGCCTCGTATCTTTGGAACGCGACTGCTGGGGCCGCACAACTTAACGATAATGGCGTATCTGTTCTTTTTTAATCGTGCGTATCGCGGGCATCCGATGCCGCACATCTTGGAGGGGTTTAAGTTAGCGGAACGGACGCGGATTTCGAATCGGCGGTTGCTGATTGCGATGTGCCTTGCGATTGTTATCGGGACATTTGCTTCGTTCTGGGCGTTCTATCATATTTCCTATATTGAAGGCGCACGCGATTGGTTCGCGGGGCGACCGTTCAATCGGCTTCAGAGTTGGTTGGCTTCGCCGAGGGCACCAGATGTGCCAGCGATTGTCGCGATGTGTATCGGTTTTGTTATCACCGGTTTCCTGATGATTATGCGGATGCGTCTTTTTTGGTGGCCCTTTCATCCGGCGGGGTTCGCTATCTCGAGCAGCTGGTCGATGAACGTGTTTTGGTTTTCGATCTTGGTGAGTTCCGTAATTAAGTGGATTATCCTTCGGCACGGTGGTGTGAGTGCACACCGAAAGCTTATTCCCTTTTTCCTGGGGCTAATCTTAGGCGAATTTATCGTCGGTGGTATATGGAGTCTTATAGGTATCACAACGAATCAGCCGATGTACCGGTTCTTGTTTTAAGGTGCGTTTCTTCTGGTTTGGATTCAGATGTCGTTCTTGAAATATCTGTGAATATTTGCTATAATTGTTGTAAGCATTATAATTTTTAGGAGGAGTACAGCGTGATTCGTGAAGCAATTGAGAAGGTTGTGGCAGGAGATAACCTCACCGAAACAGAGATGGTTGGAACGATGAACGAGATCATGGAGGGTGAGACGACAGACGCACAGATCGCCTGTTTTTTGACTGCGCTGCGGCTGAAAGGAGAAACAATAGAAGAGCTGACAGGTGCAACGCGTGCGATGCGCGCCAAATCTACGCCTGTTCCCACACGTTATGAACCTGACTCACAAGGGACATCGAAAGTCCCACGACTTGTGGATACATGTAGCACAGGCGGTACCGGTTTAAACCATTTCAATATTTCGACGACTTCGGCTATCGTTACTGCTGGCGCGGGTGTGCCGGTGGCGAAGCATGGAAACCGAGGTGTAACCCGACAAAGTGGGAGCGCGAATGTCCTGATGGCGTTGGGCGTGAACATAGAAATCGGTCCTGAACACGTCGGACGCTGCGTTGATGAGGTCGGCATCGGTTTTCTGTTCGCGCCAGCGCTGCACGGTGCGATGAAATATGCTATTGGACCGCGGCGAGAAATCGGGATTCGCACGATTTTCAATGCTATAGCACCGTTGACCAACCCCGCCGGGCCGCAAGCACAAGTAATTGGGGTCTATGCGCCAGAACTGACTGAAGCGCACGCAAATGCTCTCAAAAATCTTGGGTGTCATCACGCGTTTATTGTGCGTGGGGATGACGGCTTAGACGATATTACGACGACGACAACGACGCGTGTCTCGGAACTCCGAAACGGTGTCGTTGAAACGTATACACTTGATCCGACGACGCTCGGGATTCCGAAAGCGAAGCCTGAAGCCCTCCTTGGCAGCACGCCGGAGAAGAATGCTGAGATCATTGTCGATATACTGAAAGGCGAGGGGGGTCCGAAGCGCGATATTGTTGTGCTAAACGCCGGTGCTGCGATTGTTGCAAGCGGGAAAGCGGATAGCCTTGCGGCAGGTATTGAACTTGCGGCGGCATCTATTGATTCTGGCGCGGCCCTCGAAAAGTTAGAAGGACTCAAGAGAGTCTCAAATAATTTTTAATTATTCGCAAGGCGTTAAGTAAAGCGATTTGTTTAATACAGGACTTACGCAATTTTTGACTGTAGGCGGTTGTGTTAGATGAAAGTTTTCTGGGAACACGACGTTTTTGCGTCACAAACTAACAGTTTGTGGTACAAAAGAGCGTCATGCGTAAGTCCTATAATAGATGTTTCTGCTTCAGATCCGCTTGCGCCGTTGTTGCAAGCTGCCGTTTTGTCGGGGCGCGGTCTCGCGTCCGTTAAAGTGTTCCTCGACTCGGACACGAAAATCTTCAAAGTACAAACCCGGTCGCTTGTCCGCAAGGTAAAATAAAAAATTGATACTTGATACTATTATTGCACAGAAAA
Organism: Candidatus Poribacteria bacterium; assembly: GCA_022823085.1. Classification (GTDB taxonomy): domain Bacteria; phylum Poribacteria; class WGA-4E; order WGA-4E; family WGA-3G; genus WGA-3G. The sequence continues at coordinate 41,276 of JAJDXV010000070.1, forward strand.
AGAAAGAGTTGGTGACTGACCAGACACAAGTCTCGCTTACGGAATTGGAGGCACAGGTTTCAAACCTTCCACCGACACGGGATTTTCGAGATGCCATTACAGGTCGCGATGCCGTCAAACTCATTGCGGAGGTAAAGAAAAAGTCGCCCAGTAAAGGCGTTATCCGCGAAGATTTTCATCCGGTGTCAATTGCCGAGACCTACGTCGAAAATGGGGCGGCTGCTATCTCTATACTTACAGATAGACATTTTTTTGCGGGTGAACTCGCCTATCTACGCGCAATTCGGGATGCAGTTGATGTGCCGTTGTTAAGGAAAGATTTCACGATTGATCCGTATCATATCTATCAGGCGCGTATTGCGGGGGCGGATGCGATCTTACTGATTGTTGCGGCGTTGACAGCAGCACAGTTACGGACATTCATGGGTATTGCAGCATCGTTATCGTTGTCGTGTCTGGTGGAGGTGCATACACGTGAGGAGTTGGTTGTTGCGTTGGACGTGGATGCCCAGATTATCGGTATCAACAACCGGGACTTGCGGACGTTTCACACGGATATTGCGACAACGTTTGCGTTACGTGAAGCGATTCCAGCGGATAGAGTTGTGGTGAGCGAAAGCGGTATTTACTCACGTGAGGACGTGGTAAGGTTGCAAGAAGCCGGTGTTGATGCGATGCTTGTCGGTGAATCGTTGATGCGGAGTCCGGATATTGGCGAACAGGTTCGCCGCCTTTTAAATTATTAAATCTGGGCACCGTTCCACTTCGTTTCACGGTGGTTTTCGATTATAGTAGATCCTGTAATTCCTTATACACTTAGCATCGGTGCGGTTGGAATGCAGATCGCATTTGGGCGTGTACGCCGCAAAACCGCACCTACCGGGGGTTGGAAGTGTGTATTTATTTTTGGAATTTACTATAACAGGACTTACGCAATTTTGACGATAGCCAGTTTTTTTCGCGGATATTTCTCGGAAAACACAACGTTCTTGGGGCACAGACTAACAGTCTATGCTACAAAAGAGAAGCATGCGTAAGTCCTATATAATTCAATGCTTCTGTTAGGCAGTGGCTGCTTTTCTTTAAGCGGATTACATGGAGGCCACAGTAATGCCGTGTCGTTTCAGGAGCGCGGTGGTTACGCCGTCACCAGATGTGAGTGTGCCTGAGAAGGTGCCGTCGTAGATGTCTCCACAGCCGCAAGATGGACTTCTCGCCTTGAGGATGACGTGCGTTGCTCCGTGTGATTGTGCGACTTTTAAGGCGTGGTGCGCGCCTTTCAAATATGCCTCCGTCACATCTGTGCCATCAACAGTCATGACTTTTGCTTTGCCGTCGAGGACATCATCACCGTCTCCACCGACGATCTCTGCTGGAGGTCGCGGTGTCGGTAATCCACCCGCCTCTTCCGGACAGACTGGAATCAGTTGGTCCGTCTCCTTTAGTTTTATGGCTGCTTCGTTTCGGCTGTCGCCCCCGTCATATCGGCAGCGAACTCCCAACAGACAGGCACTCATCACTACTTTCATCTTCGCGTAATTCCTCGAATTGCTTCATGATTAAATCCGTTTCGCCTGCTTTCAGCTGCAGATAGGTGTCCTCTAATTCCGCGAATATCACCTGTAACAGCGAACCGCGACAGATTTCGGTATCCTGATTTTCTGCGTGTGCGGATGCTATCTTAAGAGACGTTGCGATTTCGCGTAAATCTGGTGGCAAATCCGCTAAGGTGATATTGACATTCACACCGAAACCTAAGACGAAAAACGATTGTTGCTCTGTGTCGTAGGCGAGTTCTGTTAGCAGGCCTGCCACCTTCTTTTTTTTGATACGGACATCGTTAGGTGGTTTAATCCGTGCATCAAGTCCGTGTGTTGTCCGAATTGCGCTCGCAATCGCGATGGCACCGATAAGGTTCGGAATCGGAACTTGGTCTTGCAGCAACCGGTGTCTAAGCACAACTGACACGAGTAAGCATTTTCTGGGTGGTGCCTCCCATCTCCTCCCGTATCTTCCGCGCCCTGCGGTTTGATGTTCCGCGATGACGACTGTTCCCTCTGGTGCGCCTACTTTTCCACGTGCGATGGCAATATCATTGGTCGAAGCGACTTGTGTATGAGACTCGATTCGATGTCCGATAAATTCAGTCTGAAGCGTTGCGCTGAAACCCTTAATATCCATAGGTGCTACTGGCGCAAATGTTCTTCTGCCTCAATTTTCCACTGTTCTGGTGGGTCTAAGTCGAGGAAACGTTTCCATTGTGTTTGCGCCTGCTCGTATTTTTCCGTATACTCGTACATCAAGGCGAGGTTATAGTTTGCTGTCAGGTTCCTCGGTTCGAGTTGTATGACGCGTTCAAATTGTTCCGCTGCGGCACCGAGCAGGTCCATGCTGAAGAGGTTGTTCCCGTAAGTGAGCAGTGTCGGTACATGTGTGTCATCTAAATCGAGTGCTTTCTCTAACGTCTCTTTTGCTTTATTGTAATCTAAGGCGTGAGCGTAGTAGAGATCGCCGAGGCGTTGATACGTCTGGATGGCGATGCTGTCCTCTTTTTCTGGGGGTTGTTGGATAAGTGCTTCTTCAGCTTCGTAGTGTCGGATCGCCTCTTTCCATGCCTGTTCCCATTCTGCGATTTTTCCGAGGTGCAACTGGATTCCTCTATATTTCGGTGCATAAGAGAGCATACGTTTAAATGTCTCTTTTGCGGGGCGGTGTCGGTCAATTTCGAGGTAGATAACACCGATGTTGTAGTTTGCGAGAAGGTTTCTGGGTTGCATTTCAGCCACCTGTTTGAAATCCTCTAAAATTTGGCTATAACGATAAAGATTTTTGCCAATTTGCCGATAGCGCAGTGTGAGCGTTCCTCGGTAGAAATAGGCATCTACATAGTCTGGATTTAAGGAGATGGTTCTGGTATATTCGGTGACAGCCATCTCAGCGTGTTTATGATAGTCCTCTCCGAGGGTTTCGGCATGCTGATCGAGGAGTCGTGCGTAATTGTAGTGCCAGTCGAAGTTATCAGGGTTGTAGTGGTTCGCCAGTCCGTAGTATCGGATTGCGTTCTCTCGCTCGTCCGTTTTGTTTTCTACGTCGTCTTGCGCGCTGCGTTTTTCAAAGATAACCGCGAGAAGATGGTGGAGTTCTGGGTGTTCAGGTTCAATCTCTAGTGCGGGTTGATAAACACGAATGATGTTATCTTCATCGTTACGTTGGCGATAGATTGCGCCGAGTCGGAAGAAGGGTTCTACTTCTGTCGCTTTGATCCCGGGCAGAGGGGTTTGTAGGCTCCGTCCTGTATCGCTTTCAATTAAGGTCGTATCGAGTGCAATCGTTTTTTCATAATGTTCAATGGCGTTGTCTATTTCGCCGTTTTGTTCAAACAGGATTGCGGCGTGATAGTGTGCTGCGACATCATCAGGGCGCAAACGGACAGTTTCAAGAAAGGCGGAGAGTGCGTTGTCCGGCTGCTTTAGCGAAAGATAGGAGAGTGCCATTAGGTAATGTGCTTCGGTGGTTTCCGGCGCGATTTCAATAATTCGTTGTAAGGTGTTGACTGCCTGTTGATGTTCGTCTTGTGCTCGATAGAGATAGACCATTTTGAAAAGCACATCGGGACGTTGTGGGTCTAATGTCAAGGTGCGTTCATAAAAGCGGATTGCGCTGTCGGCATCGCCGGTTGCTTCGTAGCTTTGTCCGAGGAGATAGTTGGCACTCACATCTTCAGGAAACAGCAGCAGGTGAATATTTAGAGGCTCAATGGCGTTTTGATAGTTCGCGTTGTCAAAAGCGTGTTGCCCCTGCGTGATGAATCTATCTGTCATCTCTGGGTTCAACTCGAAGGCACGTCTGAAGTAGCGGACGGCTGTGTCTATATCTCCCTGCTGGTGATGAAGTTCACCGAGTTTGAGGTAAACGTCGTTGAAATTCCCGAGTGGGAGTTCAGTCTGTAAGTGCCTTGGGTCGGCTTCGATGATTTCGAGTGTCTTTTCGTAGTGTTTGATGGCTGCTTCAAGGTTGCCCGCGTCGGTTTCAATGGCACCTGCATAAAAGTAGGTGCGTGGGTCGTCGGGAAGGACGAACATCGCTTTCTCTAAAATTGGCATCGCTTGATCGGGTGTCATCAGTCCAGCGAAGTAGGGTTCCAAGGGTTCGTAAAAGGTATCCTTGATGCTTGGCATAAGCGATAGTGCTTGTTGGTAGTGGTGTAGAGCGGTTTCGGTATCGCCGCTGGCGTAGCGGCTTTCAGCAAGTGCGAAATGCGATTGGACGTGCGTCGGTTGGATTTCAATTGCGCGTTGGTAGAGTTGAACAGCACCATCGGTATCGCCTTTTTCGTCAAAGATCACTGCGAGGTCATAAACATCTTGTGCGGCGTAGTTTTGGTATTGCGATGCTTTGGCGTATTCTGTGAGTGCGTCATCGAAGAAGCCTTCTGTGGCGAGCACTTGTCCGAGTTTAATATAGGCGGGTGCGAACTTTTTCTTTTGATGCGTAAGATTTTCAAATGCTTCGCGCGCACGGTCGGTCTCACCTTGTGCGAGATAGACGAGCCCGATGCCGTATTGTGGGTATTCCCATTTCCGATTTAGTTTTCGAGAAGTCTCAAAGGCTTGGAGTGCTTCTATGTAATTCTGCTGTTTGAGGTGAATTTCGCCCATGCGGTAGTAGACTGGGTAATAATTTGGGTTCAAACGGATACAGGTCTCAAATTCGGCAAGTGCTGATGCGTCTTCGCCTTTTTGTTGGTAGATGCCGCCGAGGTTGAAACGTGCCCAAAACATGTCTGGTTCCATCTCAAGTGCGTGTTGGAGATAGGAGATTGCAGTATCAAAGGGAGCTTCGGTATTCGTAGCCTCAAGTGCGTGTAGGTAGCCTAAACCGTAATAGAAAGCGGACTGCATATTTGGAGCAGATAACTGCTCGGCTTGTGCGTTCTCTTTTGCTGTTTCATAAAGCGTCAAGAGTGTAGAAAGTTGTCCCTGTTCCTGCCATTTGGTGATGAGTTCGCGGTGTTTCTCGGCGGGTCTTTTCTTTTCTTGCAGGACTTTTGCGAAGTCTTTTCTCATGTTCGCTTCCCATTTTTCTTCAGCCGTAGAAACCTGTGAAAAAGATATATTGAACATTAAGTTCATAATTAGTACTACAAATATGGGATTTAGCGTCGCTTTTTTCATTTTATTTTTCCTTTGATGGATTGCCCAATGTAATTTTTTGTTGTTTAGGATTTATGCTGCGTATATGTTCGGACGAGGAGACCTCGTCCCTACGTTGAAGGTTTGTTGGAAATGTGTAAGTCCTACTGTTTTTTATTTTTTTGATTTTAGTAGGCGTTCAATCTTCGTGCGTGTTGGCATGGACGGCGTTGCGCCGATAACCGTGACGGCTGCTGCGCCTGCGGCGTTTGCGAATTCGACTGCTGATTGTAGATTCTCGCCGCTTGCCAAGGCGGTTGCGAGTGCGCCACAGAAGGCGTCGCCTGCACCGGTTGTATCTACGGGTTGGACAGGCAGCGCGGGTACAAGTTTTGATGTCGTCTCTGTCAACATCAAGGAACCTTGTGCGCCGAGCGTTAGCACGATAGCACTGTTTTCGGTGTCTACCATGCGTCCACGTAGCGTCTCCGCCGCGCGACGTGCTGCGTCGTGGCTGTTAATCTGCATCCCTGACAACAATGCCGTTTCGGACTGATTTGGGGTGAGAATATCGACATACCGCAAAAGACTGTCCGGTAGCGGTTGCGCAGGTGCGGGATTTAGGACCACTCTGGTTCCGTGTTGTTTGGCAATTGCTGCGGCGTGTTCAGATGCCACCATCGGTGTTTCTAATTGTAGAAGGAGTGCATCTGCGTCTGCGATGCAGTCAGCGGCAGCGTCTATATCAGCTGTTGTGAGTGCCATGTTTGCGCGCGGTACAACGATAATACTGTTATCGCCGTCCGGTTCGACAACAATCGTCGCTATACCGGTGCCGATGTCTGTCCGTCTTGTGATGAACTTGCTGTTGATGTTTTCCTTTTTTAGTGCAGTAAGTAAGAGGTCTCCGAAAGGTCCCGAACCGACGCTTCCGACGAGTGCGACTTCTGCGCCTAACCGTGCTGCTGCGGTTGCCTGATTAAAACCTTTTCCGCCCGTGAAGATGTCAAAGGCATCACCGATGATCGTTTCGCCTTTGTCTGGTCTCCGAATTGCGTGGCAGACGAGATCAATATTCAGACTGCCGACGACGGTAACTTTCGGTGTTGCACGGTTCATCACAACTTGCTCCTGCCTTTTTGCGGTGTAAACGCTCAGATGCGACCTGCATCGGCGTAGCTTGCAAGCTAAAACTTGCTATTATTAAAGAACGATTTTTGACAATTATAGTTGACATGAAGTACCGTTGTCAAGGGTTATCGGAAACCGTTGGAATCTGAACTGTGATTTCTGTGATTGATATGATTTTTGATGATAAGGTGTTTGTGCTGATGTTTATTGAAATTGTCGTGTATGGTCTATTTCTGGGAAGAAGGGTGCGGGGTCCTAACTAACCAAGCGCAAAATTTGTGTTAATCCCAATGCGCTATTGGTTGTTTTGAGTGTACGACGTGCATCCCCGCCTCCGAAGCCTTGGCAAAAGCAGCGTTAGCCGGTTCTGTGTAGTCCACCACTCCGGGGACGACAACCGGGGAGGTCAGGTCGTCCACCAGATAGATTTTCTTGGCGAATTCGGTATCGGTCTGCTGAATTTCTGTGAGTAGGTCGCTGACAGTCCATGCGACGCAGTGGCTCTTCGCCTGTCCGGCGATAATCACACGATCGTATCCGAGCAGCGTTTGAAGAAAAGTGTTATTTTTTTCAGCAATCGGTTTCCCATCGGCATCGTTGAGGACTTCCGGACGTAAGACTGAATAGTTTTCAGTTAGCGGGTTCTGTCCTTTGATCTCATAGTGTGTCTGGGTTTTACGGGTGATCGTGTGGAAAAAGCAGGCTTCATCGACGGCAGAGACAACGGCATGTCCGATCCCCCCGAGCATTGCGTGGTAGGGCCAGATCGCCAAGGGATATTTTCCGTCCGCAGTCAAGGTCTTAACGTAGTGTTCGCTGTATGCCTTGAGCCATGTGTATGGATCGGATTCTGAAACCTGACTTGATAGATTTAGGCTACTGACAATAGCAGGGTTGACGCGCCATTTCCCTGATTCAATATCTCCTTGTGTCATCAAGGTCTGTAGCGGTAAAGGGTGTTCACCGGCATCGTTGATCCAGAAGATTTCGTGGAATATTTGCATCGCCGTATGCGTATCCATTGTACAAGCGATTTTGGTGATCTGCGAAAGGTTGCGATAAATGAACTGACAGAGACGCACGTTGTCTTCAACTGCCCCGTTTCCCGACCTTCCAGCGACGAACAGTTCATACCCCGGAATACAGAACGTATTCTGGACATCGACAAGGAGCAGACAGGTCCGAAAATTGTCTTCGGATGCCGGCGGTATTGAATGTTGTGCTGCCCATGCGAGTGCTTCACTTTGACGTTCTTGGTACGGGATTCGCCAGACTTGGTCTACCTGGGTGGCATCAAAATGTTGGGGGAGTGGAAGTTGTGGTGTAGACATCGTATCGCTCCTATTTAGGTTGTAGCCTATTTTTCGTCAAGTTTATATCATATTTCAGTTTTTATCAAGAAAAAATAATTGGAATCTGTTCCGGATATATGATAGAATAGTTTAATATTGATCGGTTCGTATTATTTAGCACCGAAAATTCTGTAGAGGCAACATATCAGATGAACAAACTTTTTAAGCCGCAACCGGATTTGGAAGAGAGACTTGATCAAGTCAACGAGCGGATACGACGGACTCAGCGGACGCTCGATTGGCGAGCTCGGGAAGCGCGTAGTGCGCTCACTGTTTCAGAAAATCATAATATCTCTGAATTGCAAGGCGAGGTGCTGGTACTTTCACGTAGCGGGGAGCTACAAGACAAGGTGCGGGATCTCGTCCGTTCGGAAGGCTATGGATGTGATGCGACAGGCGGTAGGAGCACCGCGATCGGTATGCTGAAAATGAAGAAATACCGTCTGGTAATTACCGACTACACCAGCCGGCGACGCGGACGGTTCTATGCATATATCAGGCGGTATCAGCCACACGTGAAAATTATCTCAGTTGTCCGCAACAACGATGAGGGACGACAGGTCATGAGAGCGGGCTGCTACAGTTACCTGTTAGGTCGTGGTTTTGACCCAGAGCAGCTGCGCACGTGTCTTGTCAGCGGACTAAAGTTGCAGAATGATGTCTGTTGGTTGTTGGCAAATGGTGAACGCTGCAATCGATCCTGTGTAGATAACTTTGAACCTGAAGGTCAATAACCCCCTGCTAAAGCATGGGGGCTTGTGCGAAGCGTATACCAAACGTTCACTCCACAAGTTAAACTATTTTCTACAGTAAAATATCGCAGTATCTTGGTATGGTAGCCAGACCTATATTTCGGATGCTCCCCAAGTCTGATTTCTCTTGGATATTGCGATCTGGAAGGGGCAATACAAACTCCATTGGAGACTTACAAACTATGTTTGTTCCTGTTGTTGATAAAAACCAAAATCCACTTATGCCTACGAAACCTTCACGGGCAAGGAAATGGATTAGAGATAAGAAGGCGACACCTTTTTGGAAAAATGGTGTATTTTGTGTCCGTCTTAATGTTGACCCGTCTGATAGATATTTTCAAGATATTGCTGTTGGTGTTGACCCCGGCAGTAAGAAAGAGGGCTTTACTGTGAAGTCCGAGTCTCACACCTATCTTAATGTGCAAGCAGATGCTCATAGCAAAGTCGGTAAGAAAGTAGAAAAGCGTCGTGAGTTGAGGAGAGGGCGTCGGTCTCGAAAGTGTCCTAACCGAAAGAACCGCATGAATAGACTTGCGAATAAGGTTCGTATTCCGGCAGGCACGCGTGCGAGATGGGACTGGAAACTACGGATACTTGACTGGCTCTCTAAACTCTATCCGATTACCCATATCTGTGTTGAGGACATCAAAGCCCGGACGATAGAACGCGCTAAGAAATGGAACACCTCATTTAGTCCGCTTGAAGTCGGTAAACAGTGGTTCTACGCTGAAATCAAAAAACGTTGGCAGCTGCGAACCCTCCAAGGGTGGGAAACCAAAGAGATACGCGATCGGTTAGGCCTGAAAAAGTCGTCAAAGAAACTATCAGAAACCTTTGATGCCCACTGCGTTGATAGTTGGTGTCTCGCATATCATACTGTTGGCGGTTCAGATATACCGGATAACACGGATATATTCTGTATATCGCCTATACCGATACAGCGAAGGGCGTTACATAGAGAGCAACCGAAAAAGGGTGGGATACGTTCAAGATATGGTGGAACGGTGTTGGCGAACGGACTCGTCAAGAACACGCTCGTCAAGCACGCGAAGTATGGGCTTACCCGTCTATCAGGTATCAATGCGAAAGGCTTATTTGCTCTCTACAACCTTGACGGGAAACGATTAACAACTGGCACGAAGCGAAACAGTTTTAGAGTTCTAACACGGCTCAATTTCAACTATAGGAGCGGTGTTTCCTCTCCCCGCTGAAGCGTGGGAGTCTCCACACCGAAGATTTTGATGAATATAGGATCATTGAGTGAGTCTTCCATAGACGACAATATTAAAAATAGGACTTACGCAATTTTGACTGTAGACTGTTCTGTTAGAAGAAAGTTTTCTGGAAACACGGCGTTTTTGCGTCACAAACTAACAGTTTGTGGTACAAAAGAGCATCATGCGTAAGTGCTAAAAAATAGGAAGAACCTTCGCCCGAAAACGACAGAAAAAATGGCAACAAATTTAGAATTCAAAGCACGGTGTGAGTCGCTTGAAGACCTTTACCGAAGATTGGTTGCGCTAAATGCGCAACATCGTGAAACCGTCCATCAAATTGATACGTATTTTTCTATGATGACAGACGCAGCTGCTTCAACACAGAAAGACTGCAAACCGCGTCTTAAATTGCGTGAGATTGATGAGATAGGTGAAGCGTGGCTTATCTATTATGAGCGTCCGAATCAGAATGAATCTCGCTATAGTCAGTATCACCTCAGCAAAATCAACGATCCATCAACCCTCAAAACGTTGCTAACCGCTGCTTTAGGCATCGAAACGATTGTCGAAAAACAACGAGAACTCTGGATGTTCAAGAATACACGTATCCATCTTGATACGGTTGCCGGTTTAGGGGAATATATCGAATTGGAAACGGTATTTCAGGGGCAAACTGAAGCCGAAGCGATAGCGGAACATCAACATGTTAAAGATATACTTCATTTAGACACTGCCGAGCCGGTTGCTGTTTCTTATAGCGACCTGATTATGCAAAAAACGTCATAACCGATTGCGGCGGCACCTGCCCACATAGGAGAAATTAAATGAATTACTCAATATATCAGAAAATATTAGAAGAGAGTGGGGACATGGATCGTGCCAAACGGAGCAAACTGCTCAGAATTTATTTGCATATCCCATCGCTACCCAAATTACGCGCGATCCGAAAATCGTTAGTCGAACTAAAAGCAGCGTGGAGACAGAGAAACGGTTCACGGCTCGGCTATCCAAACGGAAAATAGTCTAACACCGAAACCTATAGACGCGAAAGGGTCGCCTGCACGAGCAGCGGGATCATCAACTCATGATGTCCTGTGAAGGTATAGCCCTTCCCCCCCCTCTCTGTCGGACGTTTGACGACATTCTCTATAGGACGATATTGCTGGTTCATATCGAAATTCGCAGCGGTGAAGTTGGCGACAGTGTTCCCCAAGTTCCGTGCGATCGTCAACGCCTTCAAGAAAACCTCTGGCAAAATCACAGCCGATCCGAAGTTCAACACGACACCTCCATCTTCTAAATCTTTTACTACCGCTGTCAAGAGTCGGAAATCGGTGAAACTTGCTGCGCCGATAGCGGCACCGTCTGCGCTCGGATGCTGATGGATAATATCTGTACCGATGGCGACATGCACCGTGATCGGTATATCGTATTGAATCGCTGCTGCAAGGAGACTATATCCATTATAGGGGGCATCCATTTCTATCAGTTGCTGACCCAACGCCTCGCCCATCCCGATGCCTGTATTCGCAGCGTTCTGGATGGCTGTGTTCATTAAGTGCCCAGTCTCCTCCCACATCCCGAATTGCCCGTTCTGAAGATAGGCAGAGACATCCTCGGAAGTCTCGCCGATGAGTGCGATCTCGAAATCGTGAATACTGCTTGCACCGTTGAAGGCAAAGCTGGTAATCACGCCACGTTTTGCCAAGGCTATCAAAAGCGGACTCAGCCCACACTTGATGACGTGTCCGCCCATCATCACAATGACAGGTTTCTTTTTTTGATGTGCGGCAACAATGTCGTCAACGAGTGCCGGGAATTCCGACCCTTTGAGGATCTTTGGGAGACTCGCTAAGAACGGCGACAGATCGGTCTCTGAGTCTGGTAGCGTCGCAAAATCGTGAACGGAGACTTTGTTGATACGCTCCTGAAGCGGATAAGTGGTCACAGCGGACATATTAACCGGTTTCCAAGGTTTCTTCATCATTTTTGTCCTTCAATCGTTTAAAATAAAAAATTATACCGACAATAAACCAGAACAGCAGGACTGTGCGTTGGTGTAGGATGTTATCTGCGAGTCCATAAATAAGAGCAGAAATCAGGAAACCGCTTGCACCGATGAAAGTGCCACTGCCCCAAAAATCGGTGGCACGTCTTATGCGGTAAACCTGCTGACAGATAATTATCACCATCCATAGAAACAGCAGAAGCGACGGGATGCCGTGTTCAACTGCAATATGTAGATAGATATTGTGTGCGTGGTACGGGATGTTATATTGTTCAGGCGGTCCGCTATGTTGATATTCATAACGAAACCGCCCCAATCCGATGCCTGTTAATGGATACTTTTTGATGAGTTCCAGCGAGGTCTGCCACCACTGTGGACGTTCACCCATAAATCCGATAGGTTGTTCAACCATCGTTTGGAAACGTGCCTTGATATGCTGCGGCATCAGAAATAACGACACGCCTATAACCACGATGCTTACAGCGGTGCCTAACAGAATCCGTCTTCGTAATCCGCTTGAAGATTCGAGACTCCGTAGGGAGGCGGCGACCTCGCCTCTATAGGTACCCCGGTTTCTCCTCCGAACGATGAGATAGACACCGAGACAGACAGTCGCGAAGGTAACGCTCACCCAAGCGGCACGTGTCAGCGTTAGTACGAGGTTCGCACTCATCAGTATTACAACCGTACCGAGAACCCAAATTATCCGTATCCTGTTCTGCTTCTGTTTCGGGTACCTCCGGCAACCCGCGAAAAAATAACCGATCACAAACGGCAGCCCGAGTGTGAGATAGGCACCGAGATCATTCGGCATCTTAAAGGTCCCCGTGAGCCGCTGTTCAATCATGTAGACCCTGAGATGTGTTTCATCTTTGCGAACGACGTAGCGTCTCTGGCGTGCGGGGTCATCAATCCGCCATTCGTCTGGCTGTTTTGAAGGCGAAATTGTTGCGGTTTCGGAGAGCGGTACACTGCATTCCCGTAGTTCGGCCCGTAATTCATCTGAAAACGTTTTTCCTATATCAAATTCTTCCTGAAATTGTACCCCGATCCGCCCCATAAAGTCAATTGCTAAACGGGTATCATTGGCGTAATACCAGAGTCCGAGTGCGGAAGATATACCCGCTGCGGCGATAAAAACGATCACGATATGCTGCCATCGATCCTGCAATCGACTCTGAATAACGGCATAAAAGAGCAGAATCGCACGGAGCAGTTTCCAAAAATAGCCGAGGCTACTTCTTGCAGGATGCGGTGCGAAGAGACAGGCGATCAGCGATAGTCCTAAAAATAGAACGATGGGTAGATCAAGCGGGGTACGTTGCCACGCCAATTTCCGTTCAGAAATCATCCGCCCTACCCATCCGAGTAGCACAAACGACAGTCCGATATTGAGGAAGATCGTCGAATAACCGAAAGGTAAAGCGAGGACGAAAATAAGGAATCCGATGTAGGTAGCGGCATCAAATATCGCTTCAGAGGTGATGCGTGAAAGGGGTCCCGGTTTCAGTTTTAACATAAACGTGAAGAAATTAAATAGTTCTTGAAAAATTTACGAAAAATGTAATACAATACTCGTTAACCAACACCATCCATAATGTATAAAGGGGATTCCACCATGCGTTTTACACACAATTTCGTTGCTCGATTTCTCGTATTCTGTCTGATCGGTTCGCTATTCACAGTATCTGCCTCCGCCTTTATTGAGCGAGAATATACGACTCGTGAAGTGCTTGATGCTTGTACGAACATCGTTTTCGGTAAAGTCAAAAGTGTTGATCGTGCGCGTTTGCGCGGTGTCGTTACTGTCGAAGAAGATGTCAAAGGTAAGAGCGGTCTCAAGGAAATCAAGATGAACTTCGCCACCGGACATTACAAGCGAAACACCTCTCCAGAAAAACTGGCGAAATTGCTCAAACCTGGGATGCCGATCATTGTTTTCTATCGTGAACATTACGGTATCGACAGTATGTGCTTTGTTGATAATACGTGGTTTCAGATGCGTGCGTATCGTGGTGGATATAACAGTGCGTGGTGGACATTCACACACATTGATCCGATGATGTCGCGGACGTTTGATGGCAAGACGAAGGCGTTTCAAAAGATTGTTCGCGACCTGTTAGCCGGTAAAATGTGGGTCGCTGCACCAAAGAATGCCGCGAAAGTCTTAGTCCTGACCGGAAATAGTACATATCCGACATGGAGCCAAACGCCTGTCTATACGAACGCTGCAACTTATGAATATCAGGCATTGCGGTCTGTAAAAGAGGGGCGCAAACGTCCGATCGTTTATGAACTCACCAAAGAACAGACGCTGCCGCATCTGGAGAAAGCCGATATCCTCTGGATCGGCTATGAAGAGATTTCGAGTGACGGACGCTATCTCCTTTCGGATGAAACTGAGGCAAAGATTAAGGCGTTCGTGAAGAACGGCGGTATCGTTGTTGTTGCGGGGCAAGACAGTCGTGCCGAGAAGCCGTGTGGCACTGGGTGGCTGCAAGGCGGCAAGTTGAAAGGCGTTGAAAGTCCACCGTCACAGAATTTTACCATCACCGAAACAGGAAAATCTGTGTTCTCTACCCCTAACAAGATTTTGTCTGGCAAAATCTTCGTTGATGATGCCTGGGTCAATTGGGATCGGCGGGATGAAGTGTTCGCGACGACCGAAGATAAAAAAGAACTCGTTGTCGGTGCGAGACGACACGGCAAGGGGTTATACATTATCACCAGCCTTCGTAACGATAGCCAATATACAACTGAAATAAACAAAGCACTCATAGAAAATATTATGTACTATGCTGTGAGCCAACTCAAGTAGGGGCAGGTGCTATGTCGCGCTAAGGATAAAGATCGCGAGCACAGCTCGCTCCTACAAAAGCGGGTTACATGAACTTCGCGACGACTAATGTGATGTCATCACTGGTGCTTTCGCCGCGCTGATATGCCTGAAGGTCGTTCAGGATTTCCGCTTTGATCTCTGTTGGTGTTAGGTGCCGCTTTTCGGAGATGAGTGCTTTGAAACGTTCCAAACCATACATTTCAGTCTCCGGGTTGAACGCCTCGGTGATGCCGTCTGAATAAAGCACTAACAGATCCCCTGGGTACCATTTGACTTCGGTGCTGTCGTATTGTGTGGGTCCATTGAACTTTGGGAAACCGGCTGGCATAAACCCTGACTCTAATTCAATCGGGTCGTCCGTATCGTTTTCGTGTTCGGCCCGATAGAGCAGCATTTGGGGATGACCGGCATTGGCGAACTCGAACCGATTGTCGGGGTGTATGATAAGATAGCAGCAGGTCATATAGATAAAGGCTTGTGAATCTTCTTCTACGACTCTGGCAACCGCTTTCATCACTTCAGGCACGGATGCATCAAAACGGATCTGTGTTTGCAAGCAGCTTTTGGTCATCGCTGCGACCATGGCTGAATGGTAGCCGTGTCCCATCACATCCCCAATAAAGATAGCGACGCGGTTGTCAGGGAGACTTAAATAGTCATAATAATCGCCGCCGACACTATTTGCTGGTTGACAATAACCGGCAGAAGATATAGAGGGATGCGAAATCTCTTGGTCTGGAAGGATAGACTGTTGGACCGCAGCGGCGAGTCGCATGGATTCTTGCTGTGCGACTTCTTTGCGGATTGCACTCATCTGGATTTCAAGGTCGCGTCGGATTTTATCGTTTAGAACGCGGAACATGCCGCTACCGATCCGTGGTTCACGCGCCATTGCGTTGTAAAAATCGGCTCTCGTGATCCTGAGGAACTGTGTCGGTTTTACTGTTTTGACGGTTGCGCTCCGAGGTTTGTTGTCAATCAAAGCGATTTCACCGAGGCAGTAGCCTTTCTCGTTAAAGAAGAGGACCTCTGTGCCTGCTTTGATAATGCTAACTTCACCTTCGACGAGCAGGTAGAGCGAATCGCCGTCGTCGCCCTCCTCAAATAGTGTTGCATCAGCAGGATAAGCGACTTCGCTTGTACGCTGACAGATCAATTTTAGTTCGGTCTCTGGAAGCTCCGCGAAAAGTTCTGTCTGCTGTAAAAACCTTATTTTATCTTCATCTGCTAACATTATCATTTCAGCCTTTGACTTTTTGTAGAAATTGTGTTATCTTTAATTCTTAATAGTTGTCAGTTATCAGTACGATTTTTCTACGAAAAATCTTTCAGTTTTCAGTTAAGAGGACTCTTGTAACTGATAACTGTTAACTGTTAACTGTTAACTAATTCAACTGACAACGCGTCCTCACCTTGGAATACTTATTATGCCACAGAAAAGGGAATTATGTCAATAACTGATTTTTTTCGCGGGAAAGTTCTGCTTATTACTGGTGGTACCGCATTTTTGGGGCAGCCGCTAATCGCAAAGATTTTGACGGCGCTTCCCGATGTCGAAAAGATTTATCTGCTCATCCGAAGCCGTACCGATACCTCTGGCAAACGCACGTCTGCCCAAGAACGGTTGGAAAATGAACTTCTCGCCTCGGATGTCTTTGCTTCGCTCCGCCGTTTGCACGGTACCAACTTTAGTACATGGGCACTCCAGAAACTTGTAGCCGTTGAAGGCGAACTCACTGACGAAAACCTCGGCTTCAGTGCTCCGGATTACCAGCGCCTCCAGCGCGAAGTCCAGGTTTTTATTAACGTCGCTGGTCTCGTCGATTTCGATCCGCCTTTTGATGATTCTTTATGGGGTAACGCGCTCGCTGCGAAGCACGTCGTCAACTTCGCAAAGGGCTGCGCAGATGCGGTGTTCCTTCATGTTTCAACGGCTTACGTCTGCGGGAACAAGCCTGGGCATGTCCCCGAAGCGTTACCGATCCCATACGAGCAATACGTCGCATCGCATCGCGAAAAGACGGGTGTCTCTATCCCAGAAACACTTTCAGAAGAGATTGAGGGGTTACTCTCTCTAAGTGCTACGATTCGCGCGGAAGCGGACACACCGGAGACCCTCGCACGTTTGCAGCAAGAAGCAGAACGGCAGAAAAAAACGACACGTAAAGGGATTGACGCGCACGTTGAAGAATTAAAATCAGATTGGCTTGAGGAACGCTTGATTGAAGAGGGGCTGAAACACGCCCGCTCGCGCGGCTGGAATGATACTTATACCTACATGAAATTCCTCGCCGAGCAGATGATCATGGAACTGCGTGGTGAGCTCCCGACTGCTATTGTCCGTCCCTCAATTATCGAAAGCAGTTTTGATGAACCTGAACCGGGTTGGCTCGGTAAGTTTCGGATGTCTGAACCGTTGATCGTCGGGTTCGGAAAGGGACGCCTTCCAGATTTTCCGGCGGACCCGGATATAATCTTGGACATTATTCCGGTTGATTTCGTTGTTAACGCTATGCTGGCAGCTGCTGAAGCGACAGCAAAACGTGGCGGTATCGAGGTCTATCACGTGGCAACAGGCACACAGAACCCGCTCTACTTTCGCGGTATCTTCGAGGCGACCCACGATTATTTTGTCGAGAATCCGATGTTGGAAAACGGGAAACCGGTCGCCGTCCCGGTGTGGCAATATCCGAGCATGGAAGAATTCCAGCGGAAGCTCGATAGCCGAATGACCCTCCTTGACCTTACCATCCAAGTGCTTGATAAACTGCCAATCCGCGCAGCGAAACGGAAACGTCGTCAACTTGCGCTGAAACAGAGCGGTATCAAGGCACTCCTACATTATATCAGGATTTACGCGCCTTATACGCGGACGAGTTTTGAGTTTGAGACGCGAAAGATGCAAGGACTTTACGAAGCGCTCTCGCCGACGGAACAGCAACGGTTTAACTTCGATGTCTCACAGATCCATTGGAGACGGTATTTCCAAGAGATCCATATCCCCGGTATCAAGAAGCACGTCCTGAAAATTGAGGGTAGTACAGCGAACGACTCGGAGACAGATGGTGCGCGTGCGTCTGCTACCAAACAGGGGCGAACAGGTGCGGAAGACGAATCAGAGGAGTCTGTCGCGGCACCTGAACGGATTGATCCGGAAACGATTGTAGACCTGATAAAGACGCAAGCCTCGCGAATTCCGGATAGGGTTGCCTTGCAAATGGCAAGCGAGGATGCGTGGGAACAGTATACCTACGCGGAAACCTATAGGTTATCACGCCAAGTTGCGTGGCAGTTATGGCAGAGCGGTTTAGGTAAAGGTGACCGCGTTGTACTCGTCTCGGAAAACCAGCCGGGGTGGTGTATCGCGTATCTCGCCGCCGTCCAGATCGGCGCGGCAGTCGTTCCACTTGATGCCCAGACCCCTACCGCCGAAATCTTGGCAATCGCCGAGTTCACCGATGCCAAATCGATTTTAGCGTCTGAAAGTGTATTAGAAAAAGCTGGTGCTGCCCTGTCAGCGGCAGGTTCAACGCTGCACAACATCAATAAGAGCTGTGCAGTGGTCGGTGCTGACAATGGGCGTAGTGGGAACGGGGTAGCCCAGCCCGAACAGATACCGGACGATTTCCCGAATGTAGAGATTACGCCGGATACCGTTGCGTCTATTATCTTCACGATGGGTACGACAGTAGAGGCAAAGGGTGCGATGCTCACGCACGGTGGCTTCATCTCTAACGTGCAAGCGGTTGCGAAAGCACTCCCGCCGACAGATACAGAACGCATCCTATCCGCCCTCCCGTTGTATCACGCTTTGAGCTTCTCTTGCAGCTTGTTGATGGCACTCTACAGCGGCACCACGGCGACTTATGTCAACGCACTCCGTCCGACAACGCTTCTGAAAACGATGCGTGCGTTGAAGACGACGGCTTTTATCGGCGTACCGCGTCTATTTCAGATGCTTCAGGGTACGATTGAAAGACAGGCGGCCCGAGAAGAGACACCGGGGACGACGTTACCAGAGAAGGTGCAGGCTGTTATGGGGGGTGAGATTCGTGTCCTCGTTAGTGGCGGTGCTTCACTGTCAGATTCGGTTTACGACGGGTTCCAAAAGTTCGGTATGGTGCTTTACCAAGGCTACGGCATGACAGAGACGGCACCGGTGCTGAGCGTTAATCCGTACCGCAAGAGCAGACGCGGATCGGTTGGGCCGGCGGTGGAAGGCGTAGAACTTCGGATTGAGAACCCGGATAGCGACGGCATCGGTGAAATCATCGCGAAGGGCCCGAGTACGATGCAGGGATATTATCAGAACCCCGCGGCGACAACGCAGGCGATCCGAGACGGATGGCTTTACACGGGGGATCTCGGTTATATCGACGATGACGGCTATCTTTATCTGACGGGTCATTGTAAAAACATCATCGTCCCGGCTTCTGGTAAAAACGTCTATCCTGTCGAGCTGGAGGCACTTTATGGGAACAGTCCGGCTATCGCTGAAATATGTGTTGTCGGTATCCCTTACGAAGACGGATCGGATACAGCCATTCATGCGGTCATTGTGCCGACAGATCAGGACGAGACTACGCAAACAGAGATTCAGGAACACCTTCAAGCGTGCGCGAAAGCGTTGCCGAGTTATCAGCAATTTCACAAACACCATCTCTGGAAGGACGCACTGCCGAAAACTGAAGACGGCAGTATAGATCGGGTCGGTTTGAGACGTAACTTAGCGGCGCATATTAAAGAGATGGAGCAGATTCAGACAGATGCCGAAAAAGGGGTAGAAAGCGAAGCGTCTGGTACGCCGAGAACGGATGTTCCCGAAGAAATTCTATCTACGCTCGTTCGGTTGGCACGTATGCCGGCACACGAGATTCACAGCGATAGCCGTCTGGATACCGATTTAGGACTTGATTCGCTCACACGGCTTGACCTGTTGTTAGTCCTTGAAAACAGACTCGGTGAAACAGTTCCAGATGCGATGCTCGCTAACTTGGAGACGGTTGGCGACGTTGTTGCATTGATTGAGACCTTCCATACAGACGGAAAGCGCGAAAAACTGGAACACACCGAAACAGAAAAGCTGGAATTCAGACAGGTACCACACTGGTACGCGCGTGCCTTTCGCGCCGTGATGACTAAGATTTATAAACACTATTTCTCGCTCGAATGCCACGGACTTGAGCATATTCCGCAGGGGAAACCGTATATTATTATGCCGAATCATACGAGTCACCTTGACACACTGACAGTGATTACGGCGCTCGGAACGAAGGCGTATCGACTCTGGACGCTCGCTGCCCGTGATTATTGGTTCGCGACACGATTCCAAGGTTGGTTCGCTCGGACATGTCTCAACGCGCTCCCGATAGAACGCGAAGGCAATTTTACGGAGTTCCTACAGGACCTCCGGCTTGCAAACGAAGTGATGGCACAACATAACGGACTGCTCATTTTCCCCGAAGGCACACGCTCACTTGATGGCAACCTTCAACCCTTCAAACCGGGGGTGCTGAGTCTGCTCATCTACGGTCCCAGTGTCCCGATTATACCGGCTTATATTGATGGCACTTATCACGCGTTGCCGAAAGGTCAGAATTTTCCAAAGCGGCATCCGGTGCGTATCATTTTCGGAGAGCCGATCACCTTTGCGATAGATGAACCTTGGAACACGCAAGACGGGGCACCGATTGACCCAGATAGATACCAAGCGTTCTTGGACTTGGCAGAGAACCGTGTCGCAGAACTCGGCGAAATTCTAAAACAACGGCAACGCGCTTAGGAAGATTTATCATGTCAGAAACCTCAACCCCGAAAAAGAGGGTCGCCTTTTTTGATGTAGACGGCACGCTATTGAAATCTACGATTGTGCATTACTACATCTATCTGCGTTCTGCGCAGATGCCGTTTCTGCTAAAGTATTTCTGGCTGATCGCGTTTTTGCCGAAAACTGTCTATTATCTGATTTTGGACAGTATCAGTCGAACCCGCTTTAATCGGGTATTTTATCGTAGTTATCGCGGCATGGATGGCGTTGAAGTTAAGGCGTTATCAGCGGAAATGTTTGAAACGTCGCTCCGTCCAAAAATTTATGCCGAAGCGGTGTCTCAAATTCAAGAACATAAGGAAGACGGGACTGCTGTGGTCCTTGTAACTGGATCACTCGATTTTATTGTGCAACCGATTGCGGATTATCTCGGTGTTGATGCTGTATTGGCACCGCAGCTTCGTGAAGAGAACGGACGATTTACGGGTGAACTGACGACTGTCCCGCTCATCGGTGAGGAGAAGGCGAAAGCGGTACGCAGTTACGCAGATCAACACGAAATTTCACTTGAAGAGAGTTATGCTTACGGTGATAGCGGATCCGATCTACCGATGTTGGAATGTGTCGGGAATCCGGTCGCCGTGAATCCAGGCAAAAAGTTCCGCCAGAAAGCACTTGCATCTGGTTGGGAAATACACGAATGGCTTTGAATGGCTGACGGCTAAAAAAGGAGAATATATATGAATGTGAGACGTTATTTTGAATCGTTATCCGAACCGAACGATACGATGTTCGTTGAAATAGACGATAGACACCGGTTTACGCGCCGTGGCGACGATTGGATTAAGTTCCGCACTGACCTAATCGAACTATTAGAGCAGACGATTTCTGAGGAGTTGTCGCAGGCATTCGAGGCAGCGACAGCGGATTGGATTTCGGAGGCATAGTGACTCCTCTGGCTACTGAAACAAAACAAGAGACCTAAAAACCGGAGGCATTAGGAGTTGCGAAGAAAAAATGTGGACAAATCCGATATTTTGTGTTATCATTAAGTACACATATTTTGAATAATTATCAGTGGAAGACGGGGTTCCAAACCCCGCCTGCAAAAGTGTCTATTTATTGGTTTTAGTATAATAAAGGAGTTTGCGTTTTGCATCGACAATCTGCAAAAAAACACGCGCGCGCGGACAAGGCGAAACAGATACGCAACCGCCACCGCAAAGCGACACTAAGAACAGCACTCAAACAGACAGAAGCCGCACTTGCGGCAGGCAACGTTGAGACGGCACAAGAATTGTGCAAAACGGTGGTGAGTCTTTTAGACCGTGCTGCCGGTAAAGGTGTTATCAAAAAAGGCACAGCAAATCGTCAGAAGTCTCGGCTTACCCGCAAATTGCATGCGCTCACCGAAGCGGCAGCGTAATCTTCCGTCTCTACCGAATGCGTAAGGGTTAGGTAACTTAACCTCTACCGAATAGAATGGAACTCGCGAGGTATCGGAACCGTAAACGGCGAAACCTCGCGTTATCGCGAATGACGAACGCTCGCAAAGTCGCCTTAGCGTGTCTGCTAACCCTTTCACACAGCAGCGCATCAATAGCATCAGTCGTTGATAGCGCATTCAACCGATGGAAGGTTGCTGGTCGTGAACGTCGCCTCATTAATGGGCTCGTCTACGGCGTTATCCGTTGGCAGCAACAACTCGATTGGGTGCTGGATCAGTTTATTAATCCAGGGTTCGAGTTAGATGCCCGGCACCGCAATATTCTAAGGCTTGGTGCGTTCCAACTCTTACACCTCGATGGCATCCCCGCACACGCTGCTATCTTTGAAACGGTTCAACTCGCGACTTCACACTTACCGCGCGGCAAAGGACGTAAAACTGCAGGGTTCATCAATGCGGTCCTCCGCTCTGTGCAACGTGAAGGTGCGACGCTCACTTATCCGCAGCTTGAGACGCATCCGGCTGAACACATCGCATTTTCGCTCTCCTACCCGACGTGGCTGGTCCAGCGGTGGCTTGAGACGCGCGGCGTTTCTTGGACGTTGGCGTTCTGTCGCGCGAGTAATCAGATCGCACCGCTCACACTCCGTGTGAATACCCTCCTAACCAAACGTGAAGATGTTTGCCAATCGTTAGCAGCGAACGGCATCGTCGCGACTGCCTCCGAAATAGCACCCGACGGGATAGCCTTCGGACATCGCGCGACCACCGCTTTTGATAGCACCGGTGAAGAGACCTTGAAGGATATCCTCAACCGACGGGACATCTATGTTCAAGATGAGAGTGCGATGTTGGTTCCGTATCTGCTCTCGCCAGCAGACGCAACATTCATCGTGGATTTATGTGCCTCGCCGGGTGGCAAGACGACGCATCTGGCGCGTCTTATGGGCAACGCTGGTAAGATCGTCGCCGTGGACATTTCGGCGGAGAAGATCGCTTTGCTGCAAAAGAACTGCCGACGTGTCGGCGCACGGAATGTTGAAACACAGGTCATGGACGCAACGAAAGCGGATCTCGGATTTATGCGTCAAGCGGATGCTGTGCTGATTGATGCGCCGTGTTCAGGTTTCGGGACACTTCGGCGACATCCGGACATCCGATGGAATAAGACTTTAAAACAGTTACGCGCCCTCAGCGAAATACAATACAGCCTGTTAAGAAACGCAGCACAACACATCAAACCGGGCGGTGTCCTTGTCTACAGCACCTGCAGCATCGAACCGATAGAGAACGAAGCGGTCGTCCAGCGGTTTTTGAGAGATTTTCCGATGTGGACAGTAGAAAATGCACAACAATTTCTACCCGAAGTACCACCAAGTATTATAACACCACAAGGCTTCTTTCAGACATTCCCGCATGAACACGGGGTTGATGGCGCGTTCGCTGCACGTCTCCGGAAAAAAGTTTAGAAGTGTGCGAAAGTTAGGAAGTTAGACTTTTCCAACGCGCTCCGTCGTAAAAGCACATAAACATGCTCGATTTCAAACTATACGCCATTACCGACAGGCATCAATGCGCCCCGACACCGTTAGTCGATGTCGTCTCTGAATTGCTGGATGCGGGAATCACGGCTATCCAGTTGCGCGAGAAAGATTTAGGTGGGATAGAGTTGGTTGAATTGGCGCGACCGATTGCTGAATTATGCCGGAATTACGAAGCGAAACTTTTCATCAACACAAGCACGGAGATTGCACTTGAAATCGGTGCGACAGGGGTACACCTCCCAGAAAATGCAGCACCTGTAACCGCAGTGAAGGCATATAGCGGCAACGCTCTCTATGTCGGGTGTTCCGTCCACAGTCTCGACGCAGCAGAGAGGCGGGAAGCAGAAGGTGCGGATTTCGTAACCTACAGTCCTATCTATCCGACAACCAGTAAACCGGGATACGGTCCCGCGGTCGGTATAACGTCGCTCGCTACGGTAGCAGAAGGCGTTAAACTCCCCGTCTTCGCGTTAAGTGGGATTACACCGGCACGCGTCGCGGCGTGCTTAACTGCTGGTGCCTTCGGTGTCGCAGTGATGTCAGGCGTTATGTCTGCTACAAGTGCGGGGGAACAAGCGAAACGCTATCTTGATGCATTAGGGACAGGAACTCTATAACAGGCGAAAAATATGAAACAGATTTTAACAATTGCAGGCTCGGATTCAGGTGGTGGTGCCGGTATACAGGCGGATATCAAGGCGATCTCGGCGAATGGCGGTTTTGCGATGTCGGCGGTTACATCCGTTACGGCACAGAACACGGTAGCAGTGACCGACGCGTTCGATCTGCCGATTTCACTGATTGAGGCACAGTTAGACGCGGTCTTTACGGACTTCGATGTCGCCAGCGTTAAGACGGGGATGCTCTCCTCATCAACGATTGTTGAGGCGGTCGCCGGGAAGTTACGGGCGTATACACCCCCCGCCACCGTTGTGGATCCTGTGATGATCTCTAAAAGCAAATTTCCGTTGTTAAAAACGGAAGCGATTGATAGCCTCAAAACAGTGTTGATCCCACTCGCGACGGTAATTACGCCGAATATCTATGAGGCGGAGTTACTTTCAGAACAAAACATCCGGAATATAGATGACGCGAAACGTGCTGCGAAAACGATTGGAGGACTCGGTTGCCACGCTGTCCTTGTCAAGGGCGGACATCTGCTCGGTGAAAACGCAACCGATGTGCTCTATTGCAATGACGAGTGGACGCTCTTCGATGCGGAACGTGTGGAGACAGAAAACACACACGGCACGGGTTGTACCTATTCAGCGGCGATTGCGACCCAATTAGCGCGCGGTAAGGACTTAATTGATGCTGTCAGGACAGCGAAATTGTATATTACGGGTGCCATCCAACACGCCTTGGATATTGGGAGTGGTCACGGTCCGACGCACCATTTTTTTCGGGCGCGGGGACTCGGTTAACCAGCCCTTACAACGGCTGCCGTCCGTCGAACCCATCGTCAATTTCGTGCCAGTAGCGGATCTCGTTTTCACCCATCTGCCAACAGAGATAGACCTCTCTGCCTTGACGGAGGTGCGGGAAATCGACCAATCCGGGATCAAGTCCTTTCAAGTGACAACCGCGTGCTGCAATTCGGTCCAAGACCTCCTGAAATCGGGCAGTTGCTTTCAGTAACTCAGGTGTGTGCCGACTCCCCCCGTTCGAGGAAACCACCTCTAAGAGGGGTGTAATCATTGCATGGAGTCCTGCGAGTTGGGCTCTTATCGCTCTTAAGAGTGAAATCTCATCCATTAATTCAGGGATACATTCGTTGGCTTCTTCGACGGTAAAATATCGTTTTTTTTGCATTTTGGGTTTCCTTTTTTTAAAGTTTCTTTAAGTTTACAAGAATATACCCAAAATGTCAATTTATTAGTTTTCAGTGAATTAGCCGACAGCCGATAGCCAGTAAAAAATGGAAAATGAGACAAAAACCACAGCGCAACAGCATCAGAGCGTCACCCGTGCAGTTGGCATTGTCAGCGTCGCTGTCATGGTATCTCGTGTGTTGGGTCTCGCTCGCGAAACGGCGATAGGGTACTATTTTCGGTCGAAAGGGAGTGCGGACGCTTTTTATCTCGCTTTCCGCATTCCGAACTTCCTACGCGATATGTTCGGCGAAGGTATCTTGAGCAAGGCGTTTATTACAACCTTCCTTGCGACAGAGGCTGAAGATGGTGAATCGGCAGCGTGGAACCTCGCGAATCGTATTTTTAACCTGACCTTCCTCATTTTAATCGGTATCACAGCACTCGGTATCGTTTTCGCGCCTATCGTGGTCGATGTTCTGGCACGAAACAATTTTAACGAAAGTTTAGACACCGTCGCACACTTTGGATTTGAAAATAAAGTCGAACTGGCGATTTATCTCACGCAGTTGATGTTTCCGTATCTACTGTTTGTGTCGTTCGCAGCGATTGCGATGGGGTTGCTGAACAGCAAGGGACGGTTCGGCATTCCGGCTTATGCGTCCACTTTCTTTAATATAAGTTCTCTCGCTGTCGGGATCGGTGGCTACTATCTGGGTCCGACGCTTGATATCCACCGTGTAACGGGTATGGCGATCGGTGTCATTGTGGGTGGTATCCTACAGTTCCTGATACAGGTGCCGTCTATGTACCGCGTCGGGTTCCGGTATCGTCCGCTGCTGAGTTTTCGGGATCCCCGGGTGCTTCAAGTTGTGCGTCTCATTGGACCCGCCGTTTTAGGGGTTGCGGCGGTGCAGGTGAACCTATTGACGAACACGTTTTTTATCACCTCAGATTCTGGGTGGTTGACGTGGATTACGAGAGCGTATCGCGTTATGCATCTCCCGATCGGGATATTCGGCGTGGCGATTTCGACAGTGGCGTTGCCGCAACTCGCGCGGCTTGCAACGGCGGGTGAGACAGAGAACTTTCGCAACGCACTCGCTTACGCGCTCCGATTAATGTTTATCCTGACGATCCCCGCTGCGATCGGGTTGATGATGTTATCGGAACCGATCTGTCGCTTGCTTTACGAATGGGGTGAAACGGTCGAAGCGGATACATTCGGGACAGCGGGTCTCCTGTTCGTCTATGCGTTCGGTCTGTGCGGGTTCTCAACATTGAAGATCGTCACAGATGGATTTTACGCTTATAAAGATATTCGCGCGCCTGTTATCGTCAGTATCTGCGCCGTCGTGCTCAATATCTGCCTCAACTATCTGTTCATCTACCGAGGCTTCTTTTTCGATCCGCGTGCCGTGGTATTCTCAACGGTTTTGACGGTGACACTCAATTGTTCGGTTTTACTGCTGCTGCTGCGCCGTAAGGTGGGCGGATTGGGACTGCGATCGGTTGCACCGCTGACCCTTAAAATCCTGATTGCCTCGGCGGTGATGGGGTGCATCTGCTGGTTAACGAACGGTGTCATCGAAGGCGATTTGATCGGCACGGAGGGGATCGTTCCGCGTGTTATCGGTGTGTTCGTTCCGATCGGGTTCAGCCTGCTGACACTCGCAGCGATGTATAAGTTTCTGAAGGTTTCGGAATTCGATGACATTTTGAACATTTTTAAACAGCGACTCGGAAAGTAGTGTCTTTCCGAGGGGAGGGGATTTTTGTTAACCAAACGTATAATTCCGTGCTTAGATGTGCGTGCTGGGAAGGTTACGAAAGGCATCGCTTTTCAGGGGAACGTTGATGTCGGTGATCCGGTTGAGATGGCACGCTTTTATTATGAAGGCGGTGCCGATGAACTCGTCTTTTACGACATTACAGCAAGTAATGAACGGCGCGATATAATGATTGATGTCGTCTCTGCCGTCGCCGCCGAGATTTTTATACCGTTTTCTGTCGGTGGCGGCTTGCGGACGCTTGAAGATATGCGCCGCGCGCTCCTCGCAGGTGCGGAGAAGGTGAGTATAGATTCCGGTGCCGTTCGGAACCCTGAACTTATTGCGGAAGGTGCGCGAGCGTTCGGCAGTCAGTGTGTCGTGTTGAGCATGCAGGTGAAACGCGTCCCGAAAAGCGAAGAAATCCCAAGCGGCTATGAGATTTACATAGACGGCGGCAGGAAACCGGTCGGCTGGGATGCGTTGGAATGGTCAGCCCGCGGTGTTGACTTAGGTGCAGGCGAAATCGTCGTCAATAGCATCGACGCAGACGGCACGAAAGCCGGATATGAACTCGAATTGACGGGTGCTATCGCGGATTTGGTGCCGGTGCCGGTGATCGCTTCTGGTGGTGCGGGGAACCCGCAACACTTGCGCGATGTCTTTGTTGAAAGCAACGCCGATGCCGCGATTGTCGCGTCTATCACACACTACGGCGAATTCACGATTGAGGGTATCAAAACCTATCTAACAGATGAAGGTGTAAGCGTTCGAGATACATGGTAGAAGGAGGAAATATGAAACCACAATTACCTGATTCAAGAAATGAAAACATTTTAATCCACGTCAACGGTGAACTCTTACCGCGCGAAGATGCGAAAATCTCTGTGTTCGACAGCCTCGTTCAAGGTGGCGACGGCGTGTGGGAAGGTCTGCGTGTCTATAACGGGAAGATTTTTGCATTGGATGCACACCTTGACCGCCTCATAGATTCGGCGCATGCTATGGCGTTCGCAAATATCCCGACACGCGAGGCCATCAAAAAGGCGATCTTTGAGACGCTCGCTGCGAACGGTATGCGGGACGGTGTTCATATCCGTTTAACACTCAGCCGCGGGAAAAAGGTTACTTCCAGTATGGATGCGCGTGTCAATCAGTACGGCACCACTTTGATCGTACTTGCGGAGTGGAAACCACCGATCTATTCCAAAAGTGGTATCCGTTTAATTACCTCAGCGATCCGACGGAACCCGCCGCAGTGTGTTGACTCTAAGATTCACCACAACAACCTGATAAATAACATCCTCGCCAAGATTGAGGCGAACGTCGCTGGCGTGGACGATGCGATTATGCTCGACATCCACGGGTATGTCTCGGAGACGAATGCCACGAATATGTTTGCTATCAAACGTGGGCATGTGCTGACACCGCATGCTGACAGCTGCCTTCCGGGTATTACACGTGGTATGGTCATCCAAATTGCGCGCGAGGCGGGTATTCCACTGACAGAACGGAACGTCTCACTCGTTGAGATTTACACCGCAGATGAAGTCTTCACGACGGGGACTGTGGGGGAGTTGAGTCCAGTTTTAGAGGTCGATGGCAGAAAGATTGGAGATGAAGGGATTGGTCCCGTAACGACTCGGTTACAAGAATTGTATGCGGAACGCACTGCGAACGAAGGCGAACCGTTGCCATAGGCGTAATCTGATAAAACTCCGATTTTATGATACATCCCAGATAACCTGCCATTCACCTGATTGAGGCAGGACGATTTAGTTTTAGATAAATTATTGGATTTTATAGTTGTTTGATTTTCCTTTTTCAGTCCCCGTGCGGTTGGAAACCGCCCCTACCGGCCCT
This sequence comes from Candidatus Poribacteria bacterium, assembly GCA_022823085.1. Taxonomy (GTDB): domain Bacteria; phylum Poribacteria; class WGA-4E; order WGA-4E; family WGA-3G; genus WGA-3G. The sequence continues at coordinate 69,908 of JAJDXV010000070.1, forward strand.
GGGTGTCTAAAATTGGATGAAAAAACCGAGAACTAAATAGCCCTGTGATTGAGGCGAATGAGTTTGTTATTTTTTTGTTTTCGTGTTATACTTTTACTGACGCATTAACCAGTTTTTGGGTGGCACTGCTACGAATCGGGGACCCTTTCCATTTCTGCTACCCTCCCACCGTGGTAGGGGGATAAATAGACTGGGACCGGGAATCTAAGATGTACGTTGATTGGAATAAATGTGAGAACAACGTGTGGTGTGGATTATATTCATTGGACTTAACCAATGTACATTTTAACAACCTTAGGGGTGTTTATGTCATTTGGTATTGGGATAAATTAGGTAATCCGATAACAATTAGAGTAGGTCAAGGGGAAATCGGAGAGCGAATACTATATCATCGAACAAATCCGCAAATTACAGCATACCGAACAGTTCAACAATTCCCTCCTCGCCCTATTCCGCAATTTCGACCTTTATATGTCACATGGGCTGAAGTTATAAGAACAGATAAAAGTCTTGGTGTAGAGAGGTATCTTGCTAACATGCTTAAACCTCTAGTGGGGGAATACCCAGATGTTCTACCTATACCGGTGAACCTACCCCCATGGTATTAACTGGTAACTTCTAATCAAATTTGTAAATATAAAAAAGTGGGATGTCCAATGTAAGAGGCAATCCCATAAGGATCTTTTGACTGCTATTTATCGCGATATTGATGAGGTTTATGATGAATATTCATAGCGACTACTACAATTACGGGAGTATGGAAGGCAATACTGACTTTCATCCATCTGTTCCAGCAGCTAATACTTCTCAGGTGGTAGAGCTTAAAGATAGCAAGGCCTATAACTCTGAGGGAGTTCAAAAAGCTCAATTAGGGCAATTAGAGGCCGCTATTGCTGATTTTGACCTAGCACTCCGAATTCAACCTGATAATGCTATTTTTTACTATAACCGAGGACTTGCGAAGTACGAGTTAGTTCAATATGAGTCTGCCATTGCTGATTTTAACTTAGCACTCCGAATTCAACCTGATAATTACATAATCTACTTCTTTTTGGGAAATGCTAAACGACAACTAGGGCGGATTGAGGCGGCTATAGTTGATTATGGCAAAGCGATTGATCTACAACCTGATTTTGTACCTGTTTATAACAACCGTGGTAATGCGAAATCAGAATTGGGTCAATTTGATGAAGCCATAGATGATTTTAACAAAGCAATCAGTCTTGATCCGGATCTTCCTGATAGTTACAGTAATCGTGGACTCGCTAAGCGACAACTAGGGCGGATTGAGGCGGCTATAGTTGATTATGACAAAGCGATTGATCTACAACCTGATTTTGTACCTGTTTATAACAACCGTGGTAATGCGAAATCAGAATTGGGTCAATTTGATGAAGCTATAGATGATTTTGATAAAGCAATCAGCATAGCTCCTGAACTTTCTGAAATCTATACTAATCGTGGTAATGTGAAGGCTAAATTGGGAAAACTTGATGAAGCTATAGATGATTTTGACAAGACCATCTTACTGGATCCGCGTGATGTGCTTGCTTATAACAATCGCGGCAATATAAAATCAGAATTGGGGCAGTATGAGGCAGCGATAGATGATTTCGATGAAGCACTCAGCATAGCTCCTGATCTTGTTGGGATCTACAGCAATAGAGGAATTGCAAAGAGTCAGTTGGGTCTTTACAATGAAGCAATCGTTGATTTTGATTTGGCAATCCGTATGCAGCCCAACAATCCAACATTCTACTATAACCGTGGAATGACGAAACTTTTGCTGAACCAACAGGAAGATGGAGAGCGGGATCTCCAAACTGCCTTGAGTTTAGCAGAACATAATGAAAAACTTAAATTTAAGATTGAAAAGCTCCTGAGTAAATTAAGCGAGTAATCAGTGGAATATGCCAATGCAAGATCGAAAACCGGATTTGGATGTGCAACCAGAAGATTGGGAACGACAGTCTTCCGAACCAACAGATTTAGGTTCCGAATTTCGCGTAAACAAAGCTGTTGTTGACGAGCGAATCAAGCATATTCAGGCCGGGCTAAAGCGCTGTGAAGAAAGAGTGGACAATATCGAAAGTGAATTAAGATCTATAGAATTAATTGAAACAATTCAAGGTCAACTTAAACCATACGAGGCCAAATTGACGCGGATGGAAAATGAGTGGAAGTCTTCGGTAAAGTGGTGGGTACTATTCACGCTTACTATAGTAGGTCTTATTATCGCAATTTTCGGACGTAATTAATAATCAGTATCGATTTGGAAAGGAAGACCGATGATAGATTTGATCAGTACCTTGAAAAATTCGCCACCTCTAAAAGTCCATGCATAATTGTACCTATTCACTTTACATACATGAATCTTTTCGCCTGTAGGAGCGAGCTGTGCTCGCGATCTTTTCCGAAGAACGTTCACCTATGTCCAGTAAAACCAAGATCGAAATCGTACAATTGAATGACCCTGATCCCTAACATGGGTAAATATCCTTTTAAGTTTAGTTTGTTTTACCATAACTTTAGGATATTTACCCTATTTCGTCAATCATTTTTGGCGAAGGTATTGTAAAGATAAAAAAGATTGACATCCTGCTACGGAAAAAGGTATAATGCTCGTCAGTACCTTAAATATGTTTTTCATGACCACGGCAGAGGAGAAACACTAATGCGGACGCACACAAATAGACGCAATATATCTTATGCACCCACAGACACAGCAGACCTCTACCCTGATACGGATGGTAAACCGATGGCAGCAAGCGACCTCCACTTGGAAATCCTCATCTGGCTTATACAAGCACTACGGGCATATTACGCCGCTATGCCCGATACTTACGTCTCCGGCGATATTCTCACCTATTACACCGAGCGCAATCCTCGTGATGTCGTTGCCCCCGATGTTCTCATCTCTTTCGGCATCGGGCAAAAGCGGCGACACACCTATAAAGTATGGGAAGAGGGAAAAGTTCCAGATTTTGTGATGGAATTCTCAAGTAAGACGACCTATCGGAACGACCTCACCGATAAGAAGGCACTCTACGCTGCG
>JAJDXV010000062.1 GCA_022823085.1 Candidatus Poribacteria bacterium
TTTCCATTTACGACGTGTTAATCGCCACCAACGCTTACTATGAAGTTTACACCTACTTATCGCCTGACTAAAATCAGAAAGCACCTTATTTCGCAGTCGATATAGAGATCTTATATACCGTCCATTGAAAATTCGAGTGTCTGTCCCATCATGCGATACCATAGGATGTATCTCACCAATATCTACACCAATTATACCATTACCGGTTTCTTCTGATTTTACCTCAAACTTGTAAGAAAAATGCAACTCCCATTGACCATAATTATAAACTAAATCAATAGTCGCAATATGCTCAGATTTGGACATATTAAAGTTACTTGGCAATGGTATCTCAAGTTTATCTCTGCCTGCACCCATAGAAAGTAAAAGCCGTTTTCCAGTCTTACTACTCTCCACAAATGTAATTGCAGACTTCAACCAACGCGTAGTCATGTAGTTCTTTTTCTTATAAGGAGGCTTCGGTTTTTCTATACCACCATTCTTTTTCAAAACAGAATACGAAATCCATGACTTAAAATATAGTTTTCTAACAGCCTGTATACTTTGTGAATGTAAAGGTTGAGATTTACTTAATTGTTTATCGACCCATCCTTCACAATCCTCGCCAAACCAAAAATTATGATGAGCATGCGGATAACCCCGCCGATATTGATATAAGTCCATCAATACCTTACACTCATTCCATACTTCCGCAGAAGCAGCGTTAACATCAGAAAATATAGGCTGAGACTCTATTTTTAATATAGAAGTTCTATAGAAATATACCATTGTGAAAACCAGTTGCCAGTCCTGTTATCCCCTGTTTAGTGGGAGGCAGGCACACAGACGAGAGTCTGTGCTAAACATGCCTGCCAAACTGGTAATATACATTATATCATAATTATACCATTTTTGTCAAACAAAAAAATATGATACAAAGCTAACTTACAAAGAAACATCCAAAAATAAATGCGATGCTAATCATTAGCATCGCATTTTACTTGACACGCAAGACCAATTTGTGATTTACTATTTTAGGACTTACGCAATTTGGGCGATATGACGCTCGGTTAGCGGGTAAACTCTCAAAAGACAGAGACGTTCTCAGTGCACAGGAGACCAACGGTCTCCTATGGTACAAAAGAGCAACCTGCGTAAGTCCTATATTTATTGGGAACTTGGAGGAAGGTGCATGAATACAGCGTCAGAAAGAAAATGGGATGGATCCATTGTCCGGTATCCGGATCCGGCGATTGAGGTTCTGGACTCCCGTTTTGGAAAATATAAGATTGGCAACTCTGTTGTTGAACGGTTGTGGACAGGTGCGCGTTGGTCGGAGGGTCCTGTCTGGTTCGGCGATGGCGGGTATCTACTCTGGAGTGATATTCCGAACAATCGGATTCTGAAATGGGAGGAATCCAACGGACAGGTCAGTGTCTATCGAAAACCGTCAAACTACAGCAATGGACACACGCGTGATCGACAAGGCAGGCTCATCAGTTGTGAACACGGTGCCCGCCGCGTCACACGAACGGAGCATGATGGAACGATTACGGTGCTGCTTGGGACCTTTGACGGCAAACCGCTGAATGCGCCGAACGACGTTGCCGTCCACCGCGATGGACATATCTGGTTCACCGATCCCGGCTACGGCATTATGCTCAACTACGAAGGACATATCGCCGATTTTGAACTGCCGACCTGTGTTTATCGACTCAATCCAGACACCGGTGAGGCGACCGTTGCGACCGATGAACTCGAAAAGCCGAACGGTATCTGTTTCTCACCCGATTACGATAAACTCTATATTGTAGATACTGGTGTTACACATACAGAAGGAACACCGCGGTATATCTATGTCTATGATGTTATAGATGGTGAACGTTTGGGTAAGCAAGAGGTGTTCTGCGATATGGCACCAGGCATCGCTGACGGAATCCGATGCGACGTTGATGGGAATCTATGGGCAAGCGCCGGATGGGTCGGCACCGGCTACGACGGTGTCCACGTCTTTGCACCAGACGGCACATGTATCGGACGGATCCATCTGCCTGAAATCTGTGCGAACCTGTGCTTCGGCGGTGTCAAACGGAACAGGTTATTTATGGCAGGCAGTCAGTCGCTTTATTCGGTATACGTTGAAGCCCAAGGGGTCCCGTTGTTTTAATTTGTCCGTGGAGCGGTAAAACCGATGAGTTCGTTGGAACATATTAACTGCCCAATTTGTGAAAAGGACGACACGGCATCGCTTTTTGATAAAGATTCGCTGTCGGTGGTCATCTGTCAGCACTGTCGGTTACGGTATGTAAACCCGAGGGTCAACCGTCAGATGCTTGAGACGACGTACACCGAGACGTACTATCCACCGGACAAAGTGGAACGTATCCACACAGGTAGTATGGAATGGTTGCAGATGACGGAACGTCTTAGAGAGTTGGAGGCGCAGCATCCGCGCAAAGGCCGGCTGTTGGATGTCGGCTGTGGTATCGGTACGTTTTTACATCTGGCGCGCGAGCGTGGATGGGAATCACACGGTATTGATCCATCGAAAAGTGGAAGTGCCTTTGCGAAAAAGAAGTATAAACTCAATGTGCGGTGTGGCTATATCTTTGACGCAGCTTTTCCGTCTGCATATTTCGATGCAATTACACTTTATCATGTGTTAGAGCATATCTCTGAGTTAAATCCGTTTCTCAGTGAGTTGCGTCGTGTCCTGACCCCGAAAAGCGGTACTTTGGTCATTGAAGTCCCGAATGGCGAGAGTCTACAGAGTCGTTTGCAGAAGGCGGATTGGCCCTATGTCCACCCGCGTGACCATCTCTACTATTTCTCTGCGCACTCTCTGCCGAAGTTGCTGCAGAAACACGGATTTCGCGACATCAGAGTGGGTAAACCGAAGCGCGTGAGTCCGACGACAGGACTCCGTTTTATGCTGCGCCAAGTGGCAACTGCCATGTTGGTCAGGTCCCACTTAGGTACTGTGATCCGGGTGTATGCGAGTTAGTTGTGCCATTACGATGCCGGTTCTACATAAGAAAACGTCTGGATGACATCGTTCATAAGGAGCCGCTGCGCGATGGTTTCAACGACTTCAGCATTGAGGTCGCCAGCCAGCCAGTATTTATGCCCGGTACGGACAGCGGTAACGCCTCGGATCCCTAAATCTTGGATACCTTTGACAGTGCTATCACCGACAGCGTCTGTAACACCGGGCTTAAATTGGACTTCTAACGTCCAGTCTTTTGAGCCGTTATCTTGGTTCACATAGGTGTAAGTTTGGGTGATCGGGTCTGCGAGGAGTTCCGAACCGATTCTATCAATAGTTTGCGTATTAAGTGTCCCTTCAATCCAATAGATAGTGGCAGTCCGGACAGAATTGACACCATTGATACCGAGATCGGCGATATCTTCAAGGATCCCATCTCCGATGGTGTCAGGGACTTCAGGCTTATAGTAGACTTCAACTTTCGAGTTTTTCATAAGGTTGTTTCCGAGTTGCTGCCTCTATGAGAGAGGCAATGTCCTTTCAGTGTAACTTTATAATTTTGATTGGAAGACGAGAATATGTCAAAACAGATGAATATATTGGTCTTCGGTGCCCATCCGGATGACTGTGATATCAAAGCAGGCGGTGTTGCTGCATTATATGTTCAACAAGGTCACCGCGTTAAGTTTGTCTCCGTTACGAACGGTGATGCCGGACACCATGAAATGGGTGGTGGTCCCTTGGCACAGCGACGTTACGCGGAAGCACAAGCCGCCGCCGAGATTATCGGTATTGAATATGACTTGCTGGATAATCACGATGGCGAACTGATGCCGACGTTAGAAAATCGCTATAAGATTATCCGTACGATTCGAGAGTTCCAGCCAGACTTGATCATGACGCACCGTCCGAACGACTATCATCCGGATCATCGGTACACGTCAACCTTGGTTCAGGATGCTGCGTATATGGTGACAGTTCCAAATATCTGTGCCCTCACGCCACACCTTGAGAAGAATCCTGTTATTGTCTACTTGAGCGACGGTTTCATGAAACCGTATCCTTTCACACCGGATGTCGTCGTCGGTATTGATGCCGTGATTGAGCAAAAGATCGATATGCTGCACTGTCATGTATCGCAGTTCTATGAGTGGCTTCCTTATAATGGTGGCACGTTGGATACGGTTCCTACCGATCCATCGTCGAGGCGTGGCTGGCTTGCTGAGCGATTGCGTAACCGGTTTCGAGCTGAAAAGTACCGTGATCAATTGACAGCCCTATATGGTGAAAGAGCAGGCTCGCGAATCCAATACGCGGAGGCGTTTGAAGGTTGCGAATACGGCTCATCGCTTACAGCAGAAAATATTCCTATCCTATTTCCGTTCATTAAATAAGGAGTCCGTTTTAAGTCAATGCCAACAGAACAAGCCAGTGCCAGGACGCTTATGTATATCGTCTGCGTTATCGGTCTTATCTATGCGATTGTTATGGTTATTCTCTTCTTCAACGCTGCACCTGCGCGTTCTAATATTGAGGTGCATCGTACAGATGAAGTCGCGGAATGTCTGAAATGTCACTTGATAGGTGATAAAGAATCCCCAACGATGCCACACCTCAACCTCGGTAATTGTAACCTCTGTCACGGTCTATCAAAAGAGCAGACAGAACGTTAGTCGTTTTATGCCACTATTTCGGTCTACAAAAGCGAAGCCTTAACGGCTACCCACGTAATTCTGTCCTCTTCTTCGGTAACGATTTGCGTTACCTCAAAGTTGTTCTCTGCCAACACCGATTGAATCTGTGCAAGCTCGGTCTCCAAGATACCGGAAAATATGACGGAACCTCCCGGATGCAATCGCGACGGACAATTCGGGATGATCGGGAGGATGGCTTTCGTTAAGATGTTTCCGATGATGAGATGGTATTTGCCTTCCATACCGTTGCGTCCATCACCTTGTGATAGGGAGACTTTTTGTGTTACACCGTTCGTTTGGAAGTTTTCAGCTGCGACGGGGATCGCTGTCGGATCAATCTCAATCGCGTCCACCTGTTTCGCGCCGAGTTTGACAGCAGCAATTGATAAAATCCCGGAGCCGGTTCCGATATCGGCGACCCGGTCATCGATTTTAACGGTATTTTCTAACAATTCGAGGGAGAGTCGGGTTGTCGGATGGTATCCTGTGCCGAACGCCATACCCGGATCAAGACGGATCAAGATGTCGGTTTCGTTGTGAGATGTTTCGTGCCATGTCGGTACGACAAGGGTCCGTTTTCCGATGCGCTGTGGTGGGAACGCTGCTTTCCAAGCTTCTGCCCATTTTTCAGATTTGACGTGTTTTAAGTTAATCGTTGCGGGCCCTGGTAGGATGCCCCATTTTGGGAGTTCAGTGAGGAGGTCTCGGAGTTCCTGCATCCGCGTGTTGAGACGATCGTCTAATGGGTAGTAAGCGATAAGGTTCACTCTGCTGTCATCAATCGATCTGAATTCCACACCGGTTGCCTTCATTTCAAAGAGACAGTTCGCGACCGCCTCCGATGCATTGTGTGAGGTAGTCACTGTGATTCTTGCCCAATCCATTTGTGGTATCTATCCATTGACGGAACGATAGCTGCTGAGGGGTTCGGTTCATTCGGTGTCATCTTCTTCATGGCGCCCGAGCAGTTTTTCCCAGAAACCTTCGTGTTCCTGGTTCGTGGGTTCACCCCGTAGTTTCGCGAAATCTTCTAACAATTTCCGCTGTTCACCGTTGAGATGCGTTGGGGTCTCGATTTCTATTTCGACGATAAGGTCACCTGCGTCAGAGCGTCTGTAAATGGGCACCCCTTTATTGGGAATACGGAGTTGTGCGCCGTATTGTGTGCCGGGCGGAATCCGTAGTTCCTCTCGCTCATCAATTCCTTGTATACTAATTTTTCCCCCGAGTGTCGCTTGGACAAACGAAATTTTGGCGGATGTGATAAGATCGTTTTGATTTCTTCGGAAACGTTCGTGAGGTGCGACGTTAATAACGACGTATAAATCGCCTGGGGGCGCGCCATTTAGACCTGCTTCACCTTCACCGCGTAATAGGTACTTAAACCCGGTGTCGACACCTTTATCAATATTGAGTTTAATTTCGCGCGTATTTCGGACGGCACCTTTTCCATTACAATGTGGACACGGGGTTTGTATGATTTCACCCTCTCCACGGCATCTCGGGCAGGTTCTCGCCATCGTAAAGAAACCTTGGGATTGGCTGATTTGGCCTCTGCCGTGGCACTGCGGACAGGTCACGGCATTAGTGCCGGCTTTTGCACCACTGCCGCTACATATTGAGCAGATTTCGACGCGTGGCACTTGAATGGATACCTCCTTGCCGTGTATAATATCTTCGAGTGTCACTTCAAGGTTGTATTGTAGGTTCCGTCCGCTTTTTGGTGTGCGCCGTCTGCCGCCGAATCCCCGGAAGAGGTCGCCAAAGACATCACCGAAGAGGTCGTCAATATCCACACCGAACCCACTGAAATCGGTGGTCATTCCCTCAAGTCCAGCGTGTCCGAATCTGTTGTAGGTCTGTCGCTTCTCTGGGTCGCGGAGTACTTCATAAGCCTCTGTTGCTTCCTTAAATCTGTCTTCGGCTTCTTTATTATTTGGGTTCTTATCCGGGTGAAATTGGATAGCAAGTTTGCGATAAGCCTTCTTAATCTCATTCTCGTCGGCATCACGATCTACGTTCAATACTTCATAGTAATCACGTTTTTGGGTCATATTCTGCCTTCCTATGCCTCTTCGGTAGTGGCGGTTTCATCAGTGTCGTCTATTGTGTCGGTTGCGTCATCTTCCGGGGGTCCTTGTGAAACAACAACTTGCGATGCGCGTAAAACCCGGGTGTGCAACATATAGCCGCGCCGGAATTCCTCAATCACTTTTCCTTCAGGTACATCATCTGACGGTGTAATCAGGAGTGCTTCGTGCTGGTTCGGGTCAAATATTTCACCGACGGCTTCAATTGGCACGACTCCATGGATTTTAAGAGCGTCCAACAACTGTTTATGTACGAGTTGTACACCCTCATTGAAACTTTTGAACTCAGTGGGAGCGTCATCGGTTTCTGCCTGCTCGTTTACACTTTTAATTGCGGCTTCCAAACTATCTAATACAGGTATCATACCTTCGAGAATACCTTCGTTAGCAAATTTAAGTTGTCGTTGATAATCTGCCTGTAAGCGTTTTTTCGTATTCTCGGCTTCTGCTGCTGTGCGGAGTAGCCGGTCACGTTCACCCTTATATTCTTGATGTACTTTCTCTACGGCAGTTGCGACCTCTTTTTCGATTTCTTCGCGCAGGAGTTCTTCTCGCTCTATTTCAAACTGGTCTCGAACGCGTTGGATAATCGCCTCTACCTCTTTCTTAGCTTCCGAAGTAACGTTGGTAGCGGTTTCTTCAACAGTAGAGATCCTCTCTTCAATTTCTTTCTTTACTTCCGATTTGATCGTATCAAGCGCCGACTCCGCGATTTCTCGCATACGGGTCACGAGTGTCTTTTCAGGACTGTTTTCAGCATCGGTATTTTCGTTTTGTGTTTCTGTCTCTGTTTCAATAGTTATCTCTTTAATTTCAGCCATGATAAATCCTCTTATTTTTTTAGAAATATTAGTTTCTATAAACATACCGCCCCTACGGGGCTGCGTATCGGTACATCGGCATTTATTTTTTTACGAGTTGCGTTTGTATCTGTAACACTCAGAAAATCCGAGGATGTAGTGGAAACAACGCCTGACTTGGATAGAAACCGTCCAAACTTAAAAAAAAAACAAAAACTCTAAAAATTGTCCAAAGTTTAGTATATTTATGTTGTTTTAGCCGTGTACAGCATCGGCGAAATCCTGCATCAGTTCAAAGGAACCATTTTCTTCAAGAACGTTTCCGGTGACGATAAAATCCGCGCCGGCTGCGACCTTTTCTGCTGCGATTTTCGGTGTCCGAATGCCGCCGCCAACGATTAAAGGTATGCTAATCTGATTTTTGACTGTAGCGATCATTTCATCAGGAACCGGGTGCGCTGCGCCGCTCCCTGCCTCTAAATAGACCATCTGCATGCCGAGGTATTCCGCGGCTAATGCGTGGGGTCCTGCGATATCTGGTTTGTCCCGCGGGATAGGTATCGTTCCGCTCATGAATTCAACTGCAGTCCGACTGCCTCCTTCAATAAGCATATACCCTGTAGGGATCGGTTTCAGGGCGTGCCGTTGTATCCAAGGTGCTGCTTTGACCTGTTCACCAATGAGATAATTCGGATTGCGTCCACTGATGAGGCTGATGTAGAGGATAGCGTCTGCATAAGGCGTAAGGTGCATCGAGTCCCCTGGAAATAGGACAATCGGGAGTCGTGTTTCTTGTTTGAGTGTTTTTGCAATCGGGCCTAAGTCGTTCGTTAAAAAACTGCCGCCGAGTAAAATGGCGTCTGCGCCTGAATGTTCAACTTCGCGAGCGAGTTTAGCACATTTTTCGACCTCACACTGCTCCGGATCAATTAGGACGAGATAGCCAGCATTATGCTTTTTAAGTGTCTCGTAGAAATGGTTAAGAACCCAATTTGATCTCAAATTCGATTTTCCTCTCTTTACCGATATTAGGTAGATGTGGGACTACAAATTACACTTCCTCCGTGTAGAATTGTATCACATTTTAGGCGGTTTGTCAAATTCTGTGCCGTTGTCCGAACGCATAGAGTAGGACCCCCGCAGCGACCCCTACGTTGAGCGACGATTGTCCGGATGCCATCGGAATACGTACCAACGCTGTACAGCTTTCGCGTGTCTCAACGGAGAGTCCGGTATTCTCATTTCCGACGACAATAGCGATGGGGCGTGAAAATTCCGTTGTGTATAGTTCATTTTTCGCGCTGGCTGTGGCACCGAATACAGACCAACCTGAAGATCGAAGTGCCGAAATCGCTTCGGTGATACTCCGTGTCTGAAATAAGGGCAGCCGCCCCACAGCCCCACGTGAGGCGCGGACACAGTTTTTGTGAAACGGATGCGCGCCTGTATGACTCAATAAGACTGCAGAAACTCCCGCTGCATCCGCTGTCCGCAATGTCATTCCAAGATTATCAGGATTCGCGATGTCTTCTGCAATGAGTAAGAGACACCTCGGACCGAAACGGAAATTGAGATGTCCGGCTGCTGAAAGGAAGTTCGGGTAACTCAGGTGGACCGCAGCCATTATTGGGGGAACGGGTCGCGTTGTCGTAATTGATCCCATAACACCTGAGCTAACTTGGTAAATGGATAGATTCTCTGCGGCTGCGCGTCCGAGAAAAGCCTTTCCATCAGCCGTTGAAACAAATTCAGGCGTATAAAGCAGCGATTCAATCGGAAGTCCGTCTGCTACCGCTCTCTCAACGATCAAAGGGCCTTCGGCAATAAATTGTGAGTGTTCAAGTTTCCCTTTCAGTGAGGTGATCTTACGGATATGGGAAACAATAGCATCTTTTCGTTTTGAGACAGCGCGTTGTTCTGCTTTCGTACGACTCCCACGTTTAACACCCCGGTAAATAGTCCCCGTATCCGTCTGAACACTCTCTCCTTCTAAAACATCTGCGATTCTATCTTCTATTGATTTATCCGTGAGATGAAACAGTCCTATATGTCGTCGTGGAAATGCCAATAGCAGTTCGCGTAAACTGCGTTCGTTTACTGCTGTGATATGCACGTGATAGTCATTTTCGAGTGTATTCGCCGGTTCTAACAACATAACGCCGTCGAGTTGTTGCCATCCTGCGACAAATACTTCGTACGCCGGTAGCCATTTGCTCGTCTCACAAAAGTTCTGATACGCCTGTTTAAAACGGACAACAACACCTCCGTCCGAACCCTCTTTCTCCAAAAAAGCGATAACTTCATCGTAGTTTATCATAAAAAAGTTCCGAGGTAGATGGCAGCGAGCCCTACGAATATGTCCCATTTCATCCAGCGTTGGATGCGCTTGCAACTTTTCTTAGAGGCATCTCGCCAGAGACGGATCGCGAGTCCGATAAGTACAAGATCGACACCGAGCACAATAACCAGCAGATAGTGCCATGAGTACCAAGCAAATAGGTAGGGGATAGGGCTAAACAGCACAACCGCTGCCATGAAACCGATGGCTATCTGGACGGCGAGTTGCGGGTTCAGAATGGCAAGCGTTTTCACGTTGTTTTTCAGATCACCTTCTGTATCTTCGAGGTCTTTGACGATTTCTCTGGCTGTGGTAAACAGGAACGCAAAGAGTGCTGGAATCAGCGTTCCGCGTACCGAATCTATTGCGACGCCACCCGCGACGAAAGTTAAACCGGTTAGACCGCTGACGACTAAGTTGCCGACAAAAGGTATCCGTTTTAGCCAGAAGGCGTAACTCGCGAGTGCGATAAACACAAGGATTGCGATCCAGGTCGCGTTTCTATTGATTAATGTCCCCAGCCAGATACCGATAACGACAAGAATACTTGCGAATATCAGCGCATCTCTACGTCGGATACGTCCGGAGGGTAAGGGTCGGCGTGGACGGTTAATCCGATCAATGTCATAATCACAAGAGTCGTTTATAGCGTTTCCTGCGGACAGCAAGACAAATGCCGCGGTTGAAACCAGCAACAATCGGATGTTCAGGAGGTCTTCCATCCTACCTTGGCTTGCGAACATCCCGCCCATCCATGCGGAGATAAAGGCGATGGTTCCGTTAAGCGGTCTCGCGAGTTCAAGATATGCCAATAGCGTTTTCATGCGTGTTGCCCAGACAATAACATTTTGCTTTGGGTAAGTGGCTGGTGTGTTCTGGTGCTGCTGGCGATATACGTGGGTGGTGGTATCCGAAAAGCAGGGGTGTCCAGATAGGAAAGAGAAGCGTTGGTTGCGAAACTGCCACATAATCCAAGATTTTGGTTACCTTCGGCTGTTTGGTGTTGTTAGGATGCGTCCTCCAGTTCTTGAATTTTTTCTTCGAGTTCCGCGACCCGTTTTTGGAGTTTTGTGAATTCGGGTAGGAGTTCTGGCAGTTTTCGTGTTGCGGCATGAATTCGGAGTTCTTGTTTATGTGGCCGTGCGGGGAATCCTGAGAGGTGGCTTCCGGGGGGCATATCCTTGGTTACAGCAGATTTTGCGTAAACGACGCTGTCGTCACCGAGCGTTAGATGCCCTGCTGCGCCGCCGTGTCCGGCGATATTTACGCGGTCTCCGAGCGTTGTGCTGCCTGCGATTCCGACCTGTGCTGCGAGGCAGCAATCCTCTCCGATGACAACATTGTGGGCGATTTGGACGAGGTTATCTAATTTTGTGCCGCGTTTGATGCGTGTCTCAGAGAGTGTTGCTCTATCGATGGTGGTATTCGCGCCGATTTCCACATCGTCCTCAATAACGACGGCTCCGATCTGCGGAATTTTGTGGTGTTGGTTGTTGAGAGGTGCGAATCCGAACCCATCGCTCCCGATAACTGCCCCGCAGTGAACAATGACCCGATCGCCAATAGTGGTATCTTCGCGAATACTGACGTGTGGGTAGATGAGTCCATCGGCACCGATTTTCGTGCCTTCTCCGATATAGACGTACGGTTGTATGACGGTGTCGTCCCCGATTTCAACATTGTCAGCGATATAGGTGAACGCTTGGATTGAAACCCGTTCGCCGAGTTTGACGTTTTCTCCGAGGATCGCGGTTTCGTCGATTCCTGGAAGTGCTTGACGGTTTTTGTCGGATGAGAAGATCTGCAAGACTTGAAGGAAAGCCCAATAGGGATCCTTAACACGGATAGTCGGTTTCCCGTTTCCAGCGACCCCGGGTCCGATGATAATTGCCCCCGCTTTCGTTGTGGCTAAAGCAGCGATGTACTTCGGGTTAGCAATAAAGGTAATCTGAGTCGGCAGTGCTTCTTTAATTCCAGAAACTCCTGTAATTTCAATATCACCATCTGCGGAGAGTTCTCCATTGAGGTGTTCACAAATTTCCTTGAGTTTCATAAGTGTCTAACCCAAATCCTTTCTCCGTAGGTGTGAAAGTCTCCACGTTTCGGAGTTTAGGCGTGTAGCGTTATTCGGATTTTTCGCCGTTTTTGTTATCTTCGTTCATCAATTCGATAAACTTCTTTGTCAGATCGTATTCTTCTTTCACATAGAGCGTGATGAGTCGTTTTTCGAGGATAATATCATAGTTTTCGGTTTTCCCGACATTAATAATCAATTCTTCAAGGGACTTGTAAATCGGTTCAAGCAATTCTCTTTCTTTGTCTAAGAGTGCTTGCTGCCCGATCTCGCGATCACGCTGGTATTCCTGCTGAAGTTGGAGTATCTGGTTGTCTAAATCTGCGGTTTGCGCGTCTTCAACGAAAAGTTGAGTTTTCGCTTTCTGTTCCTGTATGGTCCGGACTGCGTCTGCTTTCTCTTGCAATTGTTTCTGGAGTCGTTCGCCTGCTGTTCTGAGCGTTTCAGTGGCTTTTGTCGCTTCTTCTGATCCTTTTAGGACTTCTTCAGTGTTGACGACCCCGATTTTGAAGGCTTCCTGTCCGATACTTCCGGTACTGAAACTGAAAGCGGTTATGGAAATAAGTAATAGGGTTAGGCGTGCTTCGCGAGCACCGCATCGAAGTGATTTCATGTTTGAATCCTCTTTTCTGAGAAAGAAATTAGTAGGTTTATCATTTACACTCTGAATATTTCTGTAGTTTCGTTCTGACGCGTATTAGAATCCCGGTCCTATAGTGAAGTGGAATCTACCGGCTGGTTCGCCTGTAATGCGATCCAAGCCGTATCCCCAACCCAACCGTGCGAGCATACCGAACATATTGAGCCGTGCCTCAACACCGAGTCCACTTTTGAAGTTGATCTGGTTAAACGGGTTTCTGACGCTTTCATCCCATACTTGTCCTATGTCGTAGAACAAGGCTGCTGTGAGTTGTGGCGAAACGGGGATACGATACTCGAGGTTGGCGAAGACCATTTTATCACCGCCGAACGGATTGATGGCCCCTGTTTCGTCTGGGTCTGGGTAGATTTCGTAGTCTTCGTAGCCACGGATAGTGTCTACACCGCCGAGGAAGAAGCGTTCATAAAATAGGTACTCGCGATCGACACTTTTGCTGCGCATATAACCTGCGCGCGCGTGAAAAGCGATGACATGGTTCCACCAACCGCTATAGAACCAGCTGGTGTCTAAGGTGTACCTCTGGAACTCATTATCGGCTCCCAAGAGTCCGCCGGAATATTCATAAGAGATCGTATGCGATGCCCCGCCGGTTGGATCATAGAGAGAGGTGCGATAGTCGCGGGTATCGCGTCCGACAGCGAAAAGGATACTACGGGTGGAACGGTTGATCAATGTCTCATCGGGGTTGTATGCGTTGACGTGTTCGTTTCGGAACCTGACGGAGAGATCGATGTCATAAGCGATGGGTCTGCCGATGGTGAGAGATGCGCCGCGGCGTCCCCAAACGTACCTATCGTATAGCGAGTTGACACTTGTTCGGTTAAGGAGTGCGCCGACGGTTCCGTAGTAGCGTCGGAAGCGGCGGTTATCGTAAAGCCGTGCGGTGAGGCGTGTCGGTGTACCGAGGATCCAAGGCGTACCGAAACTGATTTCGGCTGTGTGATGGTCGCGGGTGCCTATTTCACCTTTAAGATGGACTCTGTAGGCGCGTCCGAGTAGATTGTTCTGTCCGACTTCTGCTGTCCCGAAAATACCGCCTTCACTGCCGTAACCGCCGCCGAGGCTTAGCATACCGGTTCTGGGTGTTTCTGCGATATTGACCCTCAGATCTTTTCGGTTCTCTTGGTCAGTGTCGCTTGGTACAAAATCGACAGCACGAATGAAAGAGCCCATTTGGAACAGACGTTGGCGTGCCTTACGCAAGGACTTGACATCTAATAATTTGTCTGTTTCAATATTCAAAAAGTCCAATTCGCGTTTGACGACGTGCTCCATTGTCTTCTCGAGTCCGCTGATAATCACCTTCCCGATGACGATGACATCGCCTTCGTTAATTTTGAGCGTAATGTTAACCAAACCGTCTGTTTCATCAAAGGTTGGGATGGGTACGACTTCAGAGAGTAGATAGCCTTTATCGAGATAAGCCTGCTGTAATTTTGAGATGGATTCGTCAAAGCTTCCGCGGTTGAAAACTTCACCTTCAGCGGGGTCAAGCATTCCGCGTATTTTTTTGTCGGAGAACAGAGATTTCGCGCCGGCTTCAACTTCAAGTGTATAGGTTCCGATAACATATTCGGGACCTTCGTCAACGGTGATGTCAAGTATCAACCCGGTTTTATTTTCTGTGAACCGTTTCTCGTATCCGATAACTTTCACCTGTGCGAACCCTCGATCTTGATAGTAATTGCGCAGGTTCAGTGCGAGGTCTTCTTCCTCAAAGAGTATCTGGTCGAAAGGTTTACCGGTCCGGGTTTTGAGTTTCTTGCACAATGTATTCGCGGAGATCAGTTCGTTGCCGATAAAATTGATCTCCTCAATTCGCACCCTCGGTCCTTCGTTTATTTCAAAGGTGACTTGGACAGTATGCGCCTCATCGTCGCTGCTATCAAGGTGTGTTTGGAAACTGACGAGATAGTAGCCTTTGTCGTGATAGAGTTTTTTGATAGCACGTTCGCTCTCCCACCGTCGCCGATCACTATAAATTTCATCTGGACGCAGTGTAATATCGTTCTTCAATTTCCCTGTGCTTAGGTTCTCATTTCCGATAATATTGATACCAGAGATTTTTGGACTTTCGACGACTTTATATATGATCTCAAGTCCGCCGCCTTCAAGCGGTTGCGTATCTACCTTAGCTTCGGAGAAGAACCCGGTATCTTTGTAAAGGCTTTTGAGATCCTGGGTAAGAAACTCTTGGGATACTTCATCCCCAATTTGCGTCTGAAGGAGCGTACGCAACATGTCTTCGGAGACGGTTTTTACGCCTTCAAAGGATATTTTTTTGACAACGAACATCGGGTTGACAGCGGGTGTAGTGGCATCAGGTGTCTTCTGTTGTTCAACCGTTTGCGTTTCGGTATTAGGTGCCGCGTGCGTTTCAGCATCTGGCGTTGCCTGTTTTTCTGTTGTAGCCTTGTGGGGTCCATACACGACATCTGCTTGCTCTTCAGCCAGAACGCCAGTCGTTAGAAATCCGATGATTAGGCTGATAAAAATCAGAATATTTTTCATTGCGTCCATAATGTTTTAATATCTCCTCTATGTCTCGGCGGCTCCTCGTTCTATCAGGAGAGTTTCCTATTCTTTGCATAGATTTCGGTGCCGCAGGTGTTCGCGTAGTGCCGGAAGGCAGCGATAAGCTGCTGTGTCAGTTTCCCGGGTTTCCCGTCTCCGATAGCACGCCGGTCGATTTTTACCACGGGGATAACCTCGGCGGCGGTGCCAGTTAGGAAACATTCATCTGCGATGTAGAGATCGTGGCGCGTAAAGACGCGTTCTTCAACGGGTATCCCTGCGTCGCGTGCGAGGTCAATGACACTGTTTCGAGTGACACCTTCTAAAATTCCGATATGTACGGGTGGTGTGACAAGTGTGCCGTTCTTTACCCAGAAAATATTGTCGCCGCTACATTCAACGACGTATCCATCAGCGTTAAGCATCAGCACTTCCTCTGTCCCTGCCTGTTTCCCTTCGATTTTAGCTAAAATGTTGTTGAGGTAGTTCAAAGATTTAATTCGCGGATTGATGGCTTCGGCATAATTCCGTCGCACGGCAGACGTTACGATCTCCAACCCGTTTTCGTAGAATTTTTGTGGATATAAGACGATTTTATCTGCAATAATTATGACGGTTGCTTTCGGACATTTATCTGGGTCCAGTCCAAGGTCTCCGACCCCGCGAGTTACGATTAATCGGATATAGGCTTCTGTGAGACGATTTCGACGGAGTGTCTCCAAGACTGTCTCTTTCATGGTTTCGATCGGGATGGGTATCTGTAACATAATCGATTTTGCCGAGTCGTAAAGTCGTTCGAGGTGTTCATCAAGTTTAAAGACCCGTCCATTATAGGATCGGATGCCTTCAAAAACACCGTCTCCGTAAAGCAACCCGTGATCGAATACTGAAATTTTAGCCTCTGCTTTTGGTAAAAATTCTCCGTCGATATAAATCAACATAAACGTTTCCTTTTTAGTTACCAGTTACCAGTTACGAGTTACCAGTCAAAGAGAGTTAGTGTTCTTAGGGTTTACGCAAAAAGCAGTAATTTTCAGCATTTTAACCCCCTAAATCCCCCATATCAGGGGGACTTTGAGAGGAATGCGTAAGTCCTATGTTCTATTCCGGTGAAACGACAGCGCTTCGCTTTCCGTC
The DNA here is from genome assembly GCA_022823085.1 of Candidatus Poribacteria bacterium. Classification (GTDB taxonomy): domain Bacteria; phylum Poribacteria; class WGA-4E; order WGA-4E; family WGA-3G; genus WGA-3G. Next base: position 16,274 of record JAJDXV010000062.1, read on the forward strand.
TTAACTGTCCACTGGTTACTGGTTACTATTCCTCTGACAACTATAAAACGACTTTGCCGTCAACGAGTTGAACAACCCTGTCCACCTGCTCAGCCAGTTCAGAGTTGTGGGTTACAATAACGAAGGTCTGTCCAGATTTAGCGTTAAAATCCCATAAAAGTTCATGGACAGCTTCACTGTTCCGCCGGTCGAGGTTTCCTGTCGGTTCGTCAGCGAGAACAACTTTCGGTTTATTAATTAATGCGCGTGCGATTGCGACGCGTTGTCGTTCTCCGCCGGAGAGTTGGCTCGGATAGTGGGAGAGCCTTTCAGCAAGCCCGACATATTCAAGTAGTGACGCTGCTTCCTCGTAAATCGTTTTATTACTCGGTGTTGTAATTAGCGCAGCCATAGCGACGTTTTCAAGTGCATTGAACTCCGGTAGCAGATGATGAAATTGAAACACGAATCCGACTTCCTTGTTCCGAAACCGGGCGAGTTCGGTATCCTGCAAGGTAAAAACATCTTGCTCACCGTATATGACCTGTCCGGCTGTTGGTCGATCCAGCGTCCCCATGATATGGAGCAGTGTACTTTTTCCGACACCGGATGCGCCAACGACTGCGAGTAATTCTGATGTCTTTATCTCAAGGTCGATCCCTTGAAGCACAGGCAGTTCCGATTCGCCATCATAATAGGATTTGTGTAAATCTATAATACGGATGAGTGTTTCTGACGGATTCGACACAGACTTCCTCTTTTGGGTTATTCGTGTTGCAGTGCTTCAACTGGCTTGAGGTTCGCTGCTTGCCATGCTGGATAGAGCGTCGCAAGCCAACAGATAGCAAACGAGAGCAGATTGATAAAGATAACGAATACCCAATTAATCTTTATCGGTAGCTGATGCATCTGGTAGATTTGACTCAGTCCGAGGTCTACGAGTGAGATCGGTCTGACTGCACAATAGAGTGCAAAACCTATTCCGATTAGCCACAGGACCCCTACAGCAAATTTCCATCCGCCTCTGTTCCGCATTGCGTGTTGTGATGCTATTAAAAATTGTAGAACAATCGGTACAACGAGTGCAATAATATACCAGTAAGAGGGTCTCTGGGTGTTGGTACGCAAGAGCCAACAGAGCGATAACCCTAATGCAGTCCCGATCATTGTCCCAAGTGTGCCGATAACGCTGCCCTGAATCATGAAGATTCGCATGATATTCCCGCGTGAGGAACCGAGCGTTCGCAGTGTCCCGACATCCTTCGTTTTCTCCATCACTGTCATGATGAGAGTGCTTGCGATGTTAAAAGAGGCGACCAAAATGATGAGTGCTTCAATGATAACGGTTGCGATTTTTTCTAATTGCAGTGCCGAGAAGAGTGCTGCTTGTGCCTCCATCCATGTTCTTGCATTCGGCATCCCCTCTAACACAGTAAAGTCAGCGGCAGCTTCAATTTTTGTGGCGAGCTGCGGTGCCAATTCGGCATCGGTTAACCGGACAAAAATAAAGTTTACGCGATTCTGTTGGTTATACAATTTTTGCGCGGTATCTATATGGATGAACCCGAAGTTGTTATCATAAGCCTCCATCTCAGATTCGTAGAACCCGATGACAACAAAGTTTGCTAAGTCTGGCAGAAGCATTGACGAGTCTATCGGTGATTCGACGAGTTTAATAAGTAGGCGTAGGACATCACCTTTCATAACACCGAGCCGCGTTGCCAATCGTCCGCCGAGGATGATACCACCGGTAATCGTTTCACCTTCGTTGATAAGTGCGGCTTGTTCAATCAGTTCTGAGTTTTGGAAGTCCGTTGACCCGATAACGAATGTTGAGAAACCGGTGACTTCGTCTTCCTGTGCGGTATCAATTCCCTTAATATAGATGGCATCCTGAATGGTATTGCTATGTTCTCGGAAAACGCCGATCTGTGCGAAGATAACAGGCGATGCGGCGACAACGTTTTCAATTGCCTCAATCCGTTCAATCCGTTCTTGGTAGCCTTTGAAAAAGCTGTGATCAAATATACTGAGTGCCACGTGTGCCTCATTCGAGAGGAACCGGTCCTTTAGCCCGTGTTCAACACCGTCTAAGACAGCAATCACGAGGATTATCGTTGCGACACCGAGGGCGACACCACCGATTGAGATGATGCTAATAATTGAGATAAAGGACTGTTTTCGCCGAGAGCGCAGGTAGCGGGAGGCTACAAACCATTCAAATTTCATATTTTTTATTTTTGGCTCCTTGACAGCATTGCGTCGTAGTTTGCTTTTTGCATCCCGTACCGTATTGAATCCTCACATCGGTTTCGTTTTTGTACAAATTTTTCGAGACATCCTTCATAGTGCATCCCGATTTTCTGTAGCACCCGTCCGGATGCCAGATTGTTCTCAAAGTGGTAGGCACAGATTCGATTTAGTTTCAATACTTTGAAACCGTAAGCGATCACTGCCTTTGCTGCTTCGGTGCAATACCCACATCCCCAGTAAGGTTTCCCTATCCAGAACCCGAGTTCACCATCTTCTATCTCTGGGTCGAGTCGTATCTCTATTGCGCCAATGAAGTTCTGGCCTGTTTTCAACGTAATTGCGAAGTTCAGTGCTTTGTCTTTTTCAAATTTTTCGGAACAAGCACGGATCCACGCCTCCGCCATGCCATCTTCATACGGGTGCGGCATATAACATAACGTTGCTGCGACATCGTATTCACCAGCGAGGCGTTGAATATCTTCAGTGTCCTCAAGTGTCAGCGAGCGGAGTATCAATCTTTCTGTAAGCAGTGGTGGCGCTGTTCTCATTTTAGTTCTCTGGGCGCATCTGCGGAAACAGGATGACATCTCGGATGGAATACTGGTTCGTTAGTAGCATCGTCAACCGGTCGATACCGATACCGAGCCCACCGGTTGGTGGCATACCGTATTCCAATGCGCGTAGATAATCTTCGTCTACCATGAAGGCTTCATCATCGCCAGCTTCTAAGCTGTTCGCCTGTTCGAGAAAACGTTGTCGTTGATCGACGGGATCGTTGAGTTCACTAAAAGCGTTTCCGACCTCCATCCCACAGATAAAGAATTCAAAGCGTTCAACGAATTGGGGGTTATCCGGTTTCTTTTTCGCGAAGGGTGATACCTCAATAGGATAATCCGTTATAAATGTCGGCTGAATGAGTTTCGATTCCACATATTCGTCGAAAAGTTCTGCGATAATTTTCCCTTTTGTTTCATCACCGACCAAATCGAGACCTACGTCAACGGCTGCTTTATACAGTTCATCTGCTGACAACGGTACCGGGTCGATGCCGGCGTACTTCCGGACGGCATCAACCATGCTTAATCTTTCCCACGGTGGTGTGAGATCAAGTTCATGCTCCTGATAGGTAATTTTCGCTGTCCCGTGAAGCGTTTTCGCAGTTTCAGCGATTAGCGTTTCGGTGAGTTCCATTATCTCGATATAGTCGGCATAAGCCTGATAGAGTTCGAGCATTGTAAACTCAGGGTTATGGTCTCTATCCATACCTTCGTTTCGGAAGTCGCGCGAGAATTCATAAACCCGATCAAATCCGCCGACGATCAAGCGTTTGAGATAGAGTTCATTCGCGATGCGTAGATAGAGCGATTGTTCCAAAGTGTTATGATACGTCGTGAATGGCCGTGCGTTCGCACCCCCGTAGATTGGTTGCAGGACAGGCGTCTCAACTTCAATGAAATTTCGAGTGTTGAGCATATTGCGAATTGCTTGGACAATCTGTGTTCTCTTAACAAAAACGTCCTTTACTTCAGGGTTCATGATAAGGTCGGCGTATCGTTGTCTATAACGTGTCTGTTTATCTTGCAAACCGTGCCATTTTTCTGGGAGCGGTCGAATAGATTTCGAGAGGAGTTCTATGGTATCAACAAGGACAGTCAATTCTCCGGTTCGTGTACGGAAAACTGTGCCTTCAGCACCGACAATATCACCGCCATCAAACCGTCGATAGATTTTATACGGATCGGGCCCGATTTTATCACGTCGGACGTAGATCTGAATTTGTCCTTCGCTGTCCTGAAGATGCGCGAAGCTGCTTTTGCCGTGATCGCGTTTGGTCATGATCCTGCCTGCGATACGAACGGTTTGCGCGTCATCAGATGTCTCTTGGATGTCGGCAAAATCCCGTTGAATTGCGGATGTGGTGTGTGTCGGTTCGTACTTATGCGGGTACGGTTCTACACCGAATTTGCGAATTTCGTCCAATTTCTCGCGACGTTGCTGAATTAAGTCCTTTGTCTCTTCCACGGATAACTCCTCCTTTTCGGACCGTTTTTTAGTTAAGGCGATTCGTTTGTTTGCTGCTTTGAAGTTGTTAATAATTATACTTTAGTTGCAGAGGTAAAGCAACCTAAAATAAAGTTTGGGATCGCGAGCGCGGGAAACACTCCAGCAAAACACTCGCTCCTACCATAATTGCGGATCGCGAGCAAAACTCGCTCCTACCATACACCATAAGAAGTTAGAGGTGTCTGATATATTCTGACATTACTTCTCTTTCGCCTTCATTTTCAGGTAACTTTCAATAAATGGGTCCAATGCGCCGTCTAATACGGCACTAACGTTCCCGGTCTCAACGTTCGTTCGCAAATCTTTGACGCGTTGGTACGGGTGCAACACGTAGGAACGGATTTGGCTGCCGAAGTTAATCTCTAAACGTTCACTGCGCTGTTTGGCGAGTTCTTCTTCACGTTCAGCACGATATTTCTCGTGCAGGCGTGACCGGAGGAGCTTCATAGCGATTTCCCGGTTCTTATGCTGAGAACGCTCGTTCTGACACTGGACAATAATCCCGGTCGGTTTATGTGTAATCCGAATTGCGGAGTCAGTGACATTGACGTGCTGTCCACCGGCACCACTTGCTCGGTAGGTATCTATGCGTAAGTCTTCGGGTTGAATGTCCACTTCGACGGTGTCATCAATTTCCGGCGTGATGTCAACTGCAGCGAATGAGGTATGCCGTCGTTTGTTAAAATCGTAAGGCGATAAACGGACGAGCCTATGTACGCCGGTCTCAGCCTGAAGGTATCCATAAGCGAGATTGCCTGTGACAAGGATCGTTGTGCCTTTGACCCCGGCTTCGTCTCCAGGGGTGATGTCAACGATTTCGGTCCGGTAGCCGCGTCCGTCGCACCATCGGAGGTACATCCGCATCAACATTCCAGCCCAATCTTGTGCGTCAACGCCGCCTGCCCCGGAGTGGATACTGAGGATCGCGTTGTTTTTATCAAATTCGCCTCTCAGCATCAGCCGGAGTTCCATCTGCTCAAGCCGATTTTCGACGTTGTCCAACCCGTCTACGATTTCTGTCTGTAGACTGGTATCGTTTTCTTCATCAGCGAGCTCAACAAGCGTCTGAATATCCTCGACTTTCAGGTAGAGTTCTTCGTAGGTCGCAACTTCATCACGGAGTGTAGAGATTCGCTGATTGATCTCTTGAACGCGCTGTGTGTTCTTCCAAAAGTCTGGGGTAATCGTTGCTTCTTCAAGTTCTGCTAATTCTTTCCGTTTTTCATCGAGGTCAAAGATAACCTCTGAGTTCTAAGAGACGGGTTTGCATTTCTTCAGCCTGGTTTTTTAGATTTATGAGCATATTTCTCCTGAGTGGGGTTGCAAACCCCGCCTGCATCGGGTTTCAAACCCCGATTGCATTATGAACCGTTTTCAAATAGTTAAGCATCTTGACGCTGCCGCCGTATGACGATTAGGCTACCGAACCCTCCGAGACAGACAATTGTGCAAAGGATCGGGAACCAATCACCGTAGCGGGTATAGAGGGTTTGTGTCTGTTCGATAGATGCGCGCAGTGGCACCGATGCGACAAGCGTCTCGTCTGTCATGTCCGGTGTAACCAAAGGTGTCGTTATGCGCCCGAATTTGTCTACAACACAGGTAAATCCACCGTTGGCACATCGGAACACGGCTATTCGGTTCTCGACTGCGCGGAACGGTGCCATAGATAGATGCAATTCGGGGAAGGCAGTCCCCTCGAACCAGGCATCGTTTGTGAAGATTCCCATCACTGCTGCCCCTTTTTGGACAGGTCTACGGAATTCATCTGGGAACACCGATTCAAAGCAGATGGATGCGCCGATATTTATCTGTTCGTCTGTTACGTTTGCTTGCCCCGGATTCTCAATATCTGCTTTACTTTTAACGATAAACACAGGTAAAAGGTTTACTGATTTTCCATGCGCGAAGGGTTCAAACATGATAAAGTCAGGGATAAAATCGGGGATCAGGTGCTCGAGCGGGATGTACTCACCAAAAGGTACAAGATGCATCTTCGCGTAATCGGCGTGTATCTTTCCATCTGGTGCTATTGAAAGCACACGGTTGAATATGGGTTCGCCTGTTTTATCGTTACTTTTTGAAAATTTGCCGATGGCATCGTCTGTTTTTCCTCTATTCGCTGTGCCGATGAGTATAGGTGTCGCTGTCTGGCGTAACATCCGATCGAATCGACCGTAGTAGGTCGGCCATCTGCCTGTCAACGCTTCACTTCGGATCGCCGTTTCGGGCCAGACGATTAGATCCGGGTTCTCTTGATTCGCCTCATACGTCAAATTGGTATAGTGCTGTAAGATTTTCGGGAATTCGTTTCTATTCCACTTCTGAAGTTGCGGGATGTTGCCTGGGATGAGTGCGACGTTTAGGGTTTCCGTGTTTGCATCAGCGTCTGTGTTTATCGGTTCAGCATGCCGAAGTTGTAAGGCACCATAGCCGAGACAGCAGATTATCAGCATAAGTGGTAGTACGACAGCGCGGCTCTCTTGTCGCCATTCATGCCGGTTAGAAATCAGGGTTGCGATACCGGCGTTGAATAGGACAATCACAAAACTGATGCCGTGTACGCCGATAACAGAAGCGACCTGTATACCGAGGAGATTGTTCCACTGCGAGTAGCCGACACTCCCCCACGGAAATCCGGTTATCATCCAACTTCGCACCCATTCGAGTGCCGTCCAGATACAGGCGCAAGCGATCGGGAACAGTATACCGGAATCCACTCGGACAAACTTCATGAGTGCAGCGAAAACGGCGAAATAGAGGCCCGTATAGCCGACAAGGAGTAGATAACCGACCGTTGTCGCGAAGATATTCGCGTAAGGGTAGAGGAGGGCAATCGCAGGGAGCAGTCCTGCGAAGAATAGGAACCCTGTTAGATAGCCGATCCAGAAAGCGGATTTCCAGTTTGTTGTCCGCGTGAGTGCAATGAAAAACGGCACCAGCGCGATCCAGGCAAGCGGAAATAGGTTTAGCGTCGGGAAGCTGAGAAACAGCAAGAACGCTGAAAGTATTGCGAGTAACGAGTGTTGGTAGCGGTTCAGAAAGTTTTCCGTGGCGGTATCCTCCAGTGCTACAAAGGTGGCAACTTGGGTTGTTTTCGGTTAAAAAAGTTCCGATTTCAACAGGTGCGATATTTTGATGAACACAATTCGTTCGGTATCGCCTTCTACATCTTGGTTGTCGTTGTAGACGATAAAGAAAGTGCTTTCTGGTCGATATTCATAGGCGAAAAGGGCGAAGACTCTGCGTTCTTTCTCTACCGTGAGTTCTGCGCTGGCTCTTGCGTACATCCGCTGGGCGAACTGATAGTTCACAATGAACCGGCGTGTCCATTCCGAAAGCTGCCACGCTGTCGTCTCTGGTGCTCTCTCATGAAGCCGTTGTAAGATGAACTCAAAACTGAGTTTGGCAGTCGGGCGGATGGTAATTTCTGGGCGGATAAAGAAGATGTTTTTATTTTCTCGGACTCCAATCGTGCCTATGTTTCGGATCTGTACATATTTTGGCGGGAACCACCCAGCGAAGAATCTGACAGTTCTGTCAGTGAAGGGTATATCGTCTTCGTTGATGTGATAGTACCATTCGGGTCCGAGTAGAAAAAAGAAGTTACGAACCCCGAGGAGTCCACTCACCCCTGCTCTATGGTTTGTGAGTTCACCGGTATGGTTGGCAAGTCGTTCATATTCGACTTCACCACGAAGTCTTTCGAGCGCGCCTTTATATTGTTTATTATAGCGACTGCTGAGGACAAAGCCGCGTCTATCGACGCGTGGGACGAAACCTGTTTCTGGGTTAAAGTGTTCGCCAAAATCTGCATAAATGGCATCTACCGAGAACACATTGCTCTGGCGAACGAGTTGAAGGAAAATTAGGTCGTCTGCTGTGTTCTCTACCATTCCGAGTCCGCCTGCTTTCCACTCTCTTGCGTATTCGAGGTTAAGATTGAGGTCTGCTGGTAATTGGACGCGCGCATCCACGCCACCCGCACGGTCATAAGCACTACCGCGTTGTTTATTCACACCTAAAACACCGATAGACGATGTTCTGCCGACTTCCCGCTGTAAACGCAAGACAGAATAATTGTAGTTGGCAAGCGGCAATTCGCCTTCTTTTATTTCTTTATCCATATCTTCGGGCCCGGCGACGGCTCCCATAAAAGCGAGATTATACTTGCTGAATTTTCCGATAACCTTTCCGCCTCCGATCAAATCTTCAACGCGTCGGCTATAGAACAGGTCGAGCGGCATCTGAAAAAGTTCGTTTCCTTCAAGGAAAAAAGGACGTTTTTCAGGGAACCGGAGCGGTATATCGCTGATGTTCACGAGGTCTGGGTCTGCTTCAATTTGCGCGAAATCAGGGTTCAACGTCAGGTCAACAGTGAAATCTTTGATCGGGTAGCGCAGGTCTAACCCGGCATCCGCTTTTATGGCGGTTTCTGTTTCGCCTCGGTTCGGTTGTCGTACTTGCGGTTTTAGTGTGGCGTACGGCTTGAACTTAACAGGTCGCTTCGTCACGAGGTCTGAGATTGGCAGATCTGTTAGTCTCCCGAATCTCGAAACGGCATATTGACGTTCGCCTAAATCAACCCATGTCTGTTCTTCAGATAGAGCCTCGTCGTTTCGCCAAAAGTTGATCCCCCACGTTACCGTTTCAGTGGCTTTTGAAAATCGGAGTTCGGCAAACGGGATAGCGAATTCTGCTACCCAGCGGTCTGCTTGTGTTCCTGCTTTTCCTTCCCAATCGCAGTCCCATGAGATAGCCGTTCCGATGCTTGAGGAACCGGTGCGTCTATTCGCGCCTTCGTTTGTTAATCGTCGGTCTGTCTGTGTGCCGAGCGGGTTTAATGCAAACGTGTAGCAGTTCCGACCGTCAAGGAAGGTATCAATTAGGACTTCAACATGGTCGTCGGAGAAGAAGAACGCGTCGCGCCGCGTCTGATTCGCGGCGAGGTTGTCCATGTCTGTTTTGAAACATTCAAACGCGACATAGAGTTTATTGGCATCGTAAGCGAGATAGATGGTTGTTGGTTGTGTTGCGGGTTCACCGTTCTGTGGTTCAAATTGGATGAGTTCACCGGTTTTCGCACTATTTTTCCAGCACGCGTCGTCTAATTCTCCATCAATTGTTGGTGGTGTTTCCGCCCGTATTGCTTCAATTTTTCGGGGCGCGAGCGTTTCAGAAGATGCGTTAGCTGCTTCTACGCTTAACACACCGAGACTACCGAGGCAGAAGATGAGGGGCACCACTACACTAAAAACACATAGGTTCCTGCACTGTGTTATAGTAGATCGCATTTGTTTATGTTTCTATATCTCCTCTCCTATTTATTTTGTGTCAATATTGTTACGATTTTAGACGAAACGTCTTTTTCTGTCAATAATTGAATGGTGCTGCGGGATCGGTATTAGAAGATTGACAATAAACGCAAAAACTTACATAATAAAGAACAAAGTCAGTCGTAAGATGGAGGATATAGATATGGATGCAGCAGTTCTTCCGTGGCAGATGGTACTTCTTTGTGGTTTGTCGCTTTGTGTTGGGTGGGGGATACGTGGTAATTTCGGACATGAATATGGTGCGGCACTTCCCGGTGCACTCGCAGCGATGGCGCTGGTGCTGCTATCAGGACGCGCGGATTGGTGGCGGCACGTCCACTACTTCGCGTTGTTCGGTGCGATCGGCTGGTCATTCGGTGGAAGTATGTCGTATATGATGGTTGTGGGGTATAGTCATTCGCCACAACCGTTGACGGTGTTTTATGGGTTCGCGAACTTATTCGCCATAGGGTTCCTATGGGCGGCTCTGGGGGGTGCCGGTACGGCGTTACCGGCGTTTTTGACGCATGCGCAGCTGTCGCTTTTCTTCGTGCCGATTGTCGCTGTTTTCATCGGCTGGTCGCTTCAGGCAGTCATCATCGACTGGATCTTCACACCGAGACGGATGCAACGGCATGAAAGTCCGCTATATTGGTACGATACCGACTGGGTGGCTGCAGGGGTCGCGATCGTTTCGGCACTTATCGTCGCGCTTTTCCGCGGCGGTTTAGATATGGGGACTACGCTTGTACTCTATATGGGTGTCGGTTGGTTCGGTGCGTTTTTAGTGCTGGTCAACGTATTTGGGCTGCGTATGACCCCGCCGCGCGGCGACAACTGGGCAGGTTGCGTCGGTCTCGTCATCGGTGTTTTGGGATACTGCTGGCGTTATGAACTCAGCGGTGTCATTTTTGCGACTTTGATGACCGGTTTCGCTGGCGGCGTTGCGTTCTCGCTTGGACAGATGATTAAACTCATCTACATCCGCACAGGACTCCAGACGAACTGGCACAGTGTAATGGAGCAGACGCAAGGTTTTCTGTTTGGACTCGGACTTGCGGTGACCTTCGGATTTATTCTCACTCGTGCCCCATTGTTAGAGGTTGGTACGCGTTTCCCACAGTGGATAGAGATATTCACTGTCTTCTGTGTGCTGGTTGCGTTGACGTACGTGAATTATCGGAAAGCGGTAGGGACGTGGGTGGAGGTGGTCGAGAGTTTACCGGAACGTTTTTTCAAGCTCCCGGTTGTGGGCTGGTTTCGGCGTTCAAGGGGTTGGATAGGGTGGTTTGAACTCTTCTATATCGGTATCGGTATCGCTTGTGTCTGGCTCTTGTCAACGCATTTCCGGGAGCCGCTCGCTTTTATTCCGACGAGTTGGTTAGGAAAAGGTCAGCTCCTCTATCTCGTTTTGCTGTGGTGGATGGTGATATTTAACTTTGAGCGCGCTCTGGTCAACTTCAGTCCGCATCGGCTGGTGACAGAAGGTACGATTATACTTAATGCGATCATCTGCACTGTGTTGGTGGCGTTCGGTCCGCTGAGAATAACGGAGCAGACGGGTAGCCTCTTCTCGTTCAATGACTGGGTGCTACAGACCTCCATCTGGGGGATCGTGGTGCTGGTCGGGACGACGGTTATTTTTGGGTGTATGAAGCATGTACTTTACGGGAAGACGCATGCACCGGGCGCGGGGTTGCACGTCCGTTTCGGTTCGGATTCTAATGCACCGAAGGAGAGGCCGGAGACTGGAAAGCCGCATCCATAGCGACATTTATACATTTTGTTTGAAGCAGGACTTACGCAATTTTTGACTGTAGCCGGTTGTGTTAGATGAAAGTTTTCGGAAAACACAGCGTTATAGTGGCACAGGAGACCAACAGCCTATGCTACAAAAGAGGAACATGCGTAAGTCCTATGAAGAACAGGACTTACGCAATTTTAACTGCAGCCCGTTCTGTTAGATGAGATTTCTTGGAAAACACAGCGTTATAGTGCCACAGGCTAACAGCCTATGCTACAAAAGAGCCGCATGCGTAAGTCCTAAAGAATAAAGATTGTCAGGCGTTTAGAATTGTGTTATAATCTTTATATCACTGATTGCACCGCCTCACACTTCCTAAAAGGAGATATTGAAGAATGAACAAAGAGGACCTTATCTTACAAAAGCTCGAAACTATGGAAACTGATCTGAAGGATGTGCGTTCCGAAGTGAAGGATGTGCGTTCCGAGGTGAATGATAGGATGGACAAGATCAAGTCTAAGCTGGAAGTCGTGAATGCTGACTTTGCGGAAATGAAGGTAAATCAAGCGAAACAAGCGGGCGATTTACACACTTTAGAGGCCAAGATTGATGGTAAACTCGAGACGTTGGAAACTAAACTTGACGGTCTTATAGAAAACACGCGTGATCGAAAATTAGAGACAAACGAGCGTTGGAAAATAGGCGGAATCATCATCTCGTGTGCGGTTGCCGTTGTATCGTTGGTTCTTTCTATTCTGACGAGAATGGGGCAGTAAAAGCACTTATCTTTGTCGGTAGACTTGTCCACCTTTGACAACAACAATGGGTTCCAATTTCTGTTTGCTGGTTCTCGATTGGCCGCGTGCGTCTATCAACTGGAATTCACCTTCACGGCGTTCAAATACGACAGCATCCCCCCACGCGTCCACAGCCAATGTGCCGACCTGCCCCGGCATCAAAATCGTTTCGGCAGGGGTACTCGTGACTTTCGCGAGTGCGTCGTCCAGCGACATGCCGAGATGTAGAAATTTGTTGACGACATTCACGAGATCATAGACGGGCCCGTTGACGTTATAGGTGTGCAAGTCGGAGGAGATCGTTGTCGGTTCAACGCCTTGTGCCATCGCTGTCTGTACGACATCCCAGCTGAAGGAGCCTGCGCCGTGTCCGACATCAAAGATAACGCCGCGTTCGATTGCTGCGTGGACAGCCTCTCGGATGTTGCCGTTTTGATCTAAGATACCGCACGGCATATCGTGGAAACAGTGCGTCAGAATATCGCGTTCTCCCATGAAGGCGAGTATATCATCAATGGATTCGCACCACGCGTCTTGTGGGTGCACCATGATGGGGAGTCCAGCAGCATCAGCGGCTTCGCGCGCCCTGTGCAGTGGCAGCATCCCCGCCCTCTTACCGACGATACTCTCCCGTGTTAAGCGTACCTTGACCCCTAAGATGATGTCGCGATGCTGTTCTATCATACGACACGCTTTGCCGACATCTGCATAATCAGGGTTTTCTAACTCTCCGATCTCCTGTGTGAGCATGCCTTGTGATGAGATGTTCAGCTGCGCGAGGATCCGTGTGTCGCTGACATCGATGACGTATTTCCGGAATCCGGGAAACGTGTCTGCGCCAGCGGAACCGGCATCGACGACTGTTGTCGCCCCGCGTGCCAAACAGGTCGGATCGGGTTCAATCCCAAAATGGCTTACGCCGTAGAAGACATGAACATGTAGGTCGATCAGCCCGGGTGTGACGAAGCAGCCTGCTGCGTCGAGGACTTCCCGCGCTTCGGAGGTCGGGATGTCATCGCTGACAGCGGCGACGCGTCCGTTGGCGAATGCTACGTCTTTACGGGTATGGATGCCTTGTGCTGGATCGATGACGGTTCCGTTTTTTATGAGGAGTTGATAGCGCATGTTGGGTACCTAATGTGTGCTTGCTCGGTTTGTAATCGGGCACCATCTTGCCAGGAGTAGGTAGTCGAAGAGTGCTGATTCCGCTTCTGCGGTGTCAATACGCTTCAGGGCGTGGATGGCGTTGTCTCGGACATAACGATCAGGGTCTCTGAGTGCTTTCGATAGTGCCGGCACTGCGTCGCTTGAGGCGGGTCCGATCTGTGCTAACGCCAATGCGGCTTCAAAGCGCGCCTGTTTATCTTCATCGTGTTCGAGCATCTCAATGAGTGCGGGTACCGCCGGTGCGGCAGCGGGGCCGATACCGCCGAAGGCATCGGCGAGATAGCGACGGACTTCGTCTGCGTCATCTTTCGTGCGTTCTATCAACACTGGGATCGCGGCTTCAGCGGAATCGCCTATTTGTGCTAAAGCATAAGCGGCTTCAATACGAACGGCATCCTCGGTGTGCTGCAGTGCTTCGCTCAAGGCAGGCACGGCTGGTGCGCCGACTGCGGCGAGTGCATAAGCTGCCATCCGTCGTGTGGGTCCGTTTTCGTCACCGAGGCTCTCAATGAGTTGTGGAACTGCGGGTTCGCCGATCGTGCCGAGTGCGTAAGCGGCGTTCAAACGGACAGGCTCATACCCGTCATGCAACGCTTGGATGAGCTGCGGAATTGTGTCTGTTGCGGATTCACCTAAGAGAGCGAGTTGATCCGCGGCGTTGGCGCGAACGTCCCTGTCATCGCTGCCTAACGCTGCGATGTAATCAGAAAGGTTTCCGTTGCTCGGTTCTGCGTTCCGTCCGTTGGCTTCTCCTGCCACCCAGTTCCAGACATGTCGCCACGTCCCTTGATGGGGTGGGGTTGCTGGCTTGATGCCTTCGGGTTGCCAGTGCGGATCCGTCACGTTCCATTCCGGTGTTTCTGGTGCGTCCATCCGAATGAATTGGAACTTCATCATGTAGCGTGTTTTGTCTGTCTGGTTCGCCATTGCGCGGTGCCAGAGGTCGAAGTGGATGACCGTTATCGTGCCTGCTTCACCACAGACGGCTAATTCGCTGTCGTTGTCTTCCGTGATTCGGGTGCTGTAATACTGCGTCCCCGGTAAGACAGACGAGGGTCCCATTTCGATAGGTGCGTCTTGTGGATAGTAGAACGCCATTGCCCAGCGCGGACAGTGGTGACGTACCTTCTGATAGCCCCAGTAGCTATCCTTGTGGAATCCTTGTCCGTCGCTGTGTGGACGGTTTTGGTGCGGGTGTCGATGCGAGTGCATGACGTAATTCTCGCCGAGAATGCTTGTGAATGCGCCCCGGACAGCGGGATCCTCAAAGACGGCTTGCAGTTCAGGTACACGCGGCAAGATGTTGTTCCCTAAATTCCCCTCTTTTTCCGTGTATTCCTGCGTTTTGCGGTAGATGGTCTCGTGAACACTACGCGGCAGATCGGTTTTGATAGTGAGATAGCCGTTAACGATAAAATCCCGCATCTGTGCGTCGGTGAGTTTACACTCGTTGCTTAAACGTGAATTCGCTTGCATGATAAAATCTCCCCTTTATCTGGATGGCAACTGTCCAAACTTTAGCATATTTAGGTGCGTGCTTGTAAATGTGCGAGTTGTTCTCGCAGGCGTTCGAGTTCTTCTTCGGCTTTCTGTCGTGCGATGGTTGCTTGTGCCGCGCGTGTCTCAGCGTTTTCGGCGCGTGTCTCGGCATTTTCGGCGCGCGTCTCGGCGTTTTCGGCGCGTGTCTCGGCGTTTTCGGCGCGTGTCTCGGCATTTTCGGCGCGTGCGGCGTGCTGCTCCGCGAGGGTTTGGAGCCATCGCTTGGCAACCGGATCGTAAACCGATAGATGCCTCTCCCGTATATGGAAATCTAAACCGAGAACATCCGAATAGATACCCCCATCAACGCCCGGCGGTATTGGGACATAGACACCCTTTACCAACTGAAATCCCATCAAAGGCGAAGGCAGATAAAGTGCCTCGGCATCATAGAGGAGATAGTTCGGTATGCCGAGCGCAGCGTAAAGTGCCATCTTGTCTGTGAGGTCGTTTTGATAGGTGGTTTTGCTTGAGAACTCCATCAC
>JAJDXV010000165.1 GCA_022823085.1 Candidatus Poribacteria bacterium
AAACTTGACGAGAAAACCGATAGGGTTGACCTCAAAAACCTTGAGGCGAAACTTGACGAGAAAACCGATAGGGTTGACCTCAAAAACCTTGAGGCGAAACTTGACGAGAAAACCGATAAGGCTGATTTCAAAAACCTTGAGGCGAAACTTGACGAGAAAACCGATAAGGCTGATTTCAAAAATCTTGAACGGCGCTTTGAGGATGTTGAGGGGCGTCTTGGCAATGTCGAAAGTCGTCTTGACCGAATTGAAAGCGGCGTTGGAGCGATCAAGTGGGCAATTGGCGTCGGCTTAGCCGCCATAGGTGTTCTCATGGCGGTTTTAAAGATATTGTGATATGGAGTTTTCGGTAAAAATTTCTGAAATGGAGTAATTATGTCTACAAAACAACCAAACGTTCTCTGGATTTACGGCGAAGACCTCTCCCCGGATCTCGCCTGCTACGGCACACCTGCCGTGCAGACACCTAACATCGACCGACTTGCATCCGAAGGGACCCGCTTTACCAACGCTTTCGTCACATGTCCAGTCTGCTCACCAAGCCGATCCGCGCTCATCACGGGAACCTACCAAACGCATTTTGACGCACACAACCATCGCAGCAATCGTGATAAACCCTTACGGGAAGATATGAAACTCATCACCGACTGCTTCCGAGAAGCCGGTTATTTTACCTGCAACAGTCCGGGCCCCCCGTACAAGCGACCCGGAAAAACGGATTTCAACTTTCAACGTGAAAACCCGTTCGACGGCATTGATTGGAGCGAATGCCCTGAAGGACAGCCTTTTTACGCACAAATTAACACCCCCGATACACATCGCGTCTTCAAACCCGACCCTGAACGTCCAATCTCTTCAGAGGATGTCGAATTACCACCTTACTACCCCGACCATCCGCTCACTCGAAAAGATTGGGCACTCTACCTCGAAAGCATTCAGATTTTAGATAAAAAAGTCGGGCAAATCCTCAAACGACTCGATGATGAAGGACTCACCGACAACACAATCATCTTTTTCATGAGCGATCATGGACGCGCACATATCCGCTGCAAGCAATTCCTCTACGATGGCGGTACCCACATCCCACTCATCGTCCGATGGCCCGGACACGTTGATGCCGATGCCGTTAGCGACGCACTCGTCAGCGGGGTCGATTTCGCACCGACAACACTCTCACTCACTGGTGTCGATATCCCCGACTTTATGCAAGGGCAAATCTTCCTCGGTTCAGACGCGACATCACGCGACGCTATTTTCGCAGCACGGGACCGCTGTGATGGAACAGACGACAGAATCCGATGTATCCGCACACACCGCCATAAGTTAATCCGCAATTACCATCCCGAACGTCCGTACATGCAATTCAACGGATATAAGAAACAGCAGTACCCGCTCTGGAGTCTGGTGCCACTGTTAGCAGAACGCGGTGAATTGTCCCCCGCACAGCAGCATTTCACCAAACAGACGCGTCCACCCGAGGAGTTGTACGATTTAGAGGCAGACCCTTATGAAACCAACAATCTCGCTGCGGAACCACGTTATGACACCGTGCGAAACGAACTCGCTGCGCAACTTGATGCATGGATGACAGAAACGGGTGATATGGGTGAAACCCCTGAATCCTCCGAGATCATGACCTATTGGGACGAAAATATGGCGGAGAGCTTCAAAAACGGTATGGAAAAACGTGGTCTCTCACCCGATATTAGCGATGCAGACTACGTCACATGGTGGGAAAAACAGTTACTGACGTAAATGACACCAAAACTTCGGCGAAACGGAGGTATTGATGAGCGATATAATCTATGGACACGGCGATGGATTTCTGACACAAGACGGGTGTCGTCTCTTCCCAATCGGGTTTTATGAACTACCCACAGAAGATGACGCACTCAGAGATATGGCGGAAGCAGGCGTTAACCTCATCCGGTGCGGCAACACAGATGCACTCGACCGCGTACAAGCACACGGAATGATGGGATGGGTTCCATTATCCCTCCAATCCGGCGCAACACCCGAATTTCAGGAACACATCCGGAACCTTGCAACGCACCCCGCACTCGCGATATGGGAAGGACCTGATGAAATCGTCTGGAACTTTACCGCATATAGTGGACTCTGGCGGCAGGACCGGCTCGCAGTATTCCCGAATAAAGGCGAATGGTGGATGCAAACGCCACTCGCTATCCAATACGCTGAAGAACGCGCCGCAGAGATTATGCCGAATATGCGCGCAGCGGTCGAATTCATCCGTAGCGTCGATCCACAAAATCGGCAAGTCTGGATAAATGAGGCGCGCGATAGCGACCTAAAATTCGTTCGACAATACATCGATTTCGTAGACATCACCGGATGCGACGATTACCCCGTTCATGCTGATGAACGACCAACGATCCGTCTCGCCGATTCCACTGACCGATGGAAACAGGTCGGCAATGGCAGACCCGTCTGGATGGTGCTCCAAGCGTTTTCCTGGAACGACTTGGACGATGAACACGGCGACATCGCAGCGTTCCCGACCTTCGACGAATCACGCCTCATGGCGTACGTCTGCATTACGCACGGTGCAAGAGGCATCCTGTATTGGGGATCACACTACCTGAAATCCGACGGACACGAAGCATTTCGGAAGTCGATTTACGCACTAACAAGTGAACTCGCCGCACTGCAACCCTTCCTCACAGCACCGACTGAACCCTACATTACAGTCCAATCAATTGATGACGGACGCACCGATGTCCCTACACCTGCTTTAAAGCGTGGTGTAAGCGTCACGGCTCGCAGAACCGGTAGAGAATGGCTCATTATCCTTGTCAACGAGGACCCCGACCCGCACATGGGGGTTGAGGTCACTGGGTTAGACGCGCTAAACGGTACCGAGTTTGTAGAACTTTACGGCGATGAGAAAACTACCGTATCTGATGGGGCATTTATAACACGGTTACGCGGTTTCGAGGTCAAGCTCTTCGCAACGCACCAAAAATGGGAGACCGAACAACAAGATGGCAGAGATTTCGCCGAATAACAGAAAAAAACGATTCGGATTTGACGCACCAAAACATAGACCGATCGAAGAATCAATCCGTTGGGCAACAGAAAACGGTTTCAGGTATATCGACTTCCAAAACCTTCCGGACACACAGAATCCTGCCGCTGGTGAGTTCAGTGTATTAGATCGGCGGGTTCAATTCGCGTAGTATGTTCCATTTCTGGTTTTCGTTTTGTCTTGTCCACTGTGATTCCGACGGATAGATTCTAGCCAGTTGCTAGCAGCCCGTTCACCCTGTTTTATCGCGATTTCGATAGCTTCCTTTGCATATTTTAAAAGTTTTTGGGAACCGTTACGCAGCCTAAAAGACTCGGAGAGCCTCTGTTCAATTTCGACCTGTTTCTCTTTGGGTAGAAGCGGAATCAGCACTGCTGCTACCTGATCTGATCGCCACCGCGGCATTAATGAACTTCCCGCAACATCTCGTTGAACCTGTTCTTGTGTCAAGATTGAATTAAGGACTAGTGTTAAATATTCACGCCCAACTTTATCATTACTAGTTTTTAATCGGAGTATCCCACGACTCGGAATCATTCTTTTCGGTCTTTTGCGAAAATAATAAGCGATGCCGGGAGTTACATCTTTACTCAAAAGGATTTCGCCTTTTTGCGGTTGGTGTTCTTGGGTTTCAGCGTATAGTTCTTTGGAAATATATTTTTCCGCGGTGATTCCATAAGGGCTGAGGTCGTTGGCGCGCACAAATGGGATACCCTCTTCAAGGTCTTCCAATGTCTTCACCTCAGCACATTGTTTAAACGTAACCAAATTTCCTAATGTATCCGAGCCGCCAGGGTAATTCCGAATGGCGTTGACAACCTCTTCGTATCTCGGTTGGAAGTAATCCGAGTCAATGCGTCCAGCGCGTTGCATATCGGAGAAGTTTTTGACGAAAGTTAACCGCGATTTCGGCCGCCAGTCTGTCAAACCCAGTTCGGAGAGAAGAAGGTTTTCCGCTTCGGCATAAATCTGTTTAGATCTATTAATATCAAAAATAGAAGTTTTAACGGCTTTAACAATCAACGCTTCAAAGGAATCAGATGGAACAAACAAGGCTGTATCCAAAACGTCCCTAATTGACACGGCAGGATATAAGTCCTCCTTATTTGCTCGTATTAAACAGTTTACAAAATAAGCAGTTTTGCAAAAAACTAAAAGATACTCTGGCTGTATGCCGTTGGGTCTTAGGACAGCCAGATCGCTGCTACCCACAACACCACCAGTCTTGATGAGTGCAACTGCATTTCGATCCGGCATCACCGTAGAAACGACAACATCCCCTTTTTGCAAAAGGTAATATGCCTGCTCCGGTTCCTCGCCCAATTGTACGCTTGTGGTTTTATATTCAAAACTCCTCGGTGAAATTTGGGAACTTCTTAGGTACGCAAAGTCTCTGTTTAGGGGTGTCGATTTGATGTTGAGGACATCTGAAGACACAAAATCTCTCATCCTCTGACTCGGTGAAATGAGATGGGCGTTCTCAATGAAGTCAGGGTGCCAATATTCGGCATCAATTCTGAAATCATCCGCTTTAAATTCTGAGAAATTGACGATTGAATACTGCATCAACCAATGTCCTCCATGATCATAAAGAGCATCAAGTAGAGCAAGCGAATTACCCTATGGTTTTCAATGTCCGGTACTAAATCCCCGTGAAAAAGGTTACATCTTATCTGATAGACAATCTCTATATAAGCCTTGAACAAACGCTCGGTGTTACGCTCAAGGCACCAGTCATCATCTAATTCTATTTCTACTTGTTCAATTTCATTGCTTTCGGAAGGAGCGTTAGCCGTAATTTCTTCTTGGCGCACTAAGATAGACTCAAAAGTGCGAGGGCTCGTCTGCTGATCAATAAGACAACAGTCAAAACGAACAATGTTATCACGGTATTTGTGGTAAGGGATATGAGCATTTATCAATGCACGATGCAATTCTGCAAAGTAACTTCTGAAAAGCGTTGCGTTGATGCCCTCGCTACTCATTAATTCTCTAAATCGTTCAAGGAGTGAACTCGGATTGTTCTTCAAATTATTTAATTTGTCGCGTTCCACTAATTCGTCTTCAGACTCATTGTTCATCCACGCGTTCAAGCAGAGCCACAAATTCATAAATGGGGGCACATAATCAATTGCTGCTCTTTCCTTCCAGACACGGATGTTTTCATTATCGGATTGAGCCATTCTAACTCCAGAAACTTAAGCCTTCACACTTTGCCCACTCAATAAAGGCTTCGGCGATGCCATCGGACAACTCGCCATCCTGATTGTGCAGGTCGTGCTCAATGACGGGAGAACCGTTATGATTTGATAGATAAATGGACCTGCCAGCCTTATCCTTACCACTCTGTTCACTACTTGCCAAAAAAGCTGGGTAGTCATCAACTCTGGGGCAGAGGGGTCCCTTTTCTGGATCGTTGTTCCATTTTTGTAGGAATAAAACGCTTGCCTTGATAGAGAAACTCGGTTTAAAAGTATTGGCATGTAACCCAACAACCGCCAATATGCGTGCGTGCGCAGCTATGAAATCTCGGACAGATTTATGAGCAGTGTTGTTGAAGATGTTTTGTGGCAGAATAATCGCCATTCGCCCTCCCGGTTTCAGTAAATCTAGGCTCCGCTCAATAAAAAGTGTCTCGTGTCTCGCTCGAATTTGCGGGCGTTCGTGCTCCTCCCGGCTGCCGAGTTTATATTGATTAAGAACGCGCCTATCTTTAATCGGACCGCCAAATGGGGGGTGGACCATCAAGATGTCGAAATCAAACAGTCTATTTTCATCTTTTTCTGTCCTGAGTGCTTTGAGTCTATCAAATCCTTCACCGTAGACCCTGGTCCATACTCTCCGGTTTGCGGCACTTTCGTCCCAACCTTCATAGTCTAGCGCATTAAGGGGCAATATATTAGTCACCTCATTCTCGGCTATCAGATTCAGGACCCTGGCAACCCGGACCGCTGTTTCGCTGAAATCAACGCCAAACACCTTACGAACATATTCCTTTTCCTCGGTTGGAATTTTAGCATTAATAAACGAGGTTCCCGTAATCTTGAAAACAGTGTGGATCGGAAAACGACAAGTACCAGCAGCGGGATCAATCATGGATTCACCGCGCTTAGGATTAAGCATTTTCACACACATATCAACGACATGCTGCGGTGTAAAAGACAACCAGCCTCTACTTCCACCCAAAAGATACTCAAACGCATCCTCGATACCTTGCAAATTGGCGTTAAATAACTTGACATTTTGCAAACTTGAAACACAGATGGACAAATGCTTGTCGGAAATTTTAAACGTTGAAGTTTCTGGAAAAATTCCGGGCCACCGGATTCGTGCACCGTCAAAAAGCCTTTGAAGGGTCGAGCGCAACTCAGCATCGGTTTGTCCGGTATTTCTAAACTTCATCCGCCGAAAACTGTCGTCTTGAATTTCCTCCACTACGCTCTTATAACCCCGAATACGTTTTTCGTCAGGAGATGATAGGTGCCGACGGAGGAAACGGTTGATTTTTTCTTTGTCTTTCTGGCTCTTGAACTCGTCATAAAGTTTGGTGAAAATGAGCTTAAAAACCTCTTCAAAAACGTTGACACCCGCATTAGCCAGTACTTCATCCTCTAATTCCAAGATGATGTCTTTCAGGGACTTCTGTTCTATGCTAAGTTTATCCTTGAGAATCAGACTTTTGAGGGTAAAAGGTTCGCTGAGAATATCAGCGAGGATCTGATTTGCGTTGGGTATATCCGTAATTTCCTCAAAATAATTAGGATGTTTACGGTGGTAGTAGGAAGTCTGCTGACCATTGGTCCATACTCCCATGGGGGCACCCGCTGCATTGCAGTAGGAACGAAGTTGAGCTTTACCTTCTAACAGCCATGATTTTTTCACCTCAACGATGATATAGGGAATATTTGGTTGATCCTTGTCAAGGATAACAATATCGGCACGTTTGGTTTCCTCGCCCAAATTGATAGAATATTCAAATTTTAATCGATCCTTGGGATATTCATACTCTTCAAGAAGTCTTCTTACGTAAAGTTGGCGAATGTACTCCTCACGTTCCAGCTGAACTTCCTTGTTCCGAATCGGACAAGCGATGAATAGACCCGTCTTGCCATTCACTTTTCGGGTAGAGATTCTTTTATTGAAAACTTGAATTTCATCTGGCCTGAACGCTTGAAGTTGGACTGGATTCACTCCCAGAATCTTTTGAAAGGTATCCGTCTGTATCATAACATACTCCACTCCATTTTTGATTGAAATTTCTTGGCTTTCTACGCTCCGCTGCTCGGGCAAGTTGATAGACAGTGAGTCAATTTTTGGAAAATAATTACGTATCGTGTCTTAAATTCTCCCTACTATTTTATCATATATACGCGTTGCCTCTCAACCTATTTTCGTATTAACGATAAAATGAATAAACAGAAACACCCCAAATCAGTCGAATCAGCACCCACGTACCCCCCACAATAAATTGCCCAAGAATCAATCCCAAAAAGAGCGGTAGTACCCGATGGTAGAGACGGATACCACCGAACCGCAAGATTAGATTCTTGATCCCCCAACTAATGAACACAGAGAACCATAACCAACCGAAGGTCCACATACTGCTCGCGACTGCATAACCCGTCGGATGAAATGGGAACATCGGAAAACGGGTCCGCAACCACCACAGCAATCCCGTAAACAGAAATCCGACTCCCATAAATGTCACAGCAGGGATGTTCGTTTCCGATGGATAATAGAGCCACGAGCGGAGCATGTTGTAGCCACCGCTACCCAACCCCGGATTCGCGCCTATCTTATACGAAACCACCAGATATGCCCAAAACGAGGCGAGGATACCGAAAAAGATACCGCACATCATCGCCACGACCATCCGCCTCACACGCATATTCGCTACCTCTACAAGCTTAAAACCTTCCAACGTATGCGGCATCGGATGCGCGCGATACCCGCGATTAAACGCAAAATAGAGCGACATCATCGTTAAACTCTGCGGCGGAATCGAACGTGAACCCAGCGAATCCAAAATAAACTGACGCGGGTTCGCCACAAACATCTCGTGTGTCGGCGGGCCGACCTCCGCACGGACCCGCGTGATCCCCAACGCAAGAAGATAATAGATGCCAAAGTACAGCGCAATCATCCAGACCGCCATACCCCCACGATGCGAAAAAATAAAAAGGAAAAGCACACCACCGATCAACCCCGCCAGCGGCCACCGGTAATCTGTTGTGTCCCGCATCTCAGGTGGCAGATTTGCGTCTCGCTTTCCGAATAAGTTTCTAAATATCGCATAAAAATGCTTACGTCCACCGTAGAGTCCGAAACAAGCGATCGCCAAATACGCACCCACACCTTGCGGTCCGTCGTAGGGGAATCCCGGCAACACCTGTAGACCCATCGCACTGCCCAACACCCGTTCACCTTTCCAGAATAGATAGAAAAACCAGAGCGAAAACGACATCTCCAACGGCATCAAAAACGCGAGTCCGACCCCAAACGAGAGGATATAAACCGGTGTCCAACCGATCGCATTCCACGGTTTCTCAGTAAAATAGATGCCGAGGTCGGCTTTACGAACCGGAATCTCCGGGAACGTCGGAAAAAAAGCATGGATGCCGTTAATCAGGTCGATACCGCCAGCAATCGCGAAACCTGCCCACAGCATCTTGTTCTTAAAGAGCCGTCCATCCGAATACGTCATCTCTATCGGCAAACGGACGATCGGATAGGTGAGTCGCTCCCGTTCAATCCACTGCTTTCGCAGAAGCAGATCGATGCAGATCATCACCCACATAAGAACGGACAGGAAAATAGTCCACCATAAGATCGGTTCCCACCACGCCGCTAAATACCGCGGCGTATAAAAGGTCGTATCACCGTCGTAAAAATCTTGCAACACCGACAAATCATCGAGTGTCATCCAACTCGGTAGATACCGCCAGAAGAGTTGCTGCCATTCGTTCTCAGGGGTCGCAAACCAGAAACCGTTTGGAATCACAGGCACAACCGTCTGCATCATGTCGTGTCCAGCGATCGCCGAAGAGAGTGAGAGGATCACGTAGATTGTGAGGAGCTCCGCCTGTCGGAGTGCGAAGCGCGGCAACAGCAACTTCAGCAAGAAATTCAGGCACGTCAACACCATCAGCGTCACCACGACATTGTAAATCAGCGACATCGTCGTCGGCAGCGTACTCCAGTAACGCAGATGGTTCGCCATAATAAAGTAGGTATTCGGCGGGATAAGGATGATGCCAAGTAGAATCGCACGGAAAGTAACGCCAGGATGTCCCGACTGCGATGTTCCTTGAGGATTTTCAGAATATTTTGATGTGTTTACCATATTTTTTTGCCTTTCGGCAGCACACAGATTCGCGAACTAACGATAAAAAGAATAAACCGAAACACCCCAGATAAGTCGGATCAGCACCCAAGTGCCACCAACTACAAATTGCCCGAGAATTAATCCCAAAAAAAGCGGTAGCACTCGATGGTACAGACGGATACCACCGAACCGCAAGATCAGGTGTTTGATGCCCCAACTCATGAAAACGGAGAACCAGAGCCAACCGAAGGTCAACGTACTACTTGCGACCGCATACCCCGTCGGATGAAATGGAAACATCGGAAAACGCGTGCGGAGCCACCATAGCAACCCTGTAAACAAAAACCCGATACCCATAAATGTTACCGCCGGGATGTCTGTTTCTGTCGGGTAATAAAGCCAGGATCGGAGCATGTTATAACCGCCCTTTACCACCCACGGATTCGCACCGGTCTTGTAGGAAACCGCCAGATACGCCCAGAATGAAGCAAGGATACCGAAAAAGACACCGCACATCAGCGCGACGACCATCCGCCCCGCACGCATATTCCCCACTTCCACAAGTTTAAACGCTTCCAATGTATGTGGCATCGGATGCGCGCGATACCCACGATTGAACGCGAAATACAACGACAGCACCGTTAAACTCTGGGGTGGAATCGGACGTGAACCCAGCGAATCGAGAATAAATTGCCGCGGGTTCGCCGAAAACATCTCGTGTGTCGGGGGACCAACCTCCGCACGCACCCGTGTAATGCCTAACGCAAGGAGATAATAGATAACAAAGTACAACGCTATCAGCCAAATTGCCATCCCCGCATGGTGCGAAAAAATAAAAAGAAAAAGGACACCACCGATCAACCCCGCCAGCGGCCACCGATAATCCGTTGTATCTCGCATTTCAGGTGGAAGATATCCACCTCTCTTTCCAGTCACATTTCTAAACATCGCATAGAAATGCTTACGTCCACCGTAGAGTCCGAAACACGCGATCCCCAGATACGCGCCTACACCTTGCGGCCCATCGTACGGAAATCCCGGCAAAGCCTGTAACCCCATCGCACTTCCCAAGATACGCTCACCTTTCCAGAAAAAGTAAAAGAACCAAAGCGAAAACGACATCTCTAACGGCATTAAAAACGCAAGTCCTACACCGAATGACAGAATATAAACCGGCGTCCAGCCGATCGCGCTCCACGGCTTTTCAGTGAAATAGATGCCAAGGTCTACCTTTCGGACCGGTATCTCTGGAAAGGTTGGAAAGAACGCGTGGATACCGTTAATCAGGTCGATACCCCCAGCAATCGCGAAGCCTGCCCACAGCATCTTGTTCTTAAAGAGCCGTCCATCCGAATACGTCATCTCTATCGGCAAACGGACGATCGGATACGTGAGCCGTTCCCGTTCAATCCACTGCTTCCGAAGCAATAGATCGAAGCATATCATCACCCATATCAGCACGGACAGAAAGATCGTCCACCATAAAACCGGTTCCCACCAAGCCGCCAGATACCGCGTCGAGTAAAAAGAGGCTTCCCCGTCGTAAAAATCTTGTAAGACGGACAAATCGCTGAGTGTCATCCAACTCGGCAGATACCGCCAAAAGAGTTGTTGCCATTCGTTTTCAGGGGTCGCAAACCAGAAGCCGTTTGGGATCACAGGCACAAGGGTCTGCATCATATCGTGTCCCGCGATCGCCGAAGAAATTGAGAGAATCACGTAGATCGTGAGCAATTCGCCCTGTCGGAGCGCGAAGCGCGGCAGCAGCCGTTTGACCAGAAAATTTAGACATGTCAGCACCACCAGCGTCACCACGACGTTATAAATTAGCGACATCGTTGTCGGCAGTGTACTCCGGTAACGCAGATGGTTCGCCATAATAAAGTAGGTATTCGGCGGGATGAGAATGATGCCAACCAGAATAGCGCGAAAAGTAACACCAAGATGCCCTGACTGCGATGTTTCTTGAAAATTTGCAGAATATTTCTGTGGCTTCGCCATATTTTATCTTTCCAACTACAACCTCAGACGCGACAAAACGCTTGTCAAAATCTGAAACATCACAACAGATACCACACCCAACAATCCAACGTTCCACAACCACAGCGGCGTTGAATCCATACGGAAGATTGACAACAACGCACATAACGGACTTACCGCATCCAACAACGGAATCGTATCAAATAACGGAACCGGCATTAACGGCAGAAAGGTCAGCAACAAGACAATCCCATAACCGATACTCTTTGCCCGAACAGACGGATGACACAACGCACAACCGATACCGATAAGCGCGAAAAAGAGGCAACTCACTGACAACACCACACCACATTTCATCAATTGCGAAACCGTCAAACCGCCGGTGTAACTCGAAAGTGCAAACAGCGGAACCGTTAACCAGAGACCCCACACCGCCCAAAGCACAACAGCACTCAACTTACCTGCCAAAATTTTCCAATTTGGCAACGGCACTAACGTAAGCAAGACCCCATTTATCCCATGACCCGATGATTGCCGTTCTGCATGCCATACCTCAACAGCATGTCTAACCACCCAAAGTTGGACAATGAAAAGGAAAATCATACAGAGTTTATAAGTCTGCTGTCCAACATCAACCCTGTGACGCGCATAAAATTCAACTGTCCCTATTAACAGCAGCAGCGCAAACCCACACAGAACCAACATCTGGATACGTCTATATCTGGCACTATTCGTATAACAGCGAAGTTCTTTAAGAATAACGGCGAACATATAGGTAAACACGGTTCGTAGTAGGGCAATTCATTGCCCGTTCCCAGATACAATAAATCGCGCAGCTACAAATCTAACGGAAAATTAAAACGCAATCAAGCATCAACAACTGAACGCCTCCGGCATTTTTCATTGACACATTTCTCGAAAAATGATATTTTCAGTACAAATTGGCAACTGATAACCGACAACCGATAACTGAATACCTCCGATAATTAAGGAGATTTCCATGTCCAAACTCAACATAGCCTTAGTCGGCGCAGGACGACGCGGTGGCGGCGCACATCTACCCGTTATCGCCAAACTCAAAGACGTTTACAATCTCGTCGCAATTTGCGATATAGACGAGGACACCGCGACCCGATACGCAAAAGAGTACGGCGCAACCCCTTACACCAACGTCCGGGACCTCGTCGCACAAGAGGAACTCGATGTCGTTGATATTACCGTGCCCGGCGTTGCACACCACGCAATCGCATGTTTTATGGCAGATGCCGGCGTTCACATCCTCTGCGAAACCCCAATTGCTGTCACACTCCCGACAACTGACCTGATGATTGAACGGGCCAAAGCGAACAACGTCAAACTTGAGATCGCCGAAAACTACTATCGCGCACCACGCGAACGGTTTCTCTCCGAAGTCATCGCATCAGACGTTATCGGTGAAGTCGCACGAATCTACCGCATCTTCTATGAAGGCGGCTACCACGGCATGAGCATGCTCCGACTCCGTGCAGGCGGCGAACCGAAATCCGCACTCGGCATCACGCAAACCACCCCTGTCATCCCGATCATCGATCGGATGAAACGGCATCACACCAGCGAGAGATGGAGCCTCGGTTTTATTGAATTCGACAACAACGCAACCGCCCTCATGGTCTACTCCAACGTCATCCATGCACGCTCCTTGGGGCGTGGACAGACAGGCATCTCCCAAATCGACGGCAGCAAAGGCACAATCGTCGGCGAAGACATCTACGTAACACCCGCAGACCAATTGGAATCCGGCGCGAGAGGTGTCGCCTATCGTCCCGAACGCACAACAATCGACGTAGACGGCGCGAAGGTCATAGAAAAAATCTCGTTGGAACTACCAGAACAGACAATCACTTGGGAGAACCCGCTCAAGGACTATCCGCTCTCCGAAGGGCAGATCGCAGTCGCAGACGAACTGCTCAGTATCGCCACAGCCATCCTTAACGACACAGAACCCGAATACGGCGCAGCGCGAGCCAGGCAGGACCAAGAGATGAACATCGCCATGAGCGAATCTGGAAAGCGCAGCCGTGAAACCATCACCTTCCCCTTAACCGAGCTCACCGAAACAGAGCGCGGCACCCACGAAAGCTACGAGGATCAGCACGGGCACCCCATCGAAGACATCGAAGCCGGGATTGACACATTCTTCCCACGTCGCTGACATCATAGCACATTCGGTGAAAGAAATCAAACGTTTTCCGTTAGAACCACTGCAGGCGGGGTTTCAAACCCCGCCACGCTTCTATTCCCAATTTTTCAAACTGCTGTCCCAATATTTACACACCGGAAAAAGAAAAATTCCCTTGATTTCCCACACAAAACATGTTATCATATATGTAGACACAAATTTCATCAGAAACGCTATTTTCCAAGCATCAGCTTAATTAAGACTTACGCCTGATACTCTTCTGTACCACGATGCACTTCGCATCTGGGTGAGTACACCGCAAAACTGTTAGTTTCCTTGTTTTTGTCCAAGCACATTGGGATCCAGTTGATCAATGAAAGGAGACCATCAATCCCAGTGTCTATCTGCTTTCAAGAGGGGCAAAAGGTCTCAAATCACAACACCAGACCTTTGAAACCCTTA
>JAJDXV010000103.1 GCA_022823085.1 Candidatus Poribacteria bacterium
CGCATTGAGCATTTTATCGAACAGGTGTATCATCTCAAACGCCCACATGCGGCGTTAGGGTATTTGACACCTATGGAATTCGAGCAGCAAAACTTGGCTTAACTTTGCCAAATTATGGTCTAAATAAACGTTGGCACTTCATATCGCGACAAAACTTCTTAATCTTTTGTCCCCCAAATCAAGACAGTCTATTTACAGAGGACGAGATACTTGAACTTACGACTCCAATTTTAAACCAAGTAATTCCTCATAATCTTTCAAATGTACAAAAATCGCAGTGGGTCAAGTTCCAAATTATTGAACTTCTAGGATATCAAAGACCTTCCGGGCTAAGAACAAAACAAGCGAGGCAGTCTAAACCCAAGTTTATACATCAGTTGCTTGATATTTTTGTTCAATCAAGCCGCAATCTACAAGTTTGGAACTATGTACCCTATTCCAACACCGTTATATCTGGCGAATGGAACATAGAAAGCGAGTCCCCTTACCGTTACAAAGACTGTCGCTATCTTCTTGTGCTTCACAACCCAGAAGGGCTTATCTTGAAAACCGCCATTGTGAGTGGAAACAAACTTGCCGAATGGGACACCACTGGAACTCAGACAATTAAATGGCAAGCTAGTGCTAGACGCAGTTATCGGAATGAAATATCTTCCCAAATTATCGTTAGCCCAGTTGAGACACTTGAAAATAAAATAGGTGCCTACATGCAACAACCCATAGAGAAAAAATCAAGATTTATCATCCAAGAGTCCCAAGATCTACAATCTCCTTTGATTAAACAACCACCAACCCCTGCATTCTTTTTAACTCATAATGAAATTGCACAAGCCCTCAGAACTCTAATAGGAACAGAGTTTGCCAATCTGGGAACAGGACAAGAAAGAAGTATGGGGCAAACGCTTGAGAAAGAAATTATAAAAGCTCTTGGGTATCAGTCTTACCAACAAACCGATACCGGGGATTACCCTGATTTACTTCACCAATTGATTGAAGTTAAATTCCAGTTCCGAGACACAATAGATCTCGGTAAATATCTACCAACCGATCCACTATCAATAAAAGCACCATGGAATGAATGGGAGATTAGTCCCCGAGAAATTCGGTACATTGTTGCCCTTATTGAACAAAGCATATACGACAACTTTATTGTCGACTCTATTGTTATCACCTCTGGAGAAAAATTTAATGAGTATTTCTCAATTTCCGAAGGAACCAACACCAAGGTTCAAATCTCCCTGCCATTGTCAATTATGCCTTAATTTTTTTTCAACAACGGACCGGAGAGAATCATTAAATTGATAGAGGTAATATACTAAATCATTGAGACGAGTTTCTAATTTAGGCAATTCCTCTTCACTCGAAGACAAAATCTTTTCAACCTGAACAACAATTTCGTTCTGCAACGCAAAGCGAAAAATTGATGTTGGGCAAGTTCCACTGGGAATAGGGACCGGAATAAGGCCACAAGCTAGAATGCCATTATGAATTCTTAAATTACATACATCAGAAATTAGATGTTTTACCCCGTGCCAAATTGCTTCAAGCTTCGACTCACCCAGATGGCAATCAATGATCGGATAATTTTGGAGATAACTTTTCCAGTAACGATACCGCCTCGCATAGATAAAGGTACTTGCTTTCACCTTATGATAGAAATCTAATAATTCAGAATTTAAAAGTCCAAGTAAGTAATAACTCTCTTGTCTTGTCTGATTTTTTGGAATAACCGCAAAACATGAGGCACCGGACATATAACCTCGTGTATCTAGAGCAAATGTATTGCAAGTTTTAATATCAGGTGTCACAATTTTAAAAGGTCTTTGAAAAATCTCAGGTTTCTGATGAACCCATATCTCATACCACTTTCTACCTGCCTCTATAAGATATCGCCTTTTAGAAAGCTTCTCATAATGTGATTTTAAGTAGGTGCCAACACAAGGATAATCATCAAGATTAGCTGCGACAACTCGGTCATTCTCCACCGAGTGAGGATAGAGAACATAGGTATCGGATTTCTCCTTAGTGCCAGTCCATTGTACCTTCCATCTTTCAATGTTACTTGCCTGAATAAAAGGGTAAATCAAGGTTTTCTCAAGTTTGTAATTTTCAATGAAGGCATCCGTCATCGGGTGAATGAATACGCTATCAGCAGTTGTTTTCAAGCCTGATGTTATTTCGGTGATTTTTCCTAATGGAACAGGGTGATTCGCTTCAATCCTAGCAATGACTTTCTGTTCTGCAGGAGACAAGAAATGCCAGGAATCACCGTCTTCTGTGGGTTGAATAGATTGAATTATCCGCAGCTCAAAACTCACCTGACGTCCAGGCTTTGCTGGAACGTTTATCCGCTCCTGATAGAAATTTTTGGAAGTGTAAGTGCGGAAATAAGCAAAGACTTCTTCAACATCTTGATAGCTTTTATTATAGTTAATTTCGCGTAGTAACCCAAAAGGAAATGTTTTATTCTCTCTTTTACAATTCTCAAGAACAAGGACACAAGGCAGTACCGCTGCCCCGAAAACTTTTGTGTCAGAAAGATCGAAAAGATGATTTACAGTGGATCTTTTAGAAATCACTTTCCTGATGCCTTTCCCTGCATTCGTTGTCATGAATTTATTAGAAGTAATATAGCCCAGCTTTCCATTCGGTTTTAGCAGCTGAAGACCTCGTTCTATAAAAAGAGAATATAGATCAAACCTTCCCACTGCCGAGTCAAAAGATTTCAGATAATATTGCTTGGATCCATTCGCATTTAATCTTTGAATTCTGACATACGGCGGATTACCAACGACACAATCATAGGATTCATCTCTGATTTCCTCATGTCCATCAATGAGCGAATCAGCTTGAAAGATTGGAAGATGTTTGATTAGTGGTAACCGCCCCTGCTCCAGTTTTGCCCGAGCCAAATATGGAATTAAGGCAGCGAGATATCCTAATCGAGATAAGGCACAAGCAAAAGGATTTATATCTACACCAACAATTCTATTATATTCCACTAAGTCTGATATTCCATCACTGACCCATTTGTGATGAATCAAAAAATTCTGAAAATAACGTTCCAAAGCAGATATGAGAAATGCCCCCGATCCACACGCGGGATCAATAAGCTTCTGAAGGAACAAGGGGTTTTTCACATTGAAGTTTTGCTCGGGGTTGTACCCAACCCAATCTAGAATGTATTCCACGATTCGTCGATCTGTGTAAAATTCTCCTAATGATTTCCTTAGCTCGGGCGGGAAATAGGTCATATAAAGATCGGAAACTGAAGCCCCATTAAGGTTTTTAATCTCAAAAAATAGAAGCGGCGTTTTAACTAAATTCCAAATATCGGACGCGAGACAAGAATCCTCTTTCCACCACCAAGAATACAAACCTCCATCAAGTGAACATTTAGGGAAAATATTTGCCAAACGATGGAATTCTGTCCTGACTTTTTGCCCCGGAATATGCTGCTGCTCAAACAAGGGGGTTTCAATCAATCCCATATCAACTGCATATTTTAACAACACTCCTTGAGTCCACGCGAAAAGACTTGTCTCCACACAAAAAATCAATTGGTACGGTTCTATCTCCTTATACTTTTTCCATTGGCTTGGAAGTTCTACTGGTTGATTGTCAAACCGGGTTTCAAAATTTCGATACCTCTCCAACTGAAATCCTTGAATAAGATAAAACACCAATCGGTCAAATACCTCTTTGCTTATCAAAGATAAGCTACAATTTTGATCAATACAGGTATCTTCCAACCTTCCATCCATTTTTCCTGGGGTCATTTAATATTCCTCTTATTAAAGTGTTGAAGGACAGTTTATTTTAAAGTTTAACAAATCAAAAATTCTGTCATCTTATAGGTTGACCTCATCAGTTAGGAAAGGGCACTCCGCGCCAAGAATTGAGAAATTCTTCGTCATACGACAATAATTTGATACCACACTCTATGGCAGAAGTCAATTCCTATTTTCGACTAGTGACGAAATAAGAAATATTGAGACGAAATAACCAATTTTGACTTCGCAGGCCCCTAAACCAATCACTTTGTTCCCCAAAACCCTTGACATTTCATAGGGACTTTTATATATTATACCCAAAGTTGATAAAGATTTGGTAATTTATTTTTTGTCTAT
Organism: Candidatus Poribacteria bacterium; assembly: GCA_022823085.1. Lineage (GTDB taxonomy): Bacteria > Poribacteria > WGA-4E > WGA-4E > WGA-3G > WGA-3G. Next base: position 4,131 of record JAJDXV010000103.1, read on the forward strand.
TCAAAACGGAGTGGTGTATTTAGCAACAACACCAACACCGCTTATATGCTTAGAACTTACACAAATAGAAAAGCGGAGGAACAATGCCGAGAATCAAAGGTCCAGCTATCTTCCTCGCCCAATTCATGCGAGACGAGGCACCCTATAACACTATGGAAAACATCGGACGATGGGTCGCGAGCTTAGGGTATAAAGGCGTTCAACTTCCCGGTTGGGACGAGCGTGTACTTGATCTTGGAAAAGCCGCTACATCCAAAACCTATTGCGATGAATTTAAAGGGACGCTTAACGAGATGGAGCTTGAAGCAACAGAGGTGGCAGGCTACCTCGCTGGGCAAGTCTTGGCTGTGCATCCTGCTTATGAAGTTATGTTTGAGGCGTTCCATCCACCCGGTTTGCGTGGAGATGAAAGGACTGCATGGGCAACAGATGAATTGACGAAATGTATCCACGCTTCAGTGAACATGGGACTTGATGTTATTCCGGTACTCTCAGGTGGTTTTGCGTGGCACACTGTTTATCCGTGGCCCCAACGTCCCGACGGCATTATTGAAGAGGCGTTCAAGGAACTCGCGGCACGCTGGTCTCCACTGTTGGATCTGGCACACGATAACGGTCAGGTCTTCGCCTACGAACTCCACCCCGGTTCGGATATTTACGACGGTGCGACCTACGAGATGTTCTTGGATTACACGAACGACCATCCCGCGGCTTGTCTCAACTACGATCCGAGCCATTTTCTGCTTCAACAACTCGATTATATCGACTTTATCCGACTTTACGGGGAACGTATCAAGGGATTTCACGTTAAAGACGCTGAATTCCGCCCGACAGGTCGGGTTGGGGTTTACGGTGGCTATCAATCTTGGTCTGGACGTGCGGCGAGATTCCGATCACTCGGCGATGGACAAGTGGATTTCACACAGGTGTTTACACTGCTCACCGAAGCAGGTTATGACAGTTGGGCAGTCCTGGAATGGGAATGCTGCGTCAAAAGTCCAGAGCAGGGCGCGGCAGACGGGGCACCATTTATCGCCAAACACATCATCGAAACAACCGAGGTCGCCTTCGACGACTTCGCAGGCGGTGAGACAGACACTGCGCGAAACCGAGATATTCTCGGTTTAATTTCAAGATAACTTCCTCGGTTTCTGCTTAATGTGAGTAACTATTCAAAAGGAGATAGCCATGCAAGCATCTAACACTGAACCTTTCCGCATCGGGTTTCTCAACGTTGCGTCGTATTCCCACATGCCGTTGTGGGCACCGCACATTAATCCACGTGCCGGTGAGAAAGACACCCCATTTACAGGTATGCGGATTACGCACTGCTGGGATATTGAATATGAAAAGGCACAAGAAATCGCCGCGACTTACGGTTGCACAGCCGTCAAGAATTTCGACGATATGTTGGGAAAGGTAGACGGAATCATCTCCGGCGGCTATTACAACCACCCGTGGAACCACATTCTGCACGAACCGTATCTCGAAGCCGGATTGCCGAACCTGATTAACCGTCCGTTCGCGAATTCACTGGCAAAAGCGCAGCAGATGCTCGACCTCGCCCAAAAGCACGGGGCAACGATCCTTGCGCCATCGAGCCATGAACATAACGACGCTATCGCACGCGCCAACGCATGGGCAAACGATAAACAGATTGTCTGTTATACAGCGACGAACTCGTTTGACGACTATCCGACCCACGGGATTCACGGGGTCTATATGGTCTGTAAAGCGATCGCGGAAGCAGGAAATCCTGTTGTGTCCGTTGCGTACCGGGCGGACAGTTGGCACAGTCCACCGGGCGTCATTACACTTGAGCATGTTGACAGCGATGGACGACAATTTTACGGCACACTCCATCAGGTGAGCGGTTCTTGGGGAACAGTACAAATCCACACGCAACAGGCTTACGGCGGCGAGAACTTTAGGATTCATACCGGCACCGGCTACCCGTTTGACAAAACGGAAATCTGGCTGCCGACGATTTGGGCGTTTCAGAACATGGCACTGCATAACGAGATGCCACAGACTTTCGAGCAGCTCCTACACAAGACAAACGTTTTCCTTGCAGGTTGGAAATCAATTCTGGAGAACGATGGGAAACCTGTCCGATTAACAGATGTTGCCGAAGAATGGACGGCACCAGCTGAATTACCCAACCATCCAGACCACGATACTGTCTCCTTATTCGAGAAAAAGTTTGGGGACGCATCGGTATAGAACTGTAGATTCCGGTGAAGTGAGCCTTTGGAGAACTGTTTTTTCAGAAGAATCGTGTTATGTCCGTGCGCTTGTCCTGTAAACTTTGGCGATAGCCGTCATATCGTGGTGCGGTTGATGCACCACGATATCCGATTAATAACCGTTAAAATCTAACGCTGCGCTTTCACACTCCCCCAAGTGGTCGCAAGTTTATCTGCTGGATCCACAGGGAAAGCAGTTGGGTCTTCCATGCTCCGTGCAATATCGTCTTCCGACAACGCGCGATCCCAGACCATAACTTCGTCGATAATACCGTTGAACCTCTGACCCGTATTCCCCCACGACCCGACGATCGTATCGCCTGCGGTTCCGAGGTACGCAATTCCAGCCTTACCAGCGTCCTCAGCAACAGACTTTCCATCAATATAAATCTGTCGGGATTTACCGTCTACATCCAACCAGAACGTAATATGTGCCCATTTGTCGGCTTTAACCGCAGCAGGTGCGTCAAGGTCGTTGGAATAAAAACCCATGCGGACGGTGCCGTTGTTGTAGATACGGTAATGCAGACTTGTATTTTGTGCGTTGACCTGTGTCTGTGTGAAAACACACTGCTGGTCACCTCCGCTTAACGCTGGCTTGACCCACATTGTCACCGTAAAACTCTTTTCGTTGAGTTCGATATACGGAGATTTGACCTCGCCGGCTGCGGTAAATTCCATAGCTTTTCCGAATTTGCCATCAACCCAATCGGCATCACCGTTGAGTTCTCCATCGTTTCCATGTGGGGAAAGGTCTTCTGCCGCATCCCCTTTGCCTTCATTAAAAGAAAGATAGAGCAGTAATTCCTTATCTTTTATATCTAACGCTGTGGCACTGAAAGGCATTAGCACCAATCCAGCGAGGATACAAAGAGACAATAATATTCGATACATTTTTACAGATTCCCTCCATGAGGTAGGCGTAAGTAAAGTGAAGTTTCTTAACCAAGTTCATACCGTTTCAGACTAACACAAAAATTCGGAAATGTCAAGAGTTTTTTATGACTACACCAGAGTCATTTAGTTTTACACATTCACTTTATATCTGGATATAGTCTCCTCTGTAGGAGCGAGCTGCGCTCGCGATCTTTCATAAGAAAACGTCAACTTATGTAAACCAAAATCAAAATCAAAACCGAAAACTAAATCGTCCTGATGACTACACCAGCAAGTACGCCCCATTGCGTGCAGTTAAGTCGAAAAAAATGCCCTATTTTGTGCAGCACCTTCGCCGCGTTTTGTAGAAAACTCCGCTATACAGTATTGTTCAGATTGGCACGAAACTTGCTGAATTTAAACAATGTGAATTCAACGCCAGTGTGTAGATCGGTTTGCTTTCACCATAAAAGTTGATGATGCTAATACACTTTCAAAAGGAGCAATCAGAATGAAACGCGGCATCTACTTTATGACCTTCGCGATAATAATCGGTGTTTTCTCACTACGGACAGCACCAGCATCTATTGTCACAGATGGGCTTGTCAGCTATTGGACCTTTGATAGAGGATACATTACGAATAAAACAGTAAAAGATGTATGGGGTGACAACAACGGCACAATCATCGGAAATCCTAAAGTTGTCCCCGGTCAGGTAGGCGAAGCACTTGAATTTGACGGTATTGACGATTTTGTTAACCTAACCACGCTTGGGGATTTTGGCGGACAGATGGGGACATCTTCGTTTGAAGCATGGATCAAAACCAGGAATAAGAAGGATTGGATGACGTTAATTAATACGCACGGCGCGAAATGTCCTTCTTGGGGCATAGAACTCAATGGCATCAATAGAAAAAACAAACTTGAGATTTATGAGGGAAGACTTTATTACCACCTTGACCTTGACTACCCTGACTTTAGAGACCTAAAAGGATGCAGCGGTGGTGGGGCAAGTATTACGGGTGCCTTTGATGGCGAGTGGCACCACATTGTTTTTACAATTGAGTATAAAATAAATGAAGACGGCATGAGCGGAAATGGTAAAACAATTAGCTATATAGACGGTGTATCCGATTCTACAAGCGGCCATACATTTGGGGGGAACAGTAGAAGAGGGTTTTCGCCATTTACAGCACCTGTAACCCTTGGTGCAAGAAAGTTTCCTGGAAAATCAACAGGGCACTTCATGGGTATGATTGATGAAGTCCGCTTTTACAATCGTCCGCTCACAGCAGATGAAGTGATCCAGAATTTTGAAGCAACCGAACCTTATAACGTCGCGCCTAAAGGGAAATTGCCAACCGTCTGGGCAACATTGAAGACAAAATCGTAGCGTTATCCGTATTCAGATTGTGGCAATAGCAAGTTTCGGTGGGAAATATGTAAAGCATCTCCGTCCAATTACTAAATAACACCCTCCGGTATCAACTCGACGCAAGTAAACGATTCCAGTCCTGATGAGATGTAGCAACACTCTCAGGATTTTCCCGACTCCGAGCGACGAAACCCGGAACAGATGCACGACCGGTCGGTAAACCGATTTGGCTATACCGCGTATCGACACTCCATCGGACAGTATCAGAACGGTTCGGAAGTCCGCGGTGGACAACCCGTTCATTCGTTAGCAAGACATCACCACCATCTAATTCGGCAGTGACAATGTCACCCGGCGGCAATTCCGCCTCGCTGATGCCTTTGCCACCTGTATGACCGGGGGTCGGATCCTGGTAGTTGTGGTCAATCAGATTGAAACGGTGTGAACCTCGGATGACCTGCATGCACCCGTTTTCCTCAGTCGCTTGAACGAGCGGGAGCCAGACGTTCACGACCAGGGTTTCACCTGCTTCTTCGGGTATAAGATACGCCAAATCCTGGTGCCACGGGATGACGGTAATATCTTGGTTCGGCAATTTGGCACGGTAATTAAACTGCGGATGCGCTAAAATTTCTGAACCGATAACGGATTCAATGACATCAAGGAGCGCGGGCGCGGTTCGGAGTGTGAACATCCCAGCGGTGCGAATCTTCTGGTCCCGGAAATAATTGCTCCAAATCCAGTTCGGATCGGAACAGGCATTGGATACCAGCCCTAACCTCTTCTCGAAAGGTTCATCATTGTATGTATCCGACGGGTCAAGGATCCCGTGTTCGACTGCCGCACGCGTGCCATCATCAACGCGTTGTGCTAACTCATCAATCAAGGGTTGAAGTGCTTCATTTGGGAGTAGGTTTCGGACAAACAGGAAGCCATCCTCGTGAAATTGCTGCTTCTGTTCGGCTGTGAGTCTGTTCCGATTATGTTGTGTAGACATCACGGTTCTCCGTTTTGGATTTATGGCAAAGGCTGAATTTGGACAGCACTACCGATTTCACTGGATTCCATCGCAGCATCGAGCATCTGCATCAGCATCACCGCCTCGGTCCCGGAATTGAGTGGCGTATCGTTCTCTCGAATCGCTCGGATAAATTCGCGTGCTTGTAGCGTTATATCATCTGCCTCTTGCGGCGGCGGTTTCATTGGTGTAACCTTAACGCCATCGGGAGTACCCATCAACAACTTTCCGTTTTCGAGACCCGCCTTCGTGCCGTAAAGATGAAATTCCTGCGTCTCACTTTTGACGAGATCACTTCCTTTTGCTGGTGCCTGTCGGTTTGTGGTATTCAGCGAAAACACTCGCTCCTATAAGGGATTTGAAAAAAGATTGACATATTTTGGTCATTTTTATACAATACATTCAAACCTGATAAAATCCGTTTATACAACTGTAATCGGATACTGCCCCGCTATCGGTTCACCTCAAAGGTTATTTTCAGGTTCCCCACATCACAGAAATACAATCCAGAAGGAGGAAACTCTGACTATGTATCGTCACCTTTTCTTATTGATTTCCATGTTACTACTACTAACAAGTACTGCCACAGCTGCAGGCGAAAAACTGGCACTCGTTGGATCGGGTGCCCCCGATCCGAAGGACGATCTCCTTATAGAATATCTTGAGAACTGGGGATACGTCGTTGAACCGCATGAGCATTTGGCGAAGCATCCCGTCAATCTTGCAGACGTAGACCTCGTCTTTATCTCGGAATCAACGTCAAGTGCTAACATTCTTGACGCTTACAAAAATTCGACTGTCCCTGTTGTCAACGCTGAGACCTGGACTTATGACGACATGGGGTTTGCCGCAGATGGCACGTTCAACTCCGATGCAGGTGATAAACTGACGATCACTGATACCGAGCACCCGATAACCGAGGGGTTTAAAGGAGACCTTACCGTCAGCAAACCCGCGGCGCAATTGATGACCTGTAGCGGCTTTGAAGGCGATATTGACATCTTAGCCGTGCGCGCCGACAACGACGATCTCGTCGCTATCTCCGTCTATGAGAAAGGCGCGAAAACGATGAGCGGCACAACGAAAGCGATACACGTGAACATCTGGCCCCACTCCACCGGTTGGGCACAGGTAACAGAAGACGGATGGGAACTCGTCCACCGCTCAATCCTCTACGGTTTAGGTCAGATTCCCTTCGATGTCAACCCTCAAGAAAAACTCGCCATGACTTGGGGACACATCAAAACAGTGGATTAGGCAACCGATGATAGCAGGATGCTAACATGATCTTATTAGGACTTACGCACTTTTGGCTATAGGTGGCTCTGTTAGATGAAATTCTTCTGAAAACACAGCGTTCTGGTGTCACAATCTAACAGATTGTGGTACAAAAGAGCGATATGCGTAAGTCCTACTTATAACAGTGAAGCAGACCCTGCGTCAAGAAATACTGTGCAGTCTGGATGTGTCTGTAAAATAGAGGCGGGGTGCATCGGTGTTATCTCACCGTGTAAGCAGTTTCGCACCGCCTCTGCTTTCCGTTCATCCGGCACCGTGCATACGATCGTTTTCGCCTTCAGAATCTGGCGTATAGACATCGAAATGGCTTGGGTCGGCACAGCGTCAAGTCCTGAGAACCATCCTTCACCGACCTGCTGAAGACGACACGCCTCATCTAACGCGACAAGGATATATGGGTCTTCTGTCTCAAAATTCGCCGGTGGATCGTTGAACGCGAGGTGTCCATTCTCACCGATACCGACAAACGCCACATCAATCTCATGCTGTGCGATAATCCGGTTGAGTCGGTCGCACTCGGCTTGTGGATCGCCTGCTTCGCCGTCGAGAAAATATACCGTGCCGGGATGCACAATGTCCACAAGACGTTCCCGCAGATATTTTCGGAAACTGGCGGGATGCGTCTCAGGGATACCGATGTATTCGTCGAGATGGAACATCGTGGTGTTGTCCCAGTCGATTGTCTCATCTGCAGTGAGTGTTGCAAGGAAATCGAATTGTGATGCCCCTGTCGCAACGATGAAACTCGCTTGCCCATTGGTCGTAATGGCATCGCGCAGTTTTCTGCTGGCGACGTGCGCAGCCGCTTCACTCGTTTCTCGTTTGGTAGTCGCTGTAAATATATTCATTTGTTTAGAATCTTCGTAGCTTTTTACAGCAAGTTTTTGGCTTGCAAGCTACGCCAAAAAGCCCGTTTCCAACTCGGTGAGAGTGCCGGTTGTTGTCTCGCTTGTGCGATCTTCTCGTGGTTGTCCGTATCAAAATAGCGGAGGTTAACGATCTCTGTGACGCTCATCGGTTCCGATGCAACTTCAATGCGCGTAATCGCATCACCAGCCGTGATCTCGCCTTCTTCAAGTACCCGAAAATAGAACCCGACGCGTCGGCTCTCTAAGAACTGTTTCGGAAATTCCGGCAGTCCCATTTTATATGCCAATTTGAAACAGGGGATGCGCGGTTGCGTAATCTGCAATTTCACCGTTGTGCCTATCTCGAAGACATCACCGATGTGAACTGCCTCCTCCAACAGTCCTTCAACAGTGAGATTCTCGCCAAATTGTCCGTAGTTCAAGTCGTCTCTTTGCAATTCCTGCTGCCAGTAGGCGTAATGTTCAAACGGATACCCGTAGATGGCTTTATAGGTCCCACCGTGTACCCGCAGATCGCCTTGCCCATCACCGTCAATGTTCTTTTCCCTGAGCATGACAGTGCCAGATACCGGTTCTTTGAAGATGCCCGTATAAACAGTTTTGCCGCCGTATTGAATAGGTTTCGGTTTTGAAACGTTAATAGATAAGAGTTTCATAACGTCAGAGTATACCGATTTTTTGAAGTTATGTCAAGCGAAACATAGAAGAAGGACTCAGTTTTCAGTTATCAGAAAGCATTTTTTTTCTCTCTATGCAACACTTCGTCCTTTAAATTACGTCATTAATTAGTAACAGCAGTTCGAGGGTCGCGCGAGCAGTTCGATGGTCGCGCGTTAAAAGCATGCAGTTGTATTCTACGTAGGAGAAATTTCATGAAAAACGAAGATGCACAACTCGTCAACCGATTTTTGTCAGGGGACGAGAATGCCTTCACCACGCTCTTAAAAAAATACCAGAAAAGTGTCCACGCACTCGCTTGGCGGAAAGTTGGTGATTTCCATATCGCTGAGGAACTGACACAGGACGCATTTCTCAAGGTATACCAGAAACTCGGGACACTGAAAAATCCGAACCAGTTCGCTGGATGGCTCTATGTTATCACCGATAGGCTTTGTATTGACTGGCACCGAAAGCAGAGTCCCTCGATCGAATCTTTGGAAACCATCAGTGGCGTAGAAATAGAAGAATCCTCCTACCGACACTACGAAGATGAACAACGTAAGGAAGCCTCTACCGAGCATCGTCGCAGACGTATCAACAGCCTTTTAGAAAAACTCCCGGAGAGTGAACGCACAGTCGCGACGCTCTACTACCTCGGAGAAATGACATCTAAAGCGATCAGCGAATTTCTGGGTGTATCCCCAAACACCGTTAGGAGTCGTCTACAACGCGCACGGAACCGTTTAAAGGAGCAAGAAAACATGATTCGCGAAACCCTCGGCAGCGTCCACTTACCTGCCAACTTCACTGAGAACATCGTTCGGCAAGTTGCTGAACTCAAACCGATCACACCCTCAAGTAGCAAACCGTTAGTGCCGTGGGCAGTCTCTGCTGCAACGGCGATCCTTATCTTCCTCATCATGGGTGTCAGTTCCCAATACCTTACCCGTTTTCAGAAACCTTACAGTTTGAACGCGCAATCCGAAACGACGGTTGAAATCATTGATGCACCGATCGTTCTTGACACACAAGCGAAACGGGATTTACGCAACCAAGTCGGACGTTTCGATACCACCGGTAAAAACACCGGTGCCGGTCCGCAACTTTCGGAACCGGTACGACTCGCTGCAGCGGCGGTGGAGACGGAAGAAAAGACCGCAACGAAACCGCAGTGGCGGCAAGCGAGCGGTCCAGCAAGCGTTTCTATCTTAGGTTTATTCGCAAGCACCAACAGGGATGTCTATGCCACTTCACCCATCGGTATCTACAGATTGGCACCAGATGCAACAGCATGGACACTCGTCAATACCGCTGCAACGAAGGGACAGCTCTATCCGATGCCGATGGCAGAACGCGGTGATACCCTCTACACTGTCTCTACTAAAGCGTTGCTCGCTTCAACAGATCGTGGCGAGACGTGGAATACCCTCGGTAACCGTCCCGAAGGTACAGCCGTTGGCTTGATCATAACGGAGCAAGCCTTCTACCTCGCCATTAGAAAAAAAGGCGTTTTCCGCGCTACGGATGCAGGCAAAGCGTGGACAGCACTTAACGACGGTCTTAACTTTGGTGAGGAATCAAATGCAGACAAAGAGCAGACAGCACCTAACGACGGTTTTAACTTCGGTGAGGCATCAAAAGGCAAGACAATTTCCACAATGGTATCCATTGGGAACACCGTATTTGCACTTACGAATCAAGGCCTCTACCGCCTCGATTCAGACAGATGGGTAAAATTAAAAGTGCCGACAGAGATAAACTCTCCGTTTAACAGTGCTGAATCCCTATCAGTCTCTAAAAGCGACCTCTATGTTGCAGTGAACGGAAATTTATCACAGATGAAGAAGGTCTTATCCGCAGCCGAGAAAAGGGAAGCGTCCTTAAAATTCGTCACGAGTGCGAGTCGCAAAACCAATTCCAGGGTTTTCCATTCAACAGACTTAGGGAATTCGTGGACTGAAATCCCACTGACGAACCTTCCGTTCTCTATGCGTGTAGCAACAGGCATCAAACTCATCGTTTCTGGCGAAACGCTTTTAGTGTTAGGAAGCCAGAGCGGTATCCGTTCAAAAGACGGTGGGGAAACATGGGCAAGTCTCGGAAAAATTCCATATACACCAAGTTACACACCTGCTGTAGCACTCAACGAAAATACCATTATCGCAGGTAAATATAGGATCCATCGGACGACTGATAGCGGTGAATCGTGGCATCCGTTCATGCGCGGAATGATAGGCACCGGAATGCGGAACTTGGTCGCATTCAAAAACGCGCTCTACGTCCACAACGACAGAAAAATCGTCAAATCAACCGATGGCGGTGAATCGTGGACACCCCTTAACTTCGGAAAAGGTGTCGATGCCCCGCGTGATCCTGATTTTCCGGATCAGAAGTTGGTTGTTGCTGATGGTGTTCTTTATGGCGTTTTCCGTGAAAAACTGTCCGGTTTTTTCGGTTCAGCCCTCACAAGAAAAAGTAAACTTCGCATTTTTCGACTATCTGCTGACGGTCATACCCTAACCCCAGTCAGAGGCGTTCCGTCCCTCGAATTTGATGACGAACGCTACTCCGAAGATCTATCAGCAGGTGAGGTGACGCTCGGCAGGCTTGCAGTCAGTGATAACACATTCTATATCGAATATAGACGGGAAATTTACAAATGCGAACCTAACACATTGGAGTGGCGTAATACCGGATTCGTAGATAACGGAGAACAACCGCACAACAGTCGAAAAGGGGTCAGATTGGCTGTTTCAGGCGAAACGCTCTACGTTGGTAAGCGGGACGGTAAACTCTTTCAATCGCTTGATGGTGGCGACAATTGGAAAGACATGACACCAAACCTACCGCTCTCTTTTAACCGATTCAGAGATATCCTCTTTCTGGATTCAGCAATCTATATTTCAACCGACAAAGGCGTTTTAACTTCACAGACTGGGGAACACTGGCGCGTGCTAACCGACACTGAAGGCGAACGCCTTATCGTTGCAGGTCTCGCTGTTGATGAGACTACGGTCTACGGTGTGTGCAACGCCGGTGCCTATCGTTTGGACAGGCACGGCAAATGGAAAAAGGTCTCCCCAGAAGTTCCAGACGGTATCCGAGAACTCGTTTTCGCCAACGATAAACTTTACATTATTACCTACCAGCGCGGAATATTTCATATCTCGCTGAAAAACGGAGTCGGTTGATACCATATAATATAGGACTTACGCATGTTGCTCTTCTGTAGGATATGCTGTTGGTTTCCTGTGGCACTATAACGCTGTGTTTTCCGAGAAATCTCATCTAACAGAACAGGCTGCAGTCAAAATTGCGTAAGTCCTGTAATATATATCCGAGATCAATACGCTATTCCCTAAACCCAGAGTGGATGTACGCATAAGCGTCCACTCCCGAGGAGAAAAAATGATAAAGAAATTTTTACCCTTGCTGCTCATAGCATTCGTTCTTCTGACAACAGTCGCACATCTCAGCATCGCGGATCCGAATCAAACGGCAGATACGCCTTCAGCTGTTGCCGTTTCAGACGATAGCGTTCTACGATTTATTCCGCAAAAAACGTTGGGGCTTATTTACTGTCCCAACCTGCTTGAATTAAATAACAGGATTAACACACTAATTACAGAACTCTCACCGCAATTAGGAGCGTCAAAGATTCTTGTGCAAATTTTAGCGAGTACCTTTGATGCTAATTTTGAGAGTTTAGCCGATTTTGAAGCCATCGGGTTGGATTTGAATCAAGATTTCGCGATCTTCTTCACCAATATGAAGCCGCTGCGTCTCGCGGTAGCCGTCCATCTAACAGCCCCTCAGGCAATGCAGCAGATAATTGAAACGGAAGTTAGCGAAAACGCGGAGACAGAATATAAAGGCGTAACCTATTGGAACGCCAACGGAGACGGCAAGATTTTCACCATTTTGGACGATACGCTCATCATCTCAGAACACAGCGAAACCTGTGAAAACGTTATTGATACCCATAACGGCACGATGCAGGCTATCACAGCAAATCCGAATTTCGAGACTTTTCTTGCCGATATTTTAGGAGGTACGGATCAGTTAGGTGTCTGCTTCAATATGGAAGGCATTACCGCTTCTCTCAACGGACCCATTGAGGAAGAATGGCAATCAATGATAGATAACCTCCCAGACAATGATCAACTCTCCTTGATGATAGGTGCCTCACTTAAAAATATATCGGGAGAACAGATAGCGTTTGTTGCACAGATGCAGTCCGTAAACGCTAAGCTTCAAGTAGAAGGGACTGACATACAAATTACGCCATCCATGGAATTCAAAAAAGATAGCGAGTTTCGGAATGTCCTCCAAGAAGTATCCGCTGAATTAACACACCTCGGAGAGCTTCCAGACCGCGCTACTTTGAACGCTGCCTTCCAAGGGAGTTCAAAGCTGCTAACCGAGATAAGCACGTCTTGGTTAGACTTTACACCACAAGACCTCCAAAGAAAACAAGAAAAAGGAGATCGACTCCTCGAACAGGTGAAGGCGTTTTATGAGTCCCTGTCGGACCGATGGAGTGTCTCTACCAGTTTTGGAGATGGCACTTTACCGAATTATCTGTTCATCTATGAACTGAAAAATGAACAGCGTGCAAAAACCGACATAGACGAGATGTTTCTGGAGAAACTCAACTTCAAGGATGCTTATGCGGGGCAGTCTACAATACACAACGGTGTTGAAATCAAAAGCTACATCTTTCCGAACCTCAAAGCGGCTTTTCAAGAAACAGAACTTCAAAGCATTGACCAGACGCTTGGTATTGATATGATACCAGCCGAATGGCATTGGTATTACGCTTTTACCGATGGACAGCTCCTTTTTTCAACAGGAACGAATCCGCAATTACTTCAAACGGCTCTTGATAGGAAAACCGGAAACGGTGAAAAGTTTTCTAATCATCCGAGTTATCAGGGTCTCATAGAAAAATTAGGGACCGATAACAATATCCTGCTGGCAGTTTCGCCAATTATAGCCTTTAAAAGCATGTTGCCATTGATAGAGCAATCGGATTTTGGTAGTTCGATGATGATACCGATGTTCTCTAATATGTTCACGAACCTACCAGAGAATTACAGCATCGGTTTTTCCGCCAAAGCCCGGGAGAGCGGAATTGATGCGAAATTGCGCCTCACCCTCGGTGATTTCAAGCCACTCATTCAAACCTTCGGAATGATACTCGGCATGTAGCCGATGCGATAGACTGTTTTTTAACTCGTCCACAAGCATTTTGTGGACGAGTTTTTTTCTCAAAATACCTTGAATCAGAAATTGATATAAAATAAAATTGAACCCACGCAGACAAATTATTACGGAATTATGCACCCATTTCAGTACCCATACGCATCATTATAAAGTAATCGGAGGTAATACCATGAAAAATAGTGATGTTGAACTCGTTCACCGCATCCTTGATGGCGATGATAGTGCTTTCAGTGAACTCGTGAAAAAGTATCAAAAACCGGTTCACGCGCTTGTGTGGCGGAAAATCGGGGACTTCCATATCGCCGAGGAGATTACACAGGATACGTTTCTGAAGGCGTACCAGAAGCTCCCCACATTGAAGAAACCGCAGCGTTTTACGAGTTGGCTCTACGTCATCGCGGCGAATAACTGTAAGATGTGGCTGCGTAAAAAGCGTCTGCAGACACAGTCCATTGAGGAAACGGATAGCACACAATTAGAGAAAGCGACGTACTCTCGATATGTTATTGAGGAAAACGAGCAAACAATAGCTGAAGCGAAACGAGAGGTTGTCAAGCGGCTGCTTGCGAAGTTACAAGAGAGTGATCGGACAGTTATTACACTGCATTATTTCGGCGATATGTCGGCTGCAGATATCGGTGCGTTTCTGGGTGTCTCTGTGAATACTATTAAGAGTCGGCTTCGTCGTGCGCAGCAGCGATTGAAACAAGAAGAACCGATGGTTCGAGAGGCTTTGGAGCATTTTCAGATTACGCCGAATCTCACGGAGAATATCATGCGCGAGGTTTCGCGCCTGAAACCGATTGCCCCGTCTGGTGGTAAACCTATTGTGCCGTGGGCAGTCTCTGCTGCGACAGCACTATTTCTCTTCCTCATCATGGGTGTCGGTTCTCAATACCTTGCTCGCTTCCAGCAACCTTATGATATAGACGCACGCTCCGAAATGACTGTCGAAATCATTGATGCCCCCGTCGTCCTTGACACACAAGCGAAACCGGATTTACGCAACCAAGCCGGACGTTTTGAGACACCCGGTAAGAGCAGTGCTTCCGGCCCGCAACTTTCAGAACCTGTTACACCTGGTGCAGCGCAGATAGAAAAAGAGACGCGCCCGTCAACACAGCAGCAGTGGGTACAAGCAAGTGGTCCAGAGAGCACGACCGCGTCGGCTTTGCATATGAGTACCACAGGGGACATATACGCCCCTTCACCTATTGGCATCTATAGATTAACACCTAACGCATCCGCATGGACACTCATCAACACATCCATAGCAACGAGTGGTGGTACACAGATGGCTGAACGAGATGGGACGCTCTACCTTGTCTCTACCGGTAAAGTATTTGCCTCAACAGACAGAGGCGAGAACTGGATGGTCCTCGGTGAGCACCCGAAAGGAGATACGACGGGACTTGTCGCAACCGATGATGCCCTCTATCTTGTGCTTAAAAATCAGGTTTTCCGATCTACCGATGCTCGTGAACTGTGGATTCCATTCGGAGATAAAGTCGAAGACAGGTCCAATTTTACAATTGCTGTTATTGAAAATACAGTGTTCATTGGCACAAATCAGGGACTCTATCGCATACATGCGGGGACTTGGGAAAAATTACCGATAGAAACGACTAAAGCCATCCACTCCTTAGCCGTCTCTAAAAACCATCTCTATGTAGGGACAGGGCCCGACTTTACGCAATTGCGTACTCCTGAAGACGGGGTGGCGTATGCTGGACAACTTATGGAAGACGAAAATTCAAGCGCGTGGGAAATTTTCCACTCCCCCGACTTTGGAGATTCATGGACCGAGATAACGCCTACAAGTGATTCACCCGCGACGCAAATTATGATGAAAATCTCACCAGGCATCAAAGTTATGGCAGCTGGAGAGACGCTCTTAGCATTAGGGTTTATGACCAATTTCCGCTCAACGGATGCAGGAAAAACATGGACAGACCTCGGTTCCAGTTTTGGTACAGAGACATTTGACATAAACGCGATGATGAATTCAATGGTGATGGGCGTATCTCCTGCCGTAACAGTAGATGAAAACACGTTCATCAAAGCCGGTATTCTCGAACTGACACGTTCAACCGACGGTGGTAAATCGTGGCACCCATTTACCAAAGGCATCGTCGGTACAAGGATATTTAACTTAGTCGCAGACAAGAATGCGATTTACACGAGCACCATCACATGGGTCTCCAAATCCATTGATGATGGGGATTCTTGGGAACCACTTCCGCCCAATACCGGTGAATCCACACTGCAACCCGCAGAGAACGGACCTCAGTTGAATCTGTTAACGTTTCCGAAATTATCGGTTTCTGACGATGTACTTTACGTTGCCGCAAAAGACGCAGTTGCAGAAAACAGATTGCGGATTCTCCGCTTTTCTGCAGATGATAATAGGCTTGTTCCGATCCAAGACAGCCCGATTTTTGCGAATGATATCCAGACGCAGACACAAGGTGCCGAATCGCCGATAGCTTCAAAGCAAGACATAACTGATGATTCCGTAAATGTAGAGCAGCAGACAAATGTTGAGAACCCATTTGAACTGTCGCCGAATGGGTTCGCAATCAATAATGACACATTCTATGTGGAACACAAGCAACGACTTTTCCGATGGACACTCGGAGATCCTGAGTGGACAGACACGGGGTTGATAGATACGACGCAACCGTCTGACAATCCATTTGACAACGGTCTTCGAATCGCCGTTTCAGGGGAAACCGTCTACGTCGGAAAACGAGATGGCCATCTCCTGCGATCCCCTGATGCTGGGGACACATGGAAAGACTTAACGCCAAATCTCCCACTCCGCTTTGAAGATTTCAACGAGATCGTCTTTGGGGGTTCAGCAGTATACGTCGCGACAGACACAGGGGTCTTGACATCGGTGGACGGTGAGCATTGGCAGGCACTTACGGATAATGATGGTAATCACATCGTTATCGACCGAATGGCTGCAGCAGGAACGACGATTTATGCTGTCGGTGATAAAGGGGTCTATCAATTAGATAGCCGGAATAGATGGGAGCAGATTTCACCGGAAGTTCCTGATACTGTTATCGCGTTTGTTGTCAAGGGTAACAGGCTTTATATCGCGACTGAAACGCGCGGGATGTTCCACATCTCGCTTGAAAACGAAAACGATTAGTATTCCATAACATTGAAAAACATAGGAGGTCTCTCATGAAAAATCGTCTGTTTCCGATTATTATAGGGTTATGCTTTCTCTCTCTCATAGGCGTGGCGTTTTTACGGACTCCAAATCCTCAAACCGAGGCACCTATTGAAACAGAATCGGTTCAGGAAAGCGTCACACCAAGTAAAGTGTCCCAAACTGAGAACACAACCCGTTCACAAGGAACTAATGCAACCGCTCAAGCATCCTTGCCAAGCATAGATGACATAGATATGGATGAATACAAAGCGGCACTGCGCTCAAAAGACATCGAGCGGATGAAAAAAGCTTTGGGGCCAGAGTTATCGGCTCGACTTGATGCTGGTATGAAGTTCATGCAAGAGAGAATGGAAGGTGTAGAAGAAGGTGAATTTCCTGATTTTAATCTCCAAGAATTCCTGAACGTTATTATTGGAATGGATGAAGACGGTCCGAAATTTGACTTGGCAGAAATTTCACAAAAGGCTTTCCGAGAGCATTTTCCTGAAGGTGAACCTGCGGATTATGAAGCCGAAATGGCGGAACGCATCCATAAAATCGTTGCCGATACACCCGGCGATTTTCAAAAGGTAATGATGGCCGTTACAACGGGCCTCGCCAGAGAGCAGGATTTCCAATTTTGGGCACTTGCCAACTTTAAAGGCGAGATAGGTCAACAGATGAGATGGATGACAGATCAGATTCTGGTGGCAGGCGAATTAGAGAACATCCAGTATACGGTCCCGGAAGACATGTCTACATTTTTACCGACGTTTACGGAGACTGAAACGCAAGATACAGCCCCATTGACACCAACACCGCAAGCCACAACATCCGCAACCGAATCAACTGAGGTGTCGCCTACCCGTTCAGACGAAAACAGTGTGGTTGCGACGGAGAAATCCCAAACGGAACCGCCACCACCGATGTCGGCAGATCGAATCAATGCTATCAGAGAGATGTTATCTCAAAACGGGCCGGACGCAGGGCTTTTGCAGCTCCTTGAAACCGATGCAGACGCAGCAAACTATCTTTTAGAACGGTTTAATTCGTCTACCGAAATAGAAGCGTGGCTCTCCAAACAAGCGACAGAAGGACCACAATCAAGGTCCAACCCACGCGAAATCCGTCCGCAACCTTTACCACCGGAGGTCCAACCGTGAAGCAACTTACGAATATCACTGCTGTGAAATACACTGTTCTGCTTTTATCGTTCATCTTTCTCGCCATCTGCTTCAATGATGTCCTCGTGTCGGCAGAAGAAAATGGATCCGAAGCGAAGCCTGAAAACGAATTCGTCGGTGAAATGCTGACAGACGTGAAAGATGCAATGGCACAACACAAAAAACGCAAAAAGGCACTGGAGGAGTTGGTCAGAAAACCGTTGACCGAGACGCAAGAGAAATTGCTGCGCCAACTCCTTCAGCACACTGGCACGTTGGACGAAATATTATCCAGTGCGCCGTACTTGGCTTATCTGAAAACGGAAATCGGAAAAGAATACAAAGATTTTCCGACTTATGTAGAGGCGACACCGACACCGAAACAGAAAACCGAGGTGCTGTTCTCTTTGAAAAAAATGTTACCACGGAAAACAAAAGCAGAGGCACTCTCTCTTTGCACGGACTACCACTTCAAACTCTACGCACTGTTGGTAAAGGAGTCGGACATTTTTGATACAACGAGTCCGAATTCGCTTATCCAATTCCAAACCAAACATCTGATAGAACCGTTGATGGCTCTCTATCCGGCAACAGAGTTGTTCGCTCACATGTCAGAATTGACACAGATAGCGACAGTGGCGAATCTTGAAGGGGTAATGCACACCGAGGTTTTTCACGATGTGTGGCAGGAGCATCTAAAAAAGTACGGTTCATCGGAAGGACTGCTGCGATCTGCGATTACAACCCCTGCTGAATTCGCCCTCGTGCGTTCATTTTTTGAGGACACAACAGCGTTTGAAAAATGGATTCAGCCCCCTTCGGAAACAGAAGAGAAATCTGAAGCAGAAAAAACAGATAGATAATCATTAAGGAATCACGAGCACAGCTCGCTCCTACCGAAAAAGTGAACTGATGCATTTCAGAAACGGTAGTACTTAAAAAGTTGCAATCGGATTTGAAACATGTTACGATAAGAACATAACCCCAACGTCCAAGGAGAACAAGAAATGAAAAAACCTATATTTCTGATTCTTATCGGTATTGGTGTTGCGTTGCTTGTTGCCGGTGTAGCCTTTGTAGTGCCGTGGTTCGGTCGCATGATGGAGGAGATGGATGAGATCCATACGCAGCAAGCCGAACATAAACGCGAATTAAGAGTGTCTGCCCGCGAACCGTTGAACGAAGAACAAGAAAAGCTTCTGGCACAACTGCTTGGCGTTTCACAGGAGATGGAAACATCTCAAAACGCAAGCGATTTAGAAGCCATCTTGTCGAGTGAACCGTATCTCACCTACCTAAAAACGCAAGTCGGACAGGATTACGCAGATTTTCAGGCTTATATTGACGCGATGCCGACAGAAGACATGAAAACCGTTGCGCTCACCAGAATCAATTCAGTTCTCGGTGCCGGTAAAAGCGATAAAGAATTACAGATTTGGTCGAACTACTACTTCATCGCCCGAGCGTGGGGGACAACGGTGCAAGAGCCGCTTGAGAACATGAAGGAACTCAACAAACTCCAGCAGACACATTTGATAGAGCCGCTTATGGAACAGAACCCAGAGGATTTGTCCTCCAAGATCCTACAAATCGGTCTGTCTTCTATGTTTATGACGGATGATAACAAAGTCTTTCAAGAGGTTTGGCGTGACAACTTAGAGATACACGGCGAACCGGAAGGGTTGTTACGGTGTGCCGTTGCGTCACCGGGTGAGTTCACGTTGATGCGCTCGTTTTTTGCGGATATGAATGCGTTCCAAACATGGATACTTACACGTCCTGAACCTGAAAATTAGGAATCGAAAAATGAAACTCGTTCAGCAATTGGCACCTGATGCGCCGTAAAAAAAACGCGCACCAGGTGCCAGTTTGTTTGCAAGCACACGTTTTCTTTCCGTTCTTAAAATCCCATATCTTTCTCTCAAAGAATCCCCAATCTTTCATTTTTTTATTTTTTAAAATCTCACTGAAACCGAGATTTCTCGCTTTATGCACCCTTTTCGATCTCAAATCAGATCATTAATTATAAAAGGGGGTCATATACCACTCCGCGAAATTTGGTTCCACACAAAATCTGATCTCTGGATAATGATTGAAAGAGTACCATATAGAATTAAAGATTAAACGGTTAACTATCAGAGAAGAATAAAATGGAGTTCAATATGTTAATGACTATGATTCAAAAAGAGATAATGCATCATCTTCTGAGCGTCCGTTTCGTCGCGCTCCTTGTGATGTGTCTCCTTCTTGTCCCGCTCACGCTTTCCACCAATTACCGAAATTATCAACAGAACTTAGTAGATTACCAAGAAACCGTTAAACTCACAAACATTGAAGAAACTACGATGAATCCAGGGATGCCACTGGATCCAGATGTGGAGGTTTCCAAACTCATCCTCAAACCGACCCCTTTGAGCGTCTTCGCAAATGGATTAGCAGATACATTGCCGAGCTATCTCGGCATGACGCGCAATGGGATTACACAAGGGACACCGGCTCTGGTATCCTCTCTTTCCAATCTGTTAGGGCATCTCGATTTTCTGTTCGTCGTTGGTACCGTCTTCAGTTTACTCGCGTTGCTGTTTACCTGATCTTCCGCTACAAAGCCCAATCCTTGTAGGTTTGGGATGTAGTAGCGGTTAATAGCTTGATATATCCAAAACCTATTATTTTTGCTAATTAACTTGAAAATACCTATTATTTGTGGTATAATTAATAGTATGAATATATCAAATAATGACCACAAATATAATACGACAGAAACGACGACATACGCCTGTGAATATCATATTATTTGGTGTGCGAAATATCGTCGTTCTGTTCTATCTCCTGAAATTCAAGATCGTTTGAAAGCCTTGATTTTTCAGCAACAAGAAGCATATCAATATATTGTCAGAGAAGTTGAAAGTATGCCCAACCATGTTCATTTGCTTGCAAGTGTTCCACCTAATGTATCCGTAACAAGTGTTATAGGCAAAATTAAAGGATATACGGCTAAAGTGCTTCGCGACGAGTTCCCTGAACTTAGACGAAAGTTGCCTTGCTTATGGACACGTTCAAAGTTTGTTGCGAGTGCGGGGAACGTCACACTTGAAGTTCTTAAGCAGTATATTGAGAACCAAAAAGGTGTCTAAATGCCAAGTTTTTATCGCACTCAAACACTGAAAATAGAAGAACAACCGATATTCTCTGAAGTCAATGCTGCTTCTGCTGAAGTTTGGAACTCTTGCCTAATGCTCATGAACTTCTACCAATATCAACGCGGGTATCCCCACGCCCACAGAGATTTCTATTTTGGTAAAGACTGCGAAGGTTGGATGGATAAGAAACTCACCCATCCACTCTTGCATTCACAAAGTCGGCAAGCCGTATTGCAACGATATTTCAAGTCTTGGAAATCCTATTCTGCTCTGAAAAAGAGCGGTAGTATTCAGCAACCGAAACCACCAAGTAAACGCAAAAACGACATGACGACACGTTTCAAAAAGTCAGCTATCCGATTTGTTGAAGGGACACTCTTTGGCAAACGTGTTGAACTCTCTCTGGCAAAAGGTCAACCGAAAATAGATATTCCTTTGCCAAGTAACTTTGATATGTCTAAGGCAGAACATATCGCGACGCTTGATTTGTGCTATAACTACGGGCAATGGACCCTCCATTTCTCGTATAAGTATGAAACCGAAACCCCCGGAACAGGTGAAGAAGTCGTAGGCGTTGATATAGGCGAAATACACCCGATTGTCTCTCACGACGGGCAAGACACTCATATCTACAATGGACGGTATATTAGATCACTCTACCGCTATAGAAATAAAGTGCTTGCCGAGTTTAGTCAGACGATCAGTCGGTGCAAACGCCATTCTAAACGCTGGTGGAAACTGACACGTCGTAAGTGGAGACGGATCCGAAAGATTGATAACCAAATCAAAGACGCGCTCCATAAACAGACGTCGAAGTTCGTGAAATACTGCCAAACGAAAGGTATTGGCACGATAATACTCGGAGACTTGACAGGTATCCGAAACAATATGAGCTATGGCAAACGTGCGAATCAGAAACTTCACCAGTGGGCTTTCGGTAAGATCGACGAGTTGATAACCTACAAAGCAAAATCAGTCGGTATCAAAGTCAAAACAATTGACGAATCCTATACTTCGCAAACTTGCCCGAAATGTGGCAACCGAAAGAAACCTACGAACCGAAACTACACTTGCAGTTGCGGATTCAAATATCACCGCGACGGTGTAGGTGCGATTAACATAAGACAAAAGTATCTGGGACACTTCGGTGCCCCCGTAGTGGCGGAAATGGGTTCTACCCGCATGGCACCGCCCTTGGGCTTTCGCTTGGAAGTCCCTGTTGCCTCGTCTTAAACACGAGGAATGTTTCTACAAGGAACAAAAGAACCCCTGGTCTCCTTTAGGCTTGGGAGTATGTCAGACTACATTCTCCAATTTTAATTGATTTTTTTTATAGCCTTCGGATTAAATGAATCCCGTAGGCTATTTTTATTGGAGTGAAGAGATGGATACCAACAACACACATTCCCACAATACAGAACCAGAATCGCGTCCGTCCGCGCTAAAGACGCTGCGCCGTTTTTTCTTTGTTGCATGGCACGCCAGTCGATTTGGCGCGATCGCACAGGCATTACTAACACTTGTACACGGGTGTATCCCGATAGGAATTCTTTGGGCAAGCAAGGAACTGGTGAACCTCATCGCTGCTTTTCTCGATAACGAAGCAGATTTGAATTTAGAAACCGCAGCACCATGGGTGGCAGCACTCGTGCTTTTGGCGATGTTCAGAAACATCGCAGGCACTTGCGATGGATACCTGCAATGGAAAATGAGAAACCTTATCGGACTCCATCAACAGGGTGCGTTACTCGAGGCGACAACGCATATCGACTTCGCCGTTTTTGATCGGCCGCAGACGTACGATTTGATACAACGGGCACGACAAGCACTCGGACATCGGCTCACGAACCTACTGCGCTTTATAACGGAGATTGGGCAACTCTGCGTGACATTGGCAGGGTACGGGGTACTCCTATGGGTAGCGGACCCACTGCTGGTCCTCGTCGTCGTGTTACCGGCGCTACCCTCCGCTTGGATTAAAGTTAAAACAGCCGAAAGTAGGTACAGCCACGATTACGCAGCGACACCTGTACGGCGTATGATGGATTATATGCTGAGTTTACTGCTCGGCACTTCCTCTGGACAAGAAGTACGACTTTATGGTCTTTTCAATCTGCTTTTCGGACGCTGGCGAACGAACCACGAAAAATGGAAGGAAGAGTCGTTGGCAAAAATCTGGACGGAAGCGAGAGGCTCCATCGGGACCACTATCGCTGAAATGATTGCTTACGCAGTCGCGATTGGCATCCTTGCTGCGCGTATTGTGGACGGCAACCTCACGATCGGAGATTATGTGATTCTTACCGGAACCGCTGCAGCCTTTCAAGGTAATCTGGAGGGATTGCTCAGACTCATACAAAACATACTTGAAGATGTCCCGTTACTCCGTGATTTGCATCTCCTTTTAGAACGCGGAAAAACGGCGCGGACACAATCAGGAACTGAGACATTCCCACAACCTTTACAGTCTGGTGTAGAGGTACGCAATCTACGTTTCCAATATCCGGGTGCAACTGACGACGTGTTAAAAGACATAAACTTTCAGGTGCGTCCCGGAGAGATCGTTAGCATTGTGGGTGTGAACGGTGCCGGAAAATCGACACTGATCAAATTACTGCTCGGATTATACAAGCCCGATGCTGGGACAATCCGATACGATGAAAAAAATATCGCCGCAATTGCCCCGGATCAGATCGCCCTTAACTGTGCCGCCGTTTTCCAAGACTTCGCGCGGTTTCGCAGACCTGTGCGTGAGGAATTGGTGCCAGGTCCCCCGAACTTCAACATTGACGACGAAGCACTCCGGCGCGTCATCAGTGCGGTTGGTATCGAGGAGCGTTTTCAAACTTTTCCACGCGGCTTGGATACCTTCCTTGACCCTTCACTCGGTGAAGAGGGTGAAGGGGCTGAGTTGTCTGGTGGCGAATGGCAAAAAGTCGCGCTTGCACGGGCTTTAGTGAGGAATCCACAGGTCCTTGTCCTTGACGAACCGACTGCCGCGTTGGACCCACAAGCCGAAGTCGAACTTTACCAACGTTTTGTCGAACTTGCGGCGGGACGGATGACGTTCCTGATTTCACACCGAATCGGATCGGCACGTCTCGCCGACCGAATCTTGGTATTAGATTCAGGGCGTATTGTTGAAGACGGTACACACGAGGCGTTACTTGCCCAAGATGGTCTCTACGCCAGATTCTTTCAAGCACAAGCACACTGGTACCAATCGGAATGAAGCAGATCGCTTATGGGGTTTTTGCTTGGGCGTTTCTTCAAGTACGCCGCAAAATGGAGAACGGCTCTACGGAAGTGAACACCAAAAACAAATCCGAACTGAACGAACCGCAAGGAAAATTTAAAAATGCAAAATGGTAATGGAAAATGGAAGACATGGAGATCGGCTGCGAAAGAGAGTATCATCGCATATTTCCGTACTTTCGCGATTGTCTGGCGGAGTGGCGCGCTCTCGCTTTCAGGGATGATGTTTCTCACACTATCCCTCGGCGTTCTACCTGTAGGCGAGTTTTTCGTGACGGAACACTTAGTCAACGCAATCACCGCCGCTATAGGTGATGCCGGCTGGTGGCGGCAAGTTGTTCCTTGGCTGCTCGCGCTACTCGGTCTGCAAATCTATAGTACGCTTGCAGACCAGTTAAGAGAACCGTTACGTCTCAATGTCCGAGAAAACATCGAGATTTGGATTAGTGAGGGTATTGTCCAGAAATCCAATACAATAGAGTTGGTCGAGTTCCAAACGCCAGAATTCCAAAATGCGTTGGCGCGAGCGCGTTCTATGTCCGGTGATGAACTTGAAGAGATTGTGTGGTGGATCGTTGACAGCATCCAACAATTAATCAGCGTCACCGCCCTTGGTATCGTGCTGTGGAGTCTACATCCCTTGTTAGCACTGCTGCCGACGGTGACCGGTATAGCGTCTTGGTGGAGTGGCTCCCGCTTTGCTGTTGATGCTTACAGCCTTGATGTCCAACAGACACCACAAAGGCGAGAGCGAGATGCGTTAGAGGGTATTTTAACGGATCGGGGCGCAGGTAAGGAAGTACGGTTATACCAAGCACAAGACTTATGGATAGGACGCTGGCGACAGTTATGGCAGGAACTTATACAAGCACAACAGACAATTGAACGGCGTAAATTTTTAGCGCATCTTGCAATCGGTATCTCACGTGCCTTGTTATACGCCTGTTCGCTTATACTTTTATTGCTGGCGGTCTTTCGTGGCGGACTTACTGTCGGTAAGTATATCGCCGCAATTAATGCCATCGTCAACTTAGATGGCATCTGGGACAGCGTTGCGGGTTATTTCCTATTGATTGCGGACGATATGCGTCGTTTGTCAGGAGATTTGTACGCGTTTTTGGATCGTGATGCTGACACGGTATCGGGGTTGAAAACCCCTCCTACAAGCAGCACCCCTTCAACGCCTCAGAAAGCACCGAATCTGACCGCTTCACAAGAACCTTCACATCTACAGGTAGAAAATGTTTCGTTTTTCTATCCAAACGCGCAAGAACCCGTGCTTCGGCAGGTAAACCTAACAGTGAATAAAGGGGAACGGGTGGCACTTGTTGGGCCCAACGGTGCGGGGAAATCCACACTGGCACGCCTGCTGCTTGGGCTCTACCGCCCACAAACGGGTGTAATTCGCGTCGGCGATACACCGCTAAACGACGAAGCACGTCAGCAGTGGTTAACACATTGTAGTGCGGTGTTCCAAGATTTCACGTGTTATCACCTGACCGCCCGTGAGAACATTATCTTTGGCGATCTCGAACATCCCGA
The DNA here is from genome assembly GCA_022823085.1 of Candidatus Poribacteria bacterium. Lineage (GTDB taxonomy): Bacteria > Poribacteria > WGA-4E > WGA-4E > WGA-3G > WGA-3G. The sequence continues at coordinate 29,966 of JAJDXV010000103.1, forward strand.
ACGCATGGAAGTGGCATCGACTGCCGGTGGCGCAGCGTCGGTTATTGATCGACTCACCGCGGGTTATGAAACGGTGTTAGGACCAACTTTCGGAGGACGCGATCTATCCGGCGGCGAGTGGCAACGCATCGCAACAGCAAGGGGTTTCATGCGAGAAACGCCGTGGTTGGTGGTCCTCGATGAACCGACCGCTGCCCTTGATCCTTTAGCCGAACAGGCGATCTATGAACGATTTATTCAACGAAGTAGCGGACGTACATCATTGATAATTTCGCATCGCTTGTCTTCAGTCCGCACCTGTGATCGGATTCTTGTCCTTGATAACGGCACAATTGTTGAGGATGGGGACCATGAGACGCTATTGGCAAATAATGGACTCTATGCACAGTTCTTTAGAGCACAGGCGCAGTGGTATGTTTGACAGAAGCATTCGGCTGTCAGCCGTCAGCAAATAATGTTTGGTGAAGTCAGGTGAGTCTTTGAAAATAACAATTTAGGTTTACAATAGACAGAATGCGACCCGCTACTCCGATTTAAGGTTTTCCGCCAAGGTTTCAATCAGTTCGGCTAAAGTCGGGAATTCGTCACGAGCCTCTGGGGGGAGATCCGCGAGGTGCGTGTCCCCGACGAAGCGGTACATATCCGCTGCACCTTTCAAGATATTCGGTGTCAATCCGACGTGTTCAAAAGTTGCAGCGATCTCTTCCATCTCGCCGATCCAGCGTCTCGCTTTCGGCGGCATGCCCGGTAATCCTCTCTCCATCCGTTCAAAAAGTGCCGATTGACTCAATTGAAACTCCGCCGTAAGCGCATCTGAAACGCCCAAAGCAGATGCAGCGGTGAGCAATTCGGTGCAGAGTGCTGTTAGCCCTTTCGTCAATGAAGCATAACACATCTTAATCGCAGAGGCATGTCCTATCTCGTCGCTGAGTGTGCGGACATCTAAGCCGTAATTGTTGAGTTCGGAGAATGTTTCGAGGTTCGGTCCTGATGCGTAGAAACGCGTCGCGCCCGGTGTTCGTGGTGGCGGTCCGATGATGGATGCATCGACGAAAGTACCGCCTGCTGCGGTGATAACATCTCCCAATTTACGAACCGTCTGGGGGGCGATAGCGTTGCAGTCGGTGTATGTTAGCGTTGCGTCGGTCTGTTGCAGCGCCTCCGCGACGACGGACGCAGCGGACATCGCCTGTGCAGGTACCATAATTGAGAGGATAAGGTCGGCTTCGGCAACGAGTTGCGGATACGTCGGCACATCTTCAATGCCTACCTTCTCAGCGAGTTCGCGCGTCCGTTGGCTCCGATTTTTTAAACACGCGATAACGCGCAAACCGTTTTCACGTAGAACGTTCCCGACAGTATGTCCCATATCACCGGGGCTTAAAATTCCGACTGTGTTAGGCATAATGGGCTGTGCTTCCTCCTTTATAATTCACTTCACATCAGTGGTAGCATAGGATACCAAAGGTTTCATAAGCTACTCCATGATAATTTCACGAATGGTTGAATAGTCGAATATTAAACCGCCCAAAATCGCTAAATCCGTCAAATAATCCGCTTTTAATCTTGTGTTTGCAACCTCTTATGCCTTTTGTTTTACCATGCTGGAAAGGATACCCAGGATTTTGTCACACTGCGCGATTGGATAGACTGTTATATCAATAGATAAGCAGTTTCCTTTCAATTTGAGGAATTTCCACTCTGTTCCGGTAGTCGCAGCCCCATAAATACAAGGAATGTCGTTTCCTTTTTCAGCATTAAAGCGTTGGGCTGCGAGCATCTCAGCAACACACTGTCCGAGGCCAGGTGCCGGGTCGTCCTTCTTTGCCTCAACAAGTACAATCACAGGTGCTTGTAAAAAAGATTGCATCGGCGATAGACTAATTAAAAAGTCACATACACCTGTCAGACCATTCTCAACATCAACATTGAAGTCGATACCTGAAAAGAAACTGATACGGTGATCAAATTGTTCCAAAAGTTCAAATAAAACATTCGCGACAATCAGTTCGGAACGCGCTTTTTCTGTGTTTATCGCGGCGGCAACGGGGACTTTTTTTCTGAGCTCTGTGCTTAAATCTGGGCTTGGTGTTACCGGTTCTATGTTAGCAAAGAAGTCTATAGATTCGACAATCTCAAGTTGAAATGTGGTCAGGACTTCTTCTAATGTAAAATTGCTGTATGCCATGGGACATCCCTCCTTTCCGAAGAATCATTATACAATGGATCCTAAAAATAAATAGACAGGTTCCCTCCCCCGGTAGGCGAGGTTTCATGAAGTTTCAGAAAATATTTCGGCTGGTATTTCTCAAAAGCACTCGGAAGCCACTATTTATCAATGGTTTCTCAATACGCGGTTGTGAAAATGCTAAAAAATGCTAATTAATATGCCTCCATTATGTAAAAAAAAACACCTTGTTTTCAATACAAAACAGTATAAAATCGTCTATTAAATGGTTTTTTTTATCGGTATTTCGTATTGATGTCATTAGGTTTAGAGGAATTAGAAAACTTTCACTCCTGTAAAATATGTGTGCGTTCGTTCTCACGAAGTCAATGGTCATAGGGGTTAAAAGTTGCATTAGCACTTATTTTTTACATGATCCAAACAATTGTGAGAAATCCCAGTTCGGTAATTGACGGGCAATGAATTGCCCTACTACAAACGGGTGGGCTCGTAGTCGTGCGATTCATCGCACGTTCTTATATTACCGAATTAATAAATTAAACTTCATAAAGTTTGCGGTACGCAGATCGAAAAAAAATCCATGTCATCCGAGATTCAAATGACTTATTTCTGTCGGAGTGTCAGCATCGCGGCGATGTCCGCGGGCAACTGAATTCCTGTTATCCGCTCAAAGTTTTCCACGCTTCCGAAGGTGTTACGAAAACCTATGGCGATATCTACACCTACATCTCTGGCATCTAAAAAGCCTGATCTGAAGTTTTCCCATTCTTGCAGGTATAACCACGTTATCCCGCGATTGTAATATGCATCGGCACGATCAGGATCAAGTTCTATCGCCTTGGTAAAGTTGACAATAGCAGAGTTAAGTTCGCCTCTTTTCGCATAAGCAACACCGAGATTATGATAGGCTTTGGCATGATCGGGTTGATACCTGATTGCCATAGTATAGTTTTTGATGGCTAAATCATGTTCACCTTTCTCAGCGTAAGCAGCTCCGAGATTGTTATAGGCTTCGGCATACTCAGGGTCAAGTTCTATCGCTTTGTTATAGTCAGCAATAGCGCGGTCAAATTCACCCTTTGCCCCATAAGCAGCACCGCGATTATTATAGGCTTCGGCAAGTTTAGGGTTAAGTTCTATCGCTTTGTTATAGTCAGCAAGGGCACGGTCAAGCTCCCCCTTTTCACTGTGAACAGCACCGCGATTGATATAGGCATCGGCAAGTTTAGGGTCAAGTTCTATCGCTTTGTTACAGTCAGCAAGGGCACGGTTAAGTTTGCCTTTTTTGCGATGAGCATTCCCACGATTGCTATAGGCTTCGGCATAATCAGCCTTGAAGTGTATTGCTTTAGTAAAGTCTTTGATAGCAGCATCAAAATCGCCCTTTTTTCCATAAACGACCCCACGATTGTTATAGGCTTTGGCATGATCGGGTTGATGTTCTATTGCCGTAGTATAGTCTTTGATAGCTAAATCATGTTCACCTTTCTCAGCGTAAGCAAACCCACGATTATTATAAGCATTGGCAAACTCAGGGGCAAGTTCTATCGCTTTGTTACAGTCCGCAATGGCGAGGTCAAATGCACCCTCTGCCCTATAAGTAGCGCCGCGATTGTAATAGGCATGGGCAAGTTTGGGGTCAAGTTCTATCGCTTTGTTATAATCTTCAATGGCTCTATCTATCTCGTCTCGCTTGTAGTAAACATTCCCACGATTGCTATAGGCACTGGCAAGTTTGGGGTCAAGTTCTATCGCTTTGTTATAGTCGGCAATGGCGCAGTCAAGTTCGCCTTTTTCCGAATAAGCAGCACCACGATTGCTATAAGATGCAGCATGGTTCGGATTGAGCTCAATTGTACGTAAATAGGCTTCTATCGCCTCGTCCATTTGATCCAGCATCATCAGGAAGTTGCCTTTTTGGAATACTAACTCGGATAGAATCTCTACTTCTTCAGGTGTTACACTGCGAGAGGGTTTTTCCTGAACCTGCATTTTGTTAATGGCTGCTCGAATACCGTCCACCACATTTTGCCAGCCTTCGCTCGGATCCTCCCATTTGGAGATAGGTTTACCTTTGAGAGGAAGAACCTCAAAGTCGCTGATTTGATGCTGCATCCAGTCGCAATGCTCAAGAATAATTGGAATAACCTTTGTATTACTCTCTAATGCTTCTGCCAATTCTTTGTTGCAATTTTTAGAGGCAAGACTTGCTGCAGATACGAGGTAGAGGAGTATATCCGCCTCTGCAAGATTTTTAGAAATATTTTCATACCATTCGTCACCCGCAGTGATTTGGCCATCGTGCCAAGTGGTGAGTTCATTTTTCTGTTCCATGACGGCAAGGCGTTTTCGCAATTCGTCCTTTGCTGCAGTATCTTCATGTGAATAGGTAATGAATCCCTTTAGGGAGTTCTCTGTTACTTTTTTTGCATTATTATCCCGTTTTTCTGTGTCAAAGGTGTTCTCTGCATTAGTGCTATCTTGATCTATACACCCTTCAGAAAAATCCGTGGCAGTGTTCGAGTCAACCCGGTTTCCGGAAGTATTTTCATGTTTAGTAGGTCCGGATGGTTCGGGTTGAACAACTTTAAGTATACTTTGTATGCCGACATCCCAATCTTTGTAAAGATTAATATAGTGCAAGTCTCTTAAGGTTTCCCCTCCACCAATGTTACGATCAGGAATCTTACACCTGTTTAACTTGACTGGAATAAACCAGATTCGCTCAGAGGGTTTTTGACGTAGTTCATCAATTGCGATTGTTAGTTCCTCATTCATGTAAGTCTTATCACTCTTATTCTGTTCTTTTGAGAAGCAAGCGACGAAAAAAGCCCCTTCGCGAATGGCTTTCCGAATCTCTTGTTTCCAGCGGCTTCCCGGATTGAGATCCTGCCGATCCAGCCAGACTTTGAGGCCGCGTGATATAAGTTCTTGGCAGAACTTGTCAACTATTTCCTCATTCTCACGGACATAAGATAAAAAAATGGGCTTCATTTTTTCCGTTCCCTTTCAGATGCTCATTAATTCATGAATAAACCTCTGACTTGGGCACAGGGGCGGTCTGATTATCGTGCGGACTTCTCCCTGTTACACGTTTTACAAAGCATCTGGCAATTATCCTCGCGGGTCTTGCCATCTTCGGACCAGGGTGTGATATGGTCTGCTTCCATCTCTTTGATTGTGAATTTATCATCACAGATAACACAAAAGCCGGACTGTTTTTCGTAGACCTTTAGCTTCATGCCCTCTGAAAAGGCACGTATGTTCAGGTGCTTCTCCTCGCGAGTCAGAATGTACGGGTATATTCCCTTTTTTTGTGTGACATCGTCATCAAGTACAAGGCGGGCGGTTTCCCGCTCAATCTCATCAGCGTCAAGGTCGGCATCTCCAAAGGCGTTGTACAGCGAACCCCAATCTACGCCTCTCATCATTTTGGGTCTTGTGTTCGTGAAAGTGGATTCAACCCAATCGATCACCGATTGAAAATACTCCCATAAGGGTGACGCGTTTTCATCGTGCTGATGCTTCCCCATGTAGTCTTCAATCGGGTCTTTGCTGATCCACTTAATCGCTGTCTCCAAGTACGCTTGTCGGATTGGCGAACCATCGACATAGGCATTGCCGATTTGGTATGCAGCGCAACCGTTCCGACTAAAATATCGCTTGGCATCTGACAACCAAGTTCCGGCGTAAACAGCGTTACGCAACTCTTGATTGGTCAACTTCTGTCCCGCAATGTTGATCGTCTTAAACCACTCCAACTTCTCGCTGTCTTTCCCACTACAAACGTAGACCATCAACTTGTAATCCAATATCAATTCTTGTTTGTCTGATGGGAGATTGTGGAAGTATTGATTATTGAACGAAAAATCCCCATCCACATACTGCGCAATGGAGATTGTACGCTGCTGTCCGTCAATGATCTCGAACGTACCGTCTTCCCGGTCTGCCCAATACATCACGTTCAACGGGAATCCTTTCAGGATGGAATCAATGACGGCATTGCGTTCCTTGTCTTTGTAGATAAACTCCCGTTGAAATGGTGGTCGTATATCCAATTTGCCGCCGTACCCGGTCACGCCGCCTTCGCCATCGTCGTTGTAATCCTCAACAAGCTCTTCCACTGTGAGGTCTAACAACTCGATTTTCATTGCTGTATTCTCCTGTTGCGGACAACGATGCGGGCAAAAATCTCTTTGCCTTTGATTTTAAATCTGCTCTGCTTGCCTGTTAGTTCGGTTATGAGGGGTCGATCCATACCGATAATTTCAAACTGTTCGGGATTGTGCTTGTCCAAGAAGGTAATCGGCACGCCCATTTCTCCAGCATAATCTACTGGAATATCAGCCGTTTTACCCACGTTGATAGCATCGTAATTATCGTACTTCGGATATTCATCAGGAGAGTATTTCTTGTAAAGAATTAGGTCTTCCTGCCGTTTCTTATGGTCGAGGTTGGTAAACCAAATACTTTCTGATCTGCCTTTTACAATCTGATCTACTATTTTATAAGCACTCCCCTGCTTCTTGGTTCTAAGTAATTCTTGAGCATAGTCTTCTGGCACATCAAACAGCAAGTCTTGACTCATAGGGGTATGCCCAATCCATAATTTGTCTCCCTTGATTAAGGGGAATATCTCTTTGTAAGTTATCGCATTTTTGTTCCCAATAACGACAAATTTTTTGTCGTATTCGACCAGTTGCGCGATATACTCCCTGAACAATGAAAACGGCGGATTTGTAACCACAATGTCTGCTTGTTTAAGCAACTCAATACATTCCCGACTCCTGAAATCGCCGTCTTCCTTAAGTTGAAATACGGTGGGTTCTGTTCCATTGCCGACATACTTAACTCCGGCAGCGGTTTCCATGTTGTGTTTACTGAATAGGTCTGGCTGCTGATTTCTGTAGCAGGTTGTGATCAGTCTTTTGAGTCCAAGTTTCGCGAAATTCAGGTGAAAGTAGCGAAAGAAATTGCTGATGGTGGGATCGTCGCAATTGCAGTAAACAGTCTTGCCGTGAAAATGCTTTCTGTAATGCTTTAGTTCTTTCTCGATGTCTGGGAGTTGTGTGTAAAATTCATCCTGCTTTGCTTTATTCGCAGCGTGCAGAGATTTATTTCCCGCCATAATATGTTTCCCGATAATTACCTATTGTAAGGTGCTGTGTGGATACTATTTTTACTGATCATTCTCCGGTGATGGCATTTTTGGGTCAGTAATGGTTGGGATTGCCCCAAGCAGGACAACCGAAATTCCCAACCAAGTGACGTTCTGACTATTATAATTGTATAATATTTTCTTTTCAAATTCAAATAATTTATTGTGAAAACTAATTTAACAAATTCCAAAATGGCTTATTGCGTAAAGAATATATCACACGGTCAATCTCATTTTCAACGGAATGAGATCCACATCTAAGATGGTGGTTTTGGTGGTGATGATCTCGTCAACTAACTTTTTTAACGTGGCTACGAAGAAAAGGAAACTGGCTGCCCATCCGTTATTGAAAGCATCTGTCTCAAAAAGGTTTGTTGCGTGTCATCGGTGATTTCGTAAGTTGGACAGATTCTGCATGCCTACGGAATTCCTGTTCGGTTCTGGTGTTCGCGTTAAGTGCCGGAAAGTCAGCGATAAAGTCGTCTATCTGTTCTGAAAGTTCAAAGGGCGTTCGCTGCGGTAACCTAAAATTGCAAGGAGTGCTTTTGATTTTTCTAAAAAATTGCCGGTAGCTACCGCTGCGAGGACAGATTGGATAGTTTCTTTGTGCATGTTCGGCGTTCCTACAAGGCGAATGCACAGGCTAAATGAAGATTAATTTTAAAATTCGGTAATTTCTTGGCGAAGTCCGGTTCGGTTAGGAAACCGAACCTACCGGGCCTGGGGAATACATAGAACTACCGAAATATTTTCTTAAACTCCATACAGCCTGTGCTACAAGAAGTTTGGGTTATTAGAACTTACACAATTTCGCTACAAAAGTCCGGGGCATGTGCCTTAGGGTGTTGAGTGTCTGAATTGCATAGGCGTGGACGGCACGACAGAGCGTGCCTACTACTTTTCAACGAAATCTTTAAGTGCGTAAGTCCTGTTAAATATGCACTCCGACAGTGTTGAATGCCTTGAAAACTAACAGTGCCCCGAGTAAGATAACAACCGCAGCACTGAAAATCGGTAGCCGTTGTAGCCAGATACCTTCGCCTGTGAAACGCTGAATCATCGGTTTTGCCAGCACCATCAAAATACCGATAGCGACCAATACAGCGGCAAGACCTAATGAGAAAGCAGACAGGATAATCAAACCCCACACAAGTTTGCCAAGACTAATCGCGAACAAGAGTCCGATGAGCGCATCGACGCACGGCACGATACCACCGGAGATGCCGAGCGATAACAACCCCCAAAATCCTGTCCGTTCCGATGGGACAGCATGCGTATGCGTCCGCCCACCATGACTATGTGTAAGTTCATGGTTGTGATCGGGGTCGTCCGCATGTGAGTGTCCGTGGTCATCATCATGCGAATGTGAGTGTCCGTGATCCGGGTCGTCCGCATGCGAGTGGTCATGATCGTGTCCATGTTCATGGTCGTGTCCGTGATCCGGGTCGTCCGCATGCGAATGGTCATGATCGTGTGAATGGTCGTGCGGGTGTGGGTGTTGATGCCCATGCGCCTGGCTTTGTGCTGTGCTACTGTAATACTGCTTCATATTTTTCGCAAGTAACCACGCACCGATACCAACAATCAAGACACCAGAGAACAGACTTAACCACGGCACGATATCCTCCGGCGCAAATTCCTGTGCGACAAGCATGACGACGCCGAGTGCGATGACGCTGAAGGTGTGTGTAAAGGTAACGACAAGTCCAAGAAAAACTGCGTCAATTACGCGACCTTTGGAACCGACGAGATAAGCAGCAACGATGGCTTTCCCGTGTCCCGGTGTCAATGCGTGTAAACCGCCAAGGACGAATGAGATCACGAGCCCAGCAATCGCCAGTTGAAGCGTCAGCGGTCGGTTTATCAACTCTTTTATCCGGTCGCCTGAATGCTCATGACCTTCGTCAGCAAACACCAACGTGCAACCGACAATACCGATAAAAATAATTATGGCTTGCAATACGCGCTTGTAAGCTGCGTCGCTAAAACAGAAATAACGGTTCTTCAAAACTGACTAAATCCTCGCGAATTTTTGGAAACGTCTATCCGCAATGACTTCGCTGACATAGATGTCCCCGTTTGAATCGATCCAGATACCGTGTGGAGAATCGCTGAATTGTCCGGGAGCGTCTCCCTTCTCGCCCCACCGTCCGATAACTTCTCCATCAAGCGTCATGATACTAATGCGTTGTCCTCCCTCGGCGATGTGGATAACATTATCACTGTCAATAAAAAGGTCATTTGGAGAACGGAGGTCTGTCCATTCGGTCAAGTATTCACCGTCGTTATTAAAAATCTGACAGCGGAGGTTCCCGCGATCAAGGATATAGACGCGGTCGTTAGGGTCTACGGTAACATCGTGTGGCAGGTTAAACTCGCCGGGACCCGTCCCCGGTGCACCCCACGAAACGAGCACTTCACCGTCGGCGGTCATCCGATGTACACGCGACTGTCCATAGCCATCAGAAATGTACATCTCCCCCGAAGTAGAGAGGACAGCACGCGTCGGTTCATTAAATGGGCCGCCCGGTGGGCCTGCCTGATCGACAGTGCCGAACGTCTGCAAGAGTTCACCATCGAGCGAGAATTTTCGCACGGTGTGATCAATCGTATCTGTGGTATAAATTTCATCGTCTGGACTTATCCAGATGCCGTGCGGTTTCTTGAAAATGTCTTTACCCCACTCGGCGATGAATGTGCCATCCGCCTCAAAAACGAGCATAGCAGGTTGTGGGCTCCGGTTGTAGACATAGACTCGGTCATTGGAGTCGCACGCTACGCCGGAGACGAGACCGAGTTGGGGAATCATTCCCCACCCTTCTACAACCTCATATTGATAATCACCTGTCCCAAAAGTTGCCATGCTGATACCTCCTGTTACGTGCTGACGTTTACGCGCTTTGCAACAATAAACTTAAGCAGCTGTACAATGCGTTCCGCTTCCAAAATACCGTTGTATCTCGGTGAAAACTCGACATGAAACACAGGTCTTTCGCTCTCAATTTCACTAACATTTCCGTTTACGAAGGTCCAATCATCGGTGATAGTGTAACACCCAAAAATCTGTTGTTCTGGCTTAGTATCTGTTTTCCAGTTGATCCATGCGGCGGCAAGCATTTCACCGTAAAGTTGGCACAACGGGTCTAACGCGTTAATACCACGTTTTGCTTCGTGGACAACGAGGTAAGGGCTCCTAATTTTCCCAGCAACAGCGGGAGCAAGCGCGCCATCGGCTTCTCCTTCTAATTCAAATGTGGGATATGTGGCTTTCAGTAATACACCTGCCCACGCGCAAACCTGCCCCTGCTCCGCAAGTCTTAAGAGCGGATAAATAGTTCGGGCCCAGAGGGTGGCTTCGTTTAACCTTGTGAGGTGACGTTGCTGCCTGTCTGCCTTGAGGTAGTCAAGCATCATTCGTTCTTCGGCAGTCAAGGGTATCTGCATTTTTTCCCACACTTCTATGAGACCATCTTCTTCGTGCAGTTCTACAAGTGTGTTAAGCGTTTCTTCAGTAAGTTGCGATAATGGATACGTTTGCACTGCTGATACCTCCTTCCAATCTGCTCAGGTCCTTTTCATCCCCTCTCCAAAAAGATTTCAAATCCGATAATATCTAATTTTGGAATATATTGCAACTATTTTAAAAGATTCCATTTATGAACAAGACAGCCCGTGTGAAATCCGATTCCTGAAAGCCGGTGGCATAGAGGACACTCGTCTCGTCAATGTAGGTGTATCTGTTCTCACCAAAAAAGTGTGTGATTCCAAAATTCAGCCGAAAATTCCGACCCAAGTCGTAATGGAAACCTGCGCCCCAGTCGGAGAGGTCTGCGTAAAAATCGAAGAGCCTGGCGTTGGCGGGACTGAGCGCCTCACTCATAAAATCGAGGCGTATCACGTTAAAGTATACATACGCGCGTGCCTCACGATAATTGTAGAGGCTATGGTCGCGTATCCACGTGAAGTCAATTTGGATGCGATCGTCCCAAGAATTTTCCGTTGCCCTATCGTCTTGGTTGAAGCTGCCCCGGAAATCTTCAAACTCTCTTGCCCGATAGTAACTGGTATCGGTACTATGGACAAAAGTGAGCCGATTGGAGAGGGCAAGCCGTAGCGATTCATTTAGATCGTAAGAGAAGACCAGATTCGCGTACGCCGTATCTTGGATAATCTGCTCGTCAAAATCGGATTTGGTGTGGAGGTCGGCATCCAAATCGTCCTGATTGTCTATTTCGATGTCGTGTAGATCGCGCGTATAACGGAGTTTAAGCTCCGTCTGGAACATCGACGAAATCAACGTTGTGGTCGGCGTATATTTTTTAAAGACCAATTCTGTTGGATCAAGATAGTAGAGATTCCCGGTGCTGTCAATACCTTTGAGGTGTAGTGCGCCCTCGGTTTCTACCTCTCGCCTGAATGGGACCAGCAATTTCTGTGTATAGGCACCGTCTGTCGTGAACCGTTGGATGCGTCGTAGCCTGTACCGGAACAGTTGCGCATCACCGTCATAGCGTCGTGTCGGGTCGTCGAGTCGTTTCGGAAGGGTAGACGCGAAATCTTTTAGGTACTTCGCCGTGTCAGCGACGAGGAGCGTCCCGTCTGCCAACGCTGCGATCCGAAACGGTGCGATAAATTGCCCGCCGCTGTCACCATACTCACCGAACGTGCTTAAAAATTCTCCATCGGTACTATACTTCAGCACGCGATGCCCCTTTTCATCAACGACGTAAAGATTTCCGTGTTTATCTATGGTCATATCTACCGGATGTACGAGGCGCCCTGTTCCGGGTTGTGCAAGCGCGTACTGTGCAACCGGTTTACCTTCTCGATTGAGTCTGTAGATCGTTCCGCCGTCGCAGACGTAGAGGTTTCCGGTCGTATCTACTGTTAAAAGAAATTCACGTTTTGTGTCGCCTTGTGGGATAATAAGCGCGTAATTACCCTCAGCATCTAAACCGGGGGCAGCGGTTTCAAGCGGTGCTATCCGTTGGCTGAAATCTTGGATCGGGTAACTCGCGACAAATGCACCTTGGGCATCAAATTTATGGACGCACGGCCCGTAGTTAAAGACTTTCGCACCGACGTTTAAGCCAGAAACCTCAGCGAACATCCAATCCATAACATAGATGCTACTATCAGTGCCGACAGTAATAGCCGTAGGATTTATAAACCGAAAAGCACCGTCTGCCTGCATCTGGATGTCAAATAGAAACGTGCCGTTTTCGTTGAACTTCTGGATTCGGAAGTTATCTGTATCCGTTATGTAGACGGCACCATCGGTTCCGAACGCCATGAAGACGGTTGCTGCGAATTGTGCTTCACCTTCTCCTTTCTCTCCGAATTCGTTTACAAATTTGAATTCCGGTGCGGCATTTAAATGCATCGGAATTAGGAAGAGAAGACAAAGTGTTAATTTATTCAGGTTAGCCATCTGCTGTGTTTTTAGAGGGGTAATTGCGTTTTCTCAAGGGTGACGTGTTCCAGTATCGGTGCCGCGGACTTCTTTCGGATATTGTCCAAAACGCCGTTAATAAATTTCGGGGAATCCGGTGTGCTGTAAGATTTGGCAATCTCAACAGCCTCGTTGATTGAGGTCGCCGGATCTATATCATCTATATAAAGAAGTTCGTAAGTCGCACACCGCAAGATTGACAGGTCAACGATAGGCATCCGGTGGAGTTTCCAATTTTTGGAAGTATTCTGAAGTAGGTCATCAATCACCGGTAAGTGTTCCGCGGTGCCTTCAACGAGTTGTGTTGCGAACGGACGGAGGTTTACAGATGTCGCTTGGCTCCGCCAAAACTGTTCTATGATAGACGACACAGGTGTGGTAGTCAGTTGAATCTGATATAGTATTTGGATCGCGACGATACGCGACTGCCTACGCGGAGACATCATGGTTTTAAATCCCCTGATTTTTGCGTGCGAACACGTGGAGTTAATTTATTAAATATGCTACCTTGTATTATACACGGTTTTAGGTGGCATGTCAATTGAACCCTCTCCAATCTAAAGATTGGAGATTCCTTTTGTTCCTCATGGGAACATTCTCCGCTCAAGCGGAGCAACGTGGGACTTCTAATCGAATACCCACGGGCGGTGCCATAGCCGCCACTACGGGGTCGCCTAAGCAACCCAGATACTTTTGTCTTATATTAATTGCACCAACACCGTCGCGGTGATATGAAAACCCGCATTTGCATTTATAATTGCGATTGCTGGGTTTATGTTTATTGCCACATCTTGGGCAGGTTTGTGAGGTATATGCCTCATCAATCACTTCTACTTTGATGCCTAAAGCCTTCGCTTTGTATGAAATCAGTTGTGTGACTTTGCCAAACGCCCATTGATGCAGCTTCTGATTAACACGTTTGCCATAATCTATATTATCGCGAATACCCGTCAAATCGCCAATCACAATGGTACCAATATATCCACTCTCACACAATTTTACAAACTCCGTTGTATGTTTATGTAACCCATCGCGTATCTGATTGTCGATTTTTCTGATGCGTTTCCATTTGCGACGCACAAGATGCCACCAGCGTTTAGAATGGCGTTTACACCTATCAATCTTTTTGCCAAATGATGCTATCACCTTGTTCCTCAACCGGTATAGACTTCGTATATACCGCCCATTGAAAATCAAGGTATCAACACCATTATGACTGACTATAGGATGTATCTCACCAATATCAACGCCTACAACACCTTCGCCATCAGACTTCAAAGCCTTTTCCACGCCATACACAAAATGTAAAGAATACTGACCTTTGTCATATACCAACTCAACAATCGCAATATGTGCTATAGCATATTCCACATCAAAGTTTTTCGGTAAATTTACATACAAAGGCTCATTACCCTGACCATTAGAAAGACGCAGCTTTCTTTTCCCTACAAACCGAATCGCTGATTTCTTCCAAGTCGTTGTTTGAAATGTTTTACCGCGATAGGGAGGCTTTGCTTTTTTATCACCATTCTTGCGCAACTCACGAAAACCTTTACGATTTTTGAAATAGCGAGAACGCACCTCCTGAATACTTTGTGAATGTAAAGGTTGCGATTTTGATAATTCCTTATCCATCCACAACTCACAAGACTTATCAAGCCTGCCACCTGTTCTGTAACCATGAGCATAGTCCCAAGTTTCTTTTAATCGCAAACATTCACACCACACAGACGCTGTAGCGGCATTGATAGCTTCCAATTGATCGGTATATTGAATTTTCAACTTACGTGTACGCATTGCCATCTCCTTACATTGCTACCGATGCTATTCGGTTGGTGGTAGAGACTGCCCTTGGCAGGGCAGATAGCATTCTCTACCAGCAATGCAATTATATAATAACACACAAACAAAAATCTGTCAAGCAAAAATTTTACTTGACAGATTTTATCAAATTACATATACTACACATGTATCAACATTCAGCAGACGGTGCTTTAGCCCGGCTTGTTGGTATATGTTTTTCAAGACACGCTTTTACGAATTCTTTGACATTCCTGTTCAACAATTAACTTGCTTTCTTGTTGTGCAGTAGAATTCAACAATTCCCTTAAACGTGCTCTTAAAAGGTCAGAATAAAGCGTTTTATTCGCTTGTTTATGACGCTCTGAAACACGATGCATCTCTTTTGCGAGATATGTAGGGTTATACATAGTTTTTCTCCTTATTTTTCTCCGCTATAAACACAGAGTGCTTCTAACACTTTGTTGTTTTTTAATTTATTTTAACAACACAATACAATTATTATAGCAGATTGGAATTTGGATCGCAAGGAAAAATCGTGAATCAACAATCAAGCCTCTGTAAAAATTACAGAGGCTTGAATTGTTTTTGTTATGTCAATTTATATATTGGAGTTGTGATCTGCCACATCCCAAACTTTTTCGCCATTCTCTATAACCTCAAATAGACTTGAGAGTGCAGCAACGGCCTCTATAATTGAATAGAACGTAGAAATATGGTCTGATCCGCCTGTATTGCGAGAAACATTAAAATCAAACGGGATTAGTCGTTTTGGACTTGCAAAAAGTTGTGAAAAACGCCATAAACCCTTGTAAATAAAGGGTTTATGTGATACAATATAGATAAGAAAATAGGGGATTGTCAGTCCCCTACCTGAACCCAAAAAAGCGGGTTG
>JAJDXV010000052.1 GCA_022823085.1 Candidatus Poribacteria bacterium
CGACCTATCGTTTTAAGACAGACTTTGTGGCTGCCACGCCACGATACTGCGATATTTTACTGTAGTCAATAGTTTAACTTGTGGAGTGAACGCTGGCTACGCTTCGCACAAGCCCCATGCTTTAGCGGGGGGTTACTGACGTTTTTAGCCATTAAATTAGAGTCCGTCATAAACGATGCTAATAACGAGCGTTGCGACCACTTCTAAACTTTTCGGACTACATTTATCGACCGTGTCTTCGATTGTGTGCCAGTATGGGTAATCGAAGTCGATGATATCTACCATCGGTATCCCGACCTTGATGAGCGGTACGTGATCGTCCATAATTGCGGGTCCCAAACGTTGTTGGAAGGGTGCTAATCCGAGTGCTGCTGCGCGATTCCATATCGCTGCGGTAAACGCTTGGTTAGCGTTCCAAGAGTTCGCCTCTATCGGTAGCGTTAAATCCTTGTCGCCTACCATGTCTAAGAGAATCCCGTAGTCCGGTTTCCATTTACCGAGGTTTCGTGCGAAGAATCGGGAACCGATAAACATGTCGTCAGCGGTTCTGCCGTAATCTTCACCATCGAAAAGGACGATAACAATCCGCCGGGGCGGTGGGTGTGCCTTAAAGACCCGTGCGAGTTCGAGCAGGATGGCGACTCCGGATGCGCCATCGTTAGCTCCGAGGATCGGTATTTCCCGATTCTCAGGTTTCGGGTCGTGGTCAGCGATGGGACGCGTATCCCAATGGGCAGCGAGTAGGAGTGTCTCTCCAGTCTCTCCCTTCCCAGTAACCGGTAGAGTCCCCGGTACGAACTCCGCCAAAATATTGTTCAGGTGCAGCGTTTTAGTGCCTACCGTGTATTCGAGCGGTTGCAGTGCCACATTGTTCGCATATTTCTGGAGTTCCGTAAAGAGATAGTTCTGTGTCTCTCGATGTGCTGGTGACCCGGGGGGTCTCGGTCCGAATTCACACTGCTTTTCTAATATTGCAAATGCGCGTTGTGCACTGAAAGTTGCGTTCGCCTCGCGAGCGGTCCCCACCGTAGCCTGCGTTGTGCCTGTGGGTTCTACACTTCGGCTCTCGGGGTCCGGTTCTGCACACGCGATGCTCAGCACACCGCAACAGAGATAGATTAAAAATCGTCGGAATGTTCGCGCGTTCATCAAGCTTTTCGCCTGCCTTCCAATGCTTTCGCAAGGGTTACTTCATCAATATATTCCAAATCTCCGCCGACAGGGATTCCGTAAGCGATCCGCGTGACGGCGATATCAAACATCTCCAAGTGTTGTGTAAGATAGAGAGCCGTCGCTTGCCCTTCTGTTGTCCAATTCGTTGCGAGAATTACTTCCTGCACTGGCACTTCATTTTTAGCGGAATCCTTGATACGTTGAAAGAGTTTATTGATTCCGAGTTCCTCGGGTCCGGTGCCGTCTAAGGGTGACAGAACGCCGCCGAGGACATGATAGAGTCCGGTATAGCCGTTAGTCCTCTCAATCGCCCAGAGATCGTCAGATTCTTCAACGACGCAGATTAACTGCTGGTTCCGGCGCGGGCTGGTACAGATATAGCACGGGTTCGTATCGGTAATCGTACCACAGACATCACAATAAGAGAGTTGCTGTTTTACCTGTGCGATCGCTTCCGCAATTTGGGCGGTTTCAGTTTCAGGCAGTTTCAGCATAAAAAACGCTAATCGCTGTGCTGTTTTCTGACCGATCGTCGGGAGTTTTTGGAGCTCAGTAATGAGCCGCGCCAGCGGTTTCGGGTATTCTTGCATTTTTTTCAAGTTACCAGTTGCCAGTTGCCAGTTACCAGAAACATTTGATGCATCCAATCAACCTCTTAACTGGTAACTGGCCACTGGTTACTGTGTTACGGGAGTCCTGGAATTTTCAGGCCGCCGGTTAATTTGCTCATTTCTGCGGACATCAATTCCTGGGATTGTTGCAGTGCTTCGTTAACTGCTGCGACAATCAAATCTTCAAGCATTTCGGTATCTTCTGGGTCAACGACTTCCGGTGTAATCCGGAGTGAAATAACCTCTTGCTGCCCGTTGACGACGGCGGTTACCATACCACCACCGACGGTTGCTTCAACGGTTCGGTTTGCAAGTTCTTCACGGATTTCAAGCATCCGTTTCTGCATCTGTTGCGCCTGTTTCATCAGGTCATTCATTTTCATATTTTAAACTTTCCTTGCGGAGAAGTAACCAGTACCCAGTACGCTACGCTTCCAGTACCCAGTTAAGAGGTGTTCGGATAACACAGTGTTTTCTTTACCTTGTAACTGGCCACTGGTTACTGTCTCAGTTGTTATTGGGTTTCGAGAACCTCAGCCTCAAACAGCTCGAGTGCTGTTTTGAGCTGCGGATCGTCTTGTGCTTCAATTTTCCGCATGAGTGGTGTCTTTCGTTTGTCTTTCTCTGTTCCGTCTTGAGAAGATTCTGCTTCGGTCGTCGTGTCTAACGGAACCAGTTTGATATTCACTGGAAGACCGACTTCCTGTGTGATAGCATCGGCAATCATCTTCGTCTCGTCCTCAGCGACCATAGAGAGATACGAGCGTGAGCACGCGATTGTAACGGTGTCCGTACCGTTCACAGTCGGTACAGATTTGTCTAACAAGCCGATTCTGATTTTCATTGATGTGACTTTTGACTTGACATCCTCCCAGAATAGCGGTAGGTCCTTAAGATCGCGTGTGGCTGTCTGGGTTAGT
This sequence comes from Candidatus Poribacteria bacterium, assembly GCA_022823085.1. GTDB lineage: Bacteria > Poribacteria > WGA-4E > WGA-4E > WGA-3G > WGA-3G. The sequence continues at coordinate 2,705 of JAJDXV010000052.1, forward strand.
GAAGTGGGGGTAGCGGATGCCGGGGGTGAGACGGGCGTTTCGGATTTCGCCGCGCGTGTTGTGTTTGTGCTGTTATTTTCTGAATCGGGTCGGCTTGAGAATAGCGGTTCTTGACTTTTCGGAACGGATGTCTGTGCGGATGCGTTCTGTTCATCCGGTGGCTGAGAAGCTGACGTTGGTATCTGTTGTCTCTGCGGTGCTAAAATTCCGGCGGTATCCAGTTTATGCTCAAGTTCGGAGAGTTTATCGACGATCTCTTGGAGCGGAATTCCTTCTTCAATCGAGTTCATCTGAATAAACGCGGCCTCTAATTGGAGTTGCGGGTAGCCGTACGTTTTGATGTCGCGGTCGGTCTGCATCAAAATCTTGATAATCCGTGAGAGCCGGTTCACCGATACTTGTTCCGATTTCTGCTTGAGTTCTGGCAGGTCTGACTTCGGACTCTGAATCAGTTCGCTTAAACCGTCGTCGATTGCCAAGAGTCGCAGGTCTCGAAAGTAAGCGACCAATTGATCGAGACATTGCGACAGGTCTGTTCCCTGTTTCGCGAGGTTGTTGAGCGTTTTTAGGCTCTTTGCGAGGTCCCTCGCTATAATCGCGGCTGTGAGTTCTCGGAGGAGCGCACTTGAGCCGAGTCCGATGATCTGTTCGACCGCTGCGACCGTTAATTCTTTACCGGCAGAGGAGACGAGACGTTCCAATAGGTTCTCAGCGTCGCGTAAACAGCCTTCAGATTGACGGGTGATAAGCGTCAGTACATCGTTATCGGCGGAGACCTCTTCGGTTTCGGAGATCAGTTGTAACCGTTCGATAATTTTTTCATGTTCGAGGTGCCGGAAATCGAAGTCTTGACAGCGGGAGCTGATCGTTTTCGGGATTTTGGCGTGTTCTGTGGTTGCCATGATGAAGATAACGTGTGGCGGCGGTTCTTCAAGCGTTTTAAGCAGGGCGTTGAACCCCTCCGTTGTGAGCATGTGTACTTCATCGATGATATAGATTTTGTAGGTACAGGTGGCGGGTGAGAGTTTTACGTTTTCGCGAAGGTCTCTGATTGTATCGATACCGCGATTGGAGGCGGCATCCATTTCAAGGACATCGAGTGCCCTGCCTTGCGAAATTTCTTCACAGAAGACGCATTGGTTACAAGGTTCCGCGGTTTGGCTGGTGTCGAATTCGGTGTTTTGGTTACGGTTCGGGCAGTTGACAGCTTTTGCGAGGATACGAGCGACGGTTGTTTTGCCGGTGCCGCGGGGTCCCCAGAAAAGATAGGCGTGTCCGACGCGTTCAGACAGAATCTGATTTTTTAGTGTTGTGGTAACGTGCTCCTGTCCGACAACGTCACTGAAGTTTTGTGGACGCCATCTTTGGGCGAGAACCTCGTAAGACATTGCGAATCCTCTCTCATAGGTTTAGGTCGGGGGACCGGACGCGGACAGCCGTGTTGATACGCCGAAAAAATGACTATGCACCCAGCGTTGACAAATTCCTCCAAGCGTTGCCCGCGTCGTTGGCTCAGGTCAGGCACCCTTGCGTCACACGCGCAACTCATCTACCGCTGCTTCCTTCCGGACCTGACGGGGTTCGACAAGTGCTCGTTGCTCAAGACCCAACCATCAACACTACGTGCGCGGGACAGACCTCACAGAAACAGGCCGCATACCGGGGGTTCAGTCCTGCTTTAGCGGATTGCAGATACAGGGCACCGCTACCTCCCCACCTAGCATAGTCAAGGCTCAATTATATGTAAAAAAACTGGCGGAGAGAGTGGGATTCGAACCCACGGTACTGCAAAACAGCACACATGATTTCCAGTCATGCCAGTTCAACCAACTCCTGCATCTCTCCGGATTATAGTTTTCGGTTATTAGTTAGCGAGTACGCATAAGTATGGAGCAGACGGGATTTGAACCCGACCTCATCCGTGCGAGGGATGCACTCTCCCAACTGAGCTACTGCCCCAAAAAAACATCAATTGATACTTCTGCGTGAAGTCCGATGGACCTACGCTGAACGGAGAGAGTGGGATTCGAACCCACGGTGACTTGCGCCACAACAGTTTTCGAGACTGTCCAGTTCAACCACTCCTGCATCTCTCCACATTTAGCGAGGAAGCGCGTAAGTCCTATAAATTCTATAACGATGCGGTACGCGTTTAAGGTTCACTTATTTGGTGGACGGCGGCGTTGCTGAAAAAAAGATTTCAGAAGCGCGCTACTCTCGTCCGCCAATACACCCCTGACCAATTCGACCCGATGGTTCAATCGTTCATCTTCGAGGATGTTGTAAAGGGTGCCGGCTGCCCCGGCTTTTGGGTCGCTTGCGGCGTAAACGACTTTCGGAATACGCGCTAACACAATCGCCCCGGCGCACATCGCGCACGGTTCTAACGTCACATAAAGCGTCGTATCTGTGAACCGCCAGTTCCCAATTTCTTTAGATGCCGTCTGTATTGCAAGCATCTCCGCGTGAGCGATCGGACTGCCGGACGCTTCACGTAGGTTATACGCTTCAGCGATAGGGACATCTTCACGCACAAGAATCGCGCCGACCGGTACTTCACCTTCGTCGGACGCTTTCCGTGCTAATGCAAGTGCCTGTGCCATCCAGAAACGGTCGCGATCCACATTCTGTCCAGTCATGAGATATAGATATTAAAAGCGCCTGAGAGGATTCGAACCCCTGGCCTTCTGATCCGTAGTCAGATGCTCTAATCCACTGAGCTACAGGCGCGTACTGTCTGGTATTGAAGCACCCGATACGGTTTTCTTCCGGCACGGGTCCTATTGCGAAAAAAAACGGAGAGGGTGGGATTCGAACCCACGATGGCTTTCGCCATAACTGCTTAGCAGGCAGTCCAGTTCAACCACTCCTGCACCTCTCCATATAATGTGGCGGTGGGAGTAGGATTCGAACCCACGATGGCTTTCGCCATAACGGTTTTCAAGACCGCCGCTTTCGTCCACTCAGCCATCCCACCATGTTGCGCGTTTCCTAACGATTGTCCATATATATTATACACCATCGAAAAAGCCTTGTCAAGTTAATATTTCAAATTTTCATAGGGATTTAGTTTTAACTCTGGGCGTCGAAAATTGGCGCGAAAAATCGAAAACTGAATCGTGCTGTCATGAAAAAGATTCTAATAGACAACCGACAGTCTCTACGCTATAATGGTACATAGTTCTATGCTTAATTGGGTACCCTTAACAGTGTGAATGCCTATGACAGGCATCCACACTGGCACGCCCTAACAGGTTATGCGACAAAGATGACGACACATTCGCACGCCATCTTAAACATGGCACTCCTTTCAAAACGGGACAAACCGTTCCTTCACGTCTACGCCTTCATCGGCGCGGTGCTGCCCGACCTACCGATATTCGTCTTCTTCATCATCGAAAGCGTTATCCGCAAAACACCGGAACGCGAACTCTGGGGTACCCTATACTTCACGGAATCGTGGCAGAATTTTTTCGACATCTTCAACGCCATTCCATTCATCCTGATCCTGTTAGGGCTCGGGTATTACCTCCTGAACTCCGAGCGTGTAACCGTCTTGGCGTGGAGCCTGCTCATCCACTGCGGTTTCGACTTCCTGACGCATCACGACGACGGGCACCATCACTTTTTTCCGCTCTCCGACTTCGTCTTTGAGAGTCCGATCTCGTATTGGGATCGCAATCACCACGCCGGTATTTTCGCACCGATAGCGCGCGTCGTTTTCCTCATCGCCTCCATCTACCTCTACCGGAGACTGAAGACCCGACTCGCACGGTGGTGCCTGATCGCTGTGAACATCCTGTTCGTCGCTTCCTATCTACTCTTCTTCCTTAACAATTGAATGACCCTGGTTCGGATCGCGGTTTTCCTTGAATGCTCTCATCAGATATGCTACAGTTTTAAGAAGTAAAGGCAACGGTGTCTTTGAACATTTAAAACCGATTTTGAGGATAAGGCATGAACAAGCGATCCTATAGACGATACCGAAAATCGAGACGATGGCAAACCAAACGCCGGACGATTTTAAAACGCGCTGGATATAAATGTCGAAAGTGCGGAAGGAGACATGCAACACAGGTGCATCATGAAACCTATAGACGTATCGGTAGAGAACGGCTTAGCGATCTGACTGCGGTATGTGGCGGGTGCCATAAACGGATTCATGGGAAGTAGAGGCGTTCTTTGACACTAATACGAACTATAACTAAAGGAGGGTACTATTGTGGAAGAGAATAGAGAGTTAAGTGATCCTATAGCCCTGTTAATAAAAGTGCAAGATAAGAAAAAAGGTAGCGGGTTCTTCGTCAGCAGAGATTTAATTGCAACAAATATTCACGTTGTTGCGAAAGGTACATCAGTTTCCGCAGAGTTAGTGGGTGCTAATGCTGTGTACACGGTTGAGGAAGTCGTAGCATTTGATGCAAGAAATGATCTCGTCATTAACAAGGTGATAGATGATAGGACTTACGCATTCCGCCTTAAAGTCCCCCTGATAAGGGGGATTGAGGGGGTTTACAGGATAAAAATTACCGCTTTTGCGTCTAAATGTCCGATTTTTGCCCAATTTGCGTAAGTCCTAAGATGACTTAGACGAAGCTATCCAATTATATCCAGATTATTTTTTATTTTATGACAATCGAGGTGTCGCCCATCGCCTCATGGGTCAATCCAAGGTAGGACTTACGCAATCGCTTAAAATGTGTTATACTTTGTCATTATGACCAACATTAATCTTTCCGAAAAGAGAGAACCGCTCTTCTTGGATTATTGTCAATTTCTGTTAGCAGGCTTTCAGAACTTCACACAGACGTATTTTGCCGATCATACGCAGAAGTGGAGTCATGATCAACTCAACCGTTTTCTGAATACAGAACGTATGCCGGCACGCCAACTCTGGCGAGCCGTGAGAAATGATAGTGCCAAAGTCGTCATCATCGTGGACAGCGGAACCCTATTGCCTGCTGTTTGTCGGTTTGGGTAAGTCTGACGCGTGCTGCACGGGCGACGGGTCAAACGATTTACCGTCTCAAAGAAAGTTTATACGATGATTATATTCGACGAGAGATCGAAAATCCTTCTATTGTCGTCAACTTTGCGTAAGTCCTAAATTTTACACATCCGCGAAAAATAAAAAGTGGTCAATATCACAGAAAAGTGCTATAATATCCGTAGGCAATTTCTTTTAGCATCGGTTTGAATATCGCATTTATGGTAAAACTTTACTTATAGTAAATCCGAAAAATAAATACACACTTTCAACCGCCGGTAGGTGCGGTTTCCTAACCGCACCGATGCTAAGTGTATAAATAATTACAGGATCTACTATAATTGGGCACTCTTAAACAGTCTGAATGCCCATTTAGGTCATTCACACTGGCACAACCTAACAGGTTATGCTACAAATATGTCTATTTATTTATCTGGGTTACCATAAACAGAAACCGTTTACTAACGGTTTCAACGCACATGAAGAAAGGATAACTATGAATCACTACATAAAAACTGCTTTTGTCTTATTTATATGTTTAACCCCCTGTTTTATAGGGTATGCTGTTGCACAAGTTGGTGCCGAAACACCGACTGCAGATTATATCTTTGAGACGATCGAAGTTCCCGGTGTCGATTTTCTGGAAGTGGCGGCGAGTAACGACTTCGGGGATTACGCCGGAAACACGCGGAGTGCTGATGGTGAAAAAACAGTCGGCTTTACGCTCATTGACGGCGTTTTTACGACCTACGATTTCCCCGGTTCTCAGAACACCTACTTCTACGCGCTCGGGAACAGTGGACAAGCTGCCGGACACTATAAGGATAGCGACGGTCTTTACCATGGTGTCATCTTGGAAAATGGCGAACTCCGGCAATATGATTTCCCTGGGGCAGCCGAAACCAACATCTATGGTCTTAGTGACGAAACGGGCGCACTGAGCGGTAATATCGTTGACGCAGCGGGCGTCAGCCACGCCTTCTCAGGGGAACTGACAATTACATTTCCAGGCGCAATCAATACTTATGGGGACTTTGTTAACGCCGCAGGTGCTGTCGTCGGCAGCTACGTGGATGCCGATGGAATGTTTCATGGGTTCATACGTCACCCCGACGGTAGTTTTACCACTATTGACCTTCCAACAATGCCGAATCTCGAATTCCTGTTTGTGAACACCATCACCGATGCCGGTATGATCGGCTTCAGAGCCAAAGCTGCAAACGATATTCTGCGGTCCTATATCCTTCTGCCAAATGGCACCCTCTATGAAGTGCGGCTCCCAGGCAGCGCTATCACTGTCGTCCGAAATGTTAATCAGGATGGAAGTATTATCGGATTTTATGACTTAGCGGATGGGCGTAGACTCGGTTTCGTCGGTAGACCTAACACACAACCCAACGGAGCAGGTTTCGGCAATATTTTTTCCATGCACCTCTCTAAAGGTTTGAACATGCTGTCTGTGCCGTTGAAACCGACTGTTGAGATGACAGCACGCTCGCTTGCAGTCAAGATAGGGGCGACAACGGTTATTACGCTTGATACTGCGAACCAAGCGTTTTTGGCATGGACCCCAAACGCCCCGGACGACGGATTTCCGATTGAAGGCGCGAAAGGCTACATCGTTAACCTACCCGAAGCACGCGCGATTGTCTACACCGGAACAGCGTGGACAAACCAGACCGAGACTCCCGTAGCACCACCTGCCATTACCCCCTTGATAAGGGGGGACAGGGGGGTTGCTCAAGAAGCGTGGGCGTTCGTTGTTAGCGGACATTTAGCGGGTGGACAACACTTCAACGGCTATAGCGTCGAAGTCCGAAACCTCCGGACGAACACTGTCATGACTTCTCAGGTACGCAGTAATTATTTTGCTGCTGCGACTGCTGACCTCAGATACCGCAGCGTCGTGGAAGCCGGTGATAGACTCGAACTGATCGTCACGGATACGAACGGAAATATCGTCTCAGAAAAATTCAACTTCACGGTGAACGCCGACACACTTGAAAACGCAGTTATGACCGTGATGCTTGACGGCATCGGCACGCCGAGGCGAAACCACCTGCTCCAAAACTATCCGAATCCGTTCAATCCTGAAACATGGATTCCGTACCAACTCTCAGAAGCGGGTACTGTGTCTGTGTCCATCTATGACACTGGCGGAAAACTCGTTCGGACGCTTTCGCTCGGTTTCCAATCTGCGGGGTTCTATAAGAGTCCGGAACGGGCCGCTTATTGGGATGGACGGAATGCGTTAGGCGAACCTGTTGCAAGTGGTGTTTACTTCTATCAATTGGTGACCCCATCCTTCCAGCAGACGAAACGGATGCTCATTTTGAAATAGCGTTCATAGAACCGTTGTATAGGCAGGGTTTGTAACCCTGCCTTCTATAAATCCAACAGAAAATTCAAAACTATTGGCTTACTAAAAACATACCATCCTCTCAAATAGCGAAAGTAACAATAACCGCATCCGAAGACCCTATCTTTTTTTCTCAAGGTCGCAAACTGTGTTAACTTTAACGCAAAATTTAAGGAGGTAATGATGTTGAAGCGTATCCAATGGACAACAGCACTGATATTAGTGCAGTGTATGCTGATCGCAGTCGGTACATTCGCAGCGGAGGAGCCCGAAGAAGGTGTAAACTACATCTGGGTGGACCTCGGTGAAGAGAGCAACGGCGTTTTATTGACCCAAAGTGAACAAGGCGATGGCGTAACGGAACCTGCTGAGCAAGGCGGTGTCGATTGCTTAGAGAACCCGTGGCCCTACAACGGTCCCGGACACAATCACATGTACTTCAAGATTGATGACACATTTCTGTTTGGCGGTGATCACAAGGCGTGGGTTGTTATGGAGTATTTCGACTCCAATGAAGCACCGGAGATTAACTGCCAATACGATAGCAACGGTGCCGGTCCCGTTGGCGGTGCTTTCCGTGGTGCAGGCGATGGCGCGTTCCTGCCCATAAAACTCGATGGAACAGATGAATGGCTCGTTCACATCTGGGAAATCAAAGACGGACGGTTTGAGAACCGCGCAAACGGCTCAGATTTCCGGTTCTCCTCGCATGGTCGAGGCGCCATCTGGATTAATCGGGTCTGGTTCAGTACAATTGAACCGCCGGAAGATTTCGATGCCGACAGTCCGTTCGGCATCCCACAAACCGTCGATCCGGCAGCGAAATTAACCACAACTTGGGGGCAACTCAAGACAGGCAAAGAATAAACTCCCTGTGTAGCATAGACTGCCAGTTTGTGCGGTGTCTTTATAGCATAGACTGGCAGCCTGTACGCATACCAATTAACGACTGAAAGCCGAGTGCTGAAAGCCAACGACTGACGGCTATTAACAATGAACTATCTCTGCACCAAATGCGATAAAACCTATGAAATATCGCCGCTACGGTATCAATGCGATTGCGGAAACGCCTTAACCTTAGCCAAGGATTCGCGGATCTGTCCGAATCCACAGGTGCCGGCAGCGATGTCGCTCTGGCGGTATCGGGAAGCACTACCGATCAACGCAGACACAGAGATTGTCACCCTCGGCGAAGGCATGACACCACTCGTTCCGCTGGATGTTAACGCGCCAGAACATTTCGTCAAATTAGATTATCTCTGTCCAACGGGTTCCTATAAGGATAGGGGCGCGTCTGTTTTGCTTACACACCTCAAGGCACTTGGGGTTGAGGCGGTCGTTGAGGATTCATCGGGCAACGCAGGCGCAGCGATCGCCGCCTACAGTGCAAGAGCGGGTATCCACTGCACCATCTACTGCCCGGAATCCACCTCGCCAGGAAAATTAAAACAGATTTCCGCTTATGGTGCCGAGTTAAAATTGGTGCCGGGAAACCGCATGGCAACGACGGAAGCAGTGAAATACGCAGCAGAGCGCACCTGTTACGCCTCCCACAACTGGCATCCATTCTTTTTTGAAGGCACGAAAACGCTTGCCTACGAAATCGTTGAGCAGCTCGGATGGCAACCTCCGACACACGTTATCTGTCCCGTCGGTTTTGGGAGTATCTATTTAGGACTTTACATCGGTTTCAGCGAACTACAGACGCAAGGGCTGATTAAAAATGTCCCGCGGCTCCTCGGCGTTCAACCCGATGTCTGTTGCCCAATTTACAAGGCGGACGTTAATAAGACACCGTCCGTTACACGAATGACGCAGACCGGTAAAACGCTCGCTGAAGGAATTACAGCGGAACTTCCTATCCGGGGGCAGCTGATTTTGGAGGCACTCACAACCACAAACGGCGCGTTTACAACTGTCGGTGACGAAGACATCAAAACAGGACTGACGACACTCGCCGCAAAAGGCATCTATGTCGAACCGACTTCCGCCGTAGTTGTCAAAGCATATCAGAAGTTCCGAGACGCAGGTATCGTAACATCAGGAGACCGAGTCGTATCGATCCTCACCGGTACCGGCTTGAAAGCGAGTCGTATCTCATAAAGAAAAAATGCGAAAAGAAAACAGATCTCACCTCACACGATTCATTACGGTCTGCGTACTCATTCTGATCTTTGTTGTGGTCCTTAGTGCGCTGCGGGGTATGGACCATTTCTTCTTCGGCAGCATCGCTGCAACAGATAAGTTTTCCGAGCGGCTACCTGACACCGTCAGACAACGCGATGCACTCGAACAGAAACGCTGGCCCTCAGGCTTTCGGCTGCATCGTTACTGGTGGGTCGGCGGTGCCGCCGTTTACGTTGCGGAGATGGATCGCAGCGCAACGAATCTCGAATTCGACATCGAACTCGCCAACGATCAAATTATAGGGCGTGAGACCATTACGGATGCGACTCGCCGACTCATGAAAAGAGATATCCTTCCACTGGCAGGTGTCAACGGCAGTTTCGGTATCCGAGGCGACTCTTATGGACGCGGCGGCATGACTTTTAACCTGCACATTCAAGACGGGGAACTCGTCAGCATTCCGATAGCACGCGATAGATGGGGCTATTCACCACCCTCACCGTGGGGTGAAACCAGTTTCGGTGTCACACCAGACGGTGAATTCCTGCTCGACAGCGTCCAACTCAACGGGAAACTCCGCATCGACGGCAGCCAAGACACACTTTCTATTGATGCCATCAACCAAATCTGTGATTCGACTGCGCCGGTGGTCCTCTATACCCCACGTTTTGGACACAGGACACTCACACGTCGAGCCTACGAGTTCATACTCGAAAAACTTGAACTTCCGCTGACTGGAAAATACACCAGCAGATTCGTCGTCGTTGGGACCAACCGGCGTGGTGACAGTACCATACCGCGGAACGGTGTCGTTCTCGCAATGGAGCAACGCACCGCACGCCATTGGCTTAAGATAATTACTGCGTCAGCAACCGGCACACTGGAAATCGCGCTGACCCCTAAAAAATGGCAGCAGGTACAGCGAGGTGTCGGCGGAAACCTAAGGCTCGTCCGAGACGGCGAGGTCGAACCTGAACTGGTTGCGTTCGGCAGGTCTCGCGGCCAGAGTGCCTACGCACACCGAAATGGTGCCTCACGTCACCCGCGGAGTGCTTTAGGGTTTAACGACGATAAACTCTTCCTCATTGCTATCGATGGCAGGCACCCCGGATACAGTATGGGGATGACGCTCTACGATATGGGCAGATTTTTCAGTGAACTCGGCATCAAACACGCCATCAACTTCGACGGGGGCAGCTCCTCAACGCTTTGGGCGTTAGGCAAGGTGGTGAACAGTCCTGCACACGGCTATGAACGCCGTATCTTCAACGTCGCAATGATCCGTGCAAAAGAGAGGTGAACATGAAACCACGATACCTGCTACTGCTAACGCTATTGGTATTCGCCTGTTCAAACAGGAACTCCCCGCGCGCGGTCAGTGAAGACTTTATCTATAACTATTACCAACGTGCAGACCAAGCCGCGGCACTCCTACTCAGCCACGGACTCGCTGCACAAAAACTTGAAGACGAAATCGCACGTGTGAGCGAAGTACGAGAACCGGGACAACAATTCGATGAAGTGCCAGATATTGCTTATGAACCCATCGGGCAAGAGGAAGACGAGGCGCACGTCCTGTTCAACTACCAACTCACCATCAAAATCAGTGACACGACAACGCATACCCGAAAAGTCGTCATCCAGACCGAACAGATTGATGGACGTTGGAAAGTCGTCAACTTTGATGAATATTAAGAAGTCTTATCAAGAGGCGCTTCAAAATGGCACAAGAACTGGAGGAATATTATGAGCAAGAGGATTAAATTTGAAAAGAGCTCAGGTAATGTCTTTAAGGATTTGGACTTGCCCGACGCGGAGGAACTATTTCTTAAAGCGAAGCTTGGATTTGAGGTGTTCCAAATTATAGAAGATCGCAAGTTAACCCAGTCTGAAGCAGCAAAGATTTTAGGCGTGAAGCAGCCTGAGATATCCCGCCTAAAACAGGGAAAGTTTAATCATTATAGTGTAGAACGATTGTTGACGTTTCTGAACCAATTGAATCGCGATATTGAAATCCGTATTATTCCGTCAGAAAATAGGAAGGGACAACAACGAGTTGTCGCTGTTTAGTTAAGGGAAATCTAAAAAATGAATACCGGAAAAGTCGCTATCTTCACGCAGGCACAAATGCCGATGGAATTCCGGGAATACCCGATCCCGTCCGTTACACCCGACGATATGCTCGTGCGTATCCGAATGGCGAACATCTGCGGCTCTGATCTACATTTCTGGCGCGGACACGGTCCCAAAATCGAGAGCGGTATCCCGCAGGTGCTCGGACACGAAATGATCGGCACAATCGAAGCGATGGGACGCAATATCACAACGGATAGCATCGGACAACGGCTTACCGAAGGCGATCGGATCGTTTACTCCTATTTCAAGCCGTGCCAACGCTGCTGGATGTGCCTCAACGGGAAACCGGGATGTCCGAACCGATACCGAGATTGGCTCGGTGTCTCCAGTGAGCAGCCGCCGCATTTCCACGGTGCTTACGGCGAATACTACTACATGAAACCGGGACATTGGGTGTTCAAAGTTCCCAACGAACTTTCAGACGCGCTTGTATCACCGATCAACTGCGCCTTGTCCGAAGTTATCTACGGACTGAACCAGATCGGCATCACGCTCGGCGATACGGTGGTCATTCAAGGTGCAGGCGGACTCGGGCTCTACGCAACGGCAGTCGCACGGGAGATGGGCGCCGGAAAAATCATCGTCCTTGACCGATTACCTGCACGGCTCACACTCGCACGCGAATTCGGTGCAGATGAGACGCTCAACGTTGACGAAATCGACATGAAATCACGCGTGGAATACGTCCTTGATCTGACGGGTGCCATCGGCGCGGATCTCGTCGCCGAGTTTGTCGGATCGCCTCGCGTCCTCGCTGAAGGTATAGAGATGCTCCGATGGGGGGGACGCTACCTCTGGATCGGAAATATCAACCTCGGATTCCCGACAGAGATTGATCCGGGCAACATCGTCCGCTGTAGCAAAGCGATCCGCGGGGTCATCGTCTACGAACCGTGGGTTATTCCGCGCGCACTTGACTTCCTCAGCCGCACACGAGACAGGTACCCGTTCCACAAAATTATCTCCGATACCTTCCCGTTCGGCGAGATTAACGAGGCGTTCTCTTACGCAGACACAGGTTCAGCCATCCGAATCGGGCTCGAATTTAACGCGGTTCATTAATTTAATTGGGTGCTATGGAATTAGAAATATATCAAAACCGAAATGGAAATGAGCCCTTTATAGAATGGATCTCTGCTATTAGGGATAAAGTAACAGCAGCGAGAATTCGTAGTCGCCTCAGAAGGATTGAAAAAAGTGGGAATTTAGGTGATCATCGGTCAGTAGGAGACGGTGTTTTTGAATTACGGCTGCAGTTTGGATCAGGGTACCGAATTTACTTTGGCAAAATAGGAGATGATACTATTTTGCTATTACGAGGAGGCGACAAAGGTTCACAAAGGCAAGACATTGTAAAGGCAAAAATAGATTGGAAAACATATACTTCATAAGGGGTGAAAGAATGCATAACTACAGAACATTCAAAGACTATCATATTGAGCAACTACGCGATCCAGAAGACGCAAGGATATATCTTTCCGTCGCGCTTGAGGATTATGAAAAAGATGAGGACATAAATGCGTTTTTAATCGCGGTCAGAGATGTAGCAGAGGCACAGGGAGGTATATCTAAATTAGCTGAACGTCTCAGCCTTACCGATGAAGGGCTTAACAAAGTCCTTACCGAAAATGGAAATCCACAACTTAATACGATACGCCAAATACTGCACGAGTTAGGGTTTAAATTTTCGATAGAAGCACGAGAAAACCGCCCACACGCTGTATGAACTATTCTCATAAAACCGCTACTTCCATATACATCCACATCCCATTTTGTGCGACGAAATGCTACTATTGCGCCTTCAATACATACACCTTCCACAAGGAGCAGGCGAAAGCATATCTACAAGCACTCCGCACAGAGATAGCACTTTACGCGCCAGAAACCGAACCTTTACAGACAATCTTCATCGGTGGTGGCACCCCGTCTATCCTCTCTGCCAACGCCTTAGGGCAATTATTCACCGATATTCATCAGCATTTCCGAATCACATCGGACACTGAGATCACCGTGGAATGCAACCCCGGCACCGTCGATACCGAGAAACTCCGCATCATGCGAGACAACGGCGTAAACCGACTCAGCTTCGGACTGCAAGCCATGCAAGACGAGACACTGAAACAGTTAGGCAGAATCCATAGCGTTGCCGAGTTCCTTGAAAGTTACCATCTCGCCCGCGACGGTGGTTTTGAAAACATCAACATCGACCTGATTTTCGCGCTCCCGGAGCAGACGATGGAAATGTGGCACGACACCTTAAACGGAGTCATTGCTCTCGCCCCCGACCATATCTCTGCCTATAATCTTGTCATGGAGGAGGCGACCCCGTTTTATGAATCGTGGCAAGCCGGTGAACTCCATCTACCGACTGAAGACACGGAAGCCGATATGTTCCAATACACGATTGAGACACTCACGATGCACGGGTACGAACACTACGAAATCTGTAACTTCGCCAAACCGGACCGACACGCGCGGCACAACCTCGTCTATTGGAACAACCAACCCTGCATCGGACTCGGTGTCGGTGCGTGGGGGTATATTAACGGCGTGCGCTATTCCAACATCCGAGGCATCGCACCTTATATTAAACAACTCTCTGACCGTAACAAGCCGGTCGCCGACAGCGAACGCCTGACCGGACACGCTGAAAAAGCGGAAACACTTATGCTCGCACTCCGCAAACGCGAAGGCATCTCCGTTGAAGCCTATCAAGACCGATTTGGTGAAGAAATAGAAGTTGTATTTGGGAGTATTCTAAAAAAATGGATGGATTTGGGATTGTTGGAACGCACAGCCACGCATCTCCATCTCACCCTACGCGGACTTTTCCTCGCAAATGAAGTCTTTGTCGAATTGATGTGATTTTTCCTTTCTATTGTCATTTTTCACAATGCCCTGTATGAACAGGACTATTTAGTTTTCGGTTTTGATTTTCGTTTTGGTTTACATAAGTTGACGTTTTTTGTGGAAGATCGCGAGCACAGCGTGCTTCTACAGAAGAGGCTCCACAGAGATATAAAGTGAATGTGTAAAACTAAATCGCCCTGCCTGTATGAAAATTTTGACTTTTTTTTAATCAGGACTTACGCACTTTTGGCTATAGGTGGCTCTGTTAGATGAAATTCTTCTGAAAACACAGCGTTCTGGTGTCACAATCTAACAGATTTGCGGCGTACTCGCCCAGATGCGAAGTGCATCGTGGTACAAAAGAGCGATATGCGTAAGTCCTAGTTAATTCAACTTCTGGTAGACATGTCCGGTAGAAGTCGCTGTCCAAAAGAGGACTAACAATTCACCGTCCCACGTATACGTACTCACAATCGGTTCGGTGCTCCCATCAGAGAACCAGTAGATTGTCCCTTTTCTTTCATCAAACGGTTCAATCAGTTTATAGGAACCGAAAAAGAATGTATTGTTACTCTGATATTCTCTTGTAAATGTTGCGGTTGTCAGTCGCATGGATCCGAATGCCTCAGTCGTCTCACCTGCTAACTGGGTTCGCACGAGTTCGTATGAACCGCTGAGTGCTTCGGCGACCCTGTAGGATTTTGAATAGACGGTAATTGCGGCGGACTTTGAGACGGTCTCTTCACCCTCGTCTCTGATCGACACATGAACCGTAACCGTCTGGTCGGGCGCGATTTCTGAATCGGGAAGCGCGGGAGCCGTCCACTGAATCTCTGCACCCTGTTCAGCCGCTAATGCGCCAGCGGATACTTCCCATGTGTAGGTTAATTCGTCGTTCTCAGGATCGGAAACGCCGACTTTAAGTTCAACGCTTTCACCGTAGCGCACCTCTTTTGGAACGGTGAAAGTATTGATCTCAGGCGGATCGTTTGTCCAACTTTCATATTCGTCGCAACTACTAAATATTAGTAACTGGCAGGTTAACAATAGAATCGCAGCCAGTCTTGTTACAAAACGTATAGGATTCAAAATTTTCACGCGACAACTCCTTATTTAACAATCAATTCTGACAATTTAATGCCTGCTGTGCTGCAGTCAGTTATCAAAAATTTAAAGCCATTTTTTGAATTTGAAAAAGACAAACATGCCAATACTAATGCCCAACATCGCTAACAGGACAACTGGGTATCCCCACTGCGATTCAAGTTCAGGCATAAACTTAAAATTCATGCCGTAAATTCCGGCGATAAACGTTAGCGGAATAAAGAAGGTTGCAACAACGGTTAGCACCTTCATCACTTCATTCATCCTATGACTCACTGCCGAGGTATAGATATCGAAGAGTCCTGAAACAGCCGCCCGGATAATCTCTAACATCTGAATTACCTGAATGAGATGATCGTAAACATCGCGGAAATATGGCTGTGTATTTTCGCCAAGTAACGGAATTTCATCCGCCAAAATTTCAATGAGAACGTCCCGTAACGGGAGAATCGGTCTACGTAGCAACTGCTGTTCCGCTCTTAAAACATTGATTTTTGCAAGAACTTCTGGTGACGGATCCTCCATAATTTCTGCTTCCAATTCTTGAATCCGTTCATTGATTTCGTCCAAGACTATGAAGTAATGGTCAACAATAATGTCTATCAAGGCATAAGCGAGGTAACCGGATTGCATCTGTCGAATTCTGCCTTGTGCATTTCGGAGCCTATTTCGGATAGATGTGAAGATTTCGCCACGGTTTTCTTGCAGGGAGACAACAAAATTGGGACCGATGATAAGGCTAATTTGCTCTCTGGAGACCCCGGCGGATGGAACGTCATAGTCGAGGTGTTTGAATAAAATAAAAACATAGTCTTCATAGACCTCCATCTTAGGAAGATGGGTTGGGTTCATCATATCCTCAAGTAAAAGGGGATCGACACCAAAACACTCCCCAACCTCCTCAATGATAGGTATCTCATGAAGCCCATCAATCTGAATCCACGTTACAGTCTCAGTATCTATGAAAGGCACACATTCTTCAACTGTTTGCACTTCTTCTTCTTCATAGTGTGTTTCATCATAATCAATGATGGTAATCCGAACAGGTTCCGTTTGCTCTTCGCCAAGATAAATAAGGGTTCCGGGGGGCTGCCCGACTTTCTCGGAATATCTGTTGAATGGATGGAACAATGGGATTTTCAATGTTGGTACCGTCCAGAAATCTATGTTTACATTGCGATGCAAGGAGCGAGCAGACAGATTCTCACTTGGATTTGGATATCCAATAAGAGGAGTAAAACAATAGATATATAATATACAATAGGGAAGGTGATTTGTCAAATTAAATTTTGAGGAAAACCTGTGTTCAACTTGCGAAAAAAACGCGTCTGTGGTATTGTAATACATTAGATTAACACGCTTACCGGAAAAGGAGAAATCATGGCGGTTCAAATTGCAATTATCGGGTGTGGCGGGATGGCAAATGGACATCTCAACGCCTACCTGACCATACATCAAACGGAGCCTGGGAAGGTCGAACTCGTCGCGATGTGCGATGCGGTTAAAGAACGGGCAGATCAATTCGCAGAACGCGTTAAAGAGGTTACCGGTAAAAAACCGGCAGTGTTTGACGATACCGATACAATGCTCGCACAAGCGGACTTGGACGGGGCTGACATTTGTACATCGCATGCACACCACCATATCAACGCGATTAAGTGTCTCAACAACGGTGTCAACGTCATGATAGAGAAACCGGTGGGAGTTACCGTCAAGGCGAGTCGCGCGATTATTAACGCCGCGAAAGCGAACAATAAAATCGCTGCAACGGCTGAGAATATCCGAAGGATGCCGAGCCGACGCACAGCAGAATGGCTGATGAACGATAAACAGATGCTCGGTGACTTACGAATGTTTTCAGCACAGCACGCCAGCTACCGTGCACCGAACCCAGAAAGCGATTGGCACTGGCGACTGGACCTCACACTCGGCGGCGGTGGGATGGTCATGGATTCCGGCGCGCACTATTGTGATACGCTACGCTATCTCTTCGGCGATCCGAGCACGGTATACGCACGCGTCGGTCAATTTGAAGATTTGCGAGTTACCAAAGATGGTGAGATCGTGAAGAACGAGCAAGAGGACACTTGGGTGGCGACAATCAACTTCAAAAGTGGTGTCATCGGACTTTGGACCTGTACGTGGGCAGCGGTCGGACACGATTTCCATCACGTTGTCTACTACGGTAGTGAAGGCTGTTTGCTTGATAAGGGCGATATCTTCCACGGTCCCTTTGACGGTGCTGAGGTTATCCTTAAAGATGGAACACGCCATAGTATGAAAGACCTCATGGATGCTTACAGGGCAAGCCTTTCGGAGGAAGAAAAGGCACGACTCTTCCCCCATAATTTCGCCGATGGCGTTGTGTTGGAGTGTTATGATTTCGTAGATGCAATAGAGAACAACCGTCCACCGGAACTCGATGCCGAAGCCGGACTCCGCGCAAAATCAATCTGCGAAGCGATTTACGAATCCAACGCATGCGGACAGGCAGTCGATTATGAGGAAGTCGTGGCAGGAAACATTGAAGTCTACCAGAAACCGATCAATGAGCACTGGAGCCTTTAATTGTCTAAACAGGAACACACGCCAATAAAGTCCGATGGAAATCGCCAGCGTGAGACGGATGCGTCGAGCTATCCGCAAAAACCTATCGGGTATATTCAACTGATTCGCCAGAATTCCAACTTCCGTTGGCTCTGGTGTGGGCAACTCGTCAGCCTGCTTGGCGATTGGTTTAACCTCATCGCCTCTGCAATATTAATTGATGACTTAACTGGATCAAGTCTCGCTGTAGGTGTTCTGTTTACCATTCGGATGTTCGCACCGTTTTTCGTCGCGCCGATTGCAGGGATATGTGCGGACCGTTACAACCGGAAATACCTTTTAATCATCACCGACTTCGTTCGCGTCTTCATTGTCTTCGGATTTCTACTTATCCGAGACGAGAGCGATGTCTGGCTGCTCTATACGCTCACGACCCTCTTGTTTGCCGTAAGTGGGTTCTTCAGTCCTGCTCGGAGTGCGATTCTACCAGACGTTACCTCTCCGCGTGAACTCGGCACCGCGAATGCGCTCGGTGCTGCCACATGGTCGGTCATGCTTGCCATCGGTGCTGCGATCGGTGGACTCACAACCGGGCTCTTTGGCAGCCAGACGGCTTTTTTTATTGATGGATTAACCTTCGTCCTTTCAGCCGTATTTCTGTTCGGGATCAAACTGCCGAGTTCCGCGTCCGAAGCGCATGGAACAACTGCACGCCCAAAACCTTCAGCGTTCCGCTATATGCGTCAGCACCCCGACATCTTCTTCATCGCGATGCATAAGGCAGCGATAGCCCTCCTGCTCTCATCTGGGTTTCAAGTCGTACAGGTTGAGATTGCCAAGAACCATTTCGTCATCGGTGTCGGTGGCGCGATGAGTTTGGGATTGATGTATTGTATGAACGGTGTCGGTAGCGGTATTGGACCTATTCTCGCGCGACATTGGACGGGCGACCGTGATAAGCCGCTCCGTGTTAGCATTAGTATCGGGTATTTGATTGGTGCACTCGGACTTATCGTTACTGCCCCGTTGTTTGGTTTGGTGGAAGTGCTTATCGGAGGATTCATCCGCAGCATCGGCGGCGGCATTGCGTGGGTATTTTCGACCCAACTCCTCCTACAACGCGCCCCAAACGAGATTCGGGGACGTATCTTCGGCACCGAGTTTGCCTTCTTCACACTTATGGGAGGTATCGGCACAGCGATTGTCGGCGCACTCTTAGATCGGTTTCATGTAGGAACGATCCTTTGGGGAATGACAGTCCTACCGCTTATCCCGGCAGTCTTGTGGTGGCTCTGGCAGGTACGTTACAATCGGTTGAAAGAAAAATAAGTGCTGTGCGTGTAGCATAAACTTCTATTTTGTGCGCCTGTAGACCTTTTCAGAAACGTCGGGTATGCTATGTTTATTTTCAGAATGGTATGAGCTACCCGTCCGTCCACGGTAGGAGCGATCTCTAAATCGCGATGCCAGGTTCCAAAATCTGATCCCTGCCCCTACCAAATGATTCCTAAAAAACCCAGTTTTTTATTTTTTTAAATTATGCAAGTTTTCTACCCTAAAATTTCGTCTTTAATAATGATAGGGTAGGAACCGGATCGCGTCGCCTAATTTTAAGGGACACTATGTTTGATTAAAACTTTTGGCGAATGCAGACACGAACCAATCTGTTCATTATAACAAATTTTCAAGTTGATACGCCTTGCCTTTGATGAGGCGGCTGAGTTTATAAGTATAAGAAGGAATCTGGCATGAAAATAGAAGACGATGCGCAATTGATTAAACGTATTTTATCGGGTGATGATTCGGCATTCAATACGTTAGTCCAAAAGTACCAAAAAGGCGTTCACGCGCTCGCGTGGCGGAAGATCGGCGATTTTCATTATGCTGAAGAGATTACCCAAGACACCTTCTTACAAGCATACAAAAATCTCTCTACACTCGCGAACCCTGACCAATTTGCTGGATGGCTCTATGTTATCGCCAATCGACGCTGCATTGATTGGCAGCGAAAGCAGAAATTTGTGACACAATCCCTGCAAGAGGTGTCTGTGCAAGAAATAGAAGCATCCGCATACAGGCGTTATATATCAGAAAAACGAGAGACAGCCTCCAGAGAGCGTCGTTACGAAATCGTTGAGAAAATTTTGGAAAGGCTCCCAGAGAGTGAACGCACGGTTGTCACGCTCCACTATCTCGGCGAAATGACAGCAAAGGAAATTGGCAAATTCTTGGGGGTTTCTGTAGGGACGATTGATAGTCGTCTCCATCGGGCACGAAAACGTTTGAAAAACAGTGAAGAACTTTTGGTCCAAGAAGTACTTGAGGGCGTACACCTATCGGCGCATATAAGTCAGAACATTATGCAGGAAGTTGCTGACCTGAAACCGACACCCGATCCAGCGCAAAGTCCTCTGGTACCGTGGGCGGCTTTGGGCGCGACGGCAGTGTTCATTGCTTTATTGCTTGGTGGCAGCAATCAATACCTCATGCGTTTTCAACCGCCTTATAGTTTCGAGGCAGAATCCGAACCCACCATCGAAATTATTGATGTCCCTGCCGTTTTCGAGTTTAACGCAAAACCCGCTGCGCGAAATCAAGCTGGGCAAGTTAGCGCGATGAATAAAAAGAACAGTGCCGGCTCAGAGGTGTCTGAGAAGGTCTCAACATCCAATGCGTTGGCATCTTCAGAAGACGTTGAGACGTGGATGCCAGATCCAAACTTGCGTGCCGCAGTTCGCGAAGCACTTGGGATCCCGGATGATGATCCACTGACGCAATTGGACATGGAACAATTGACTGCATTGAGTGCCGAAGAGCGTCAGATAACAAGTCTTATAGGATTGGAGTATGCAGCGCATTTGACAAGCGCGCTGCTTGAAGGCAATCCTATCTCAGACCTTTCACCTTTAGCAGGTCTCGTCCAATTGCGAATGCTGAATATGGCAGTCTGTCGGATTTCAGATATTCGTCCGCTGGCAAATTTGACGCGCTTGGAGAGTCTTCACCTTCATGCCAATCAAATTGAAAACATTACACCGATCGCAAATTTAACAAGGCTCACGGATTTGTGGTTGGCTAACAATCACATTACGGATGTCCGTCCACTTGAAAATCTAACGCGGCTGGAAGAATTACGGATTCACGGAAATTCGGTTGTGGATTACAGCCCGCTTGGTGCCCTTTCCCTTGTCAACTTCCACTATGATGAAATTTGCGAATCACCGGGACTTCCAATTCAAGCGCGAATCCAAAACCGGAGTTTTCCTTCTACTTTCAGAGCGTGGGGGCGCATATTAAACCGGCCTGCATTATCTTATGAAGCCCAATTAGCACATCACGATCTATCTTGGAGTCCCGAATTTGGCTTACGTTTCCGAAGAACGGTGCACGGATTTAATCTATCTGGAAGTTTGGTGGCGACTCGAAAACGGCGTGATGCCTTGATCGAGAAGAACCGAGATAAGATTTTCATTCTCGATATTCCCATGAGGAGAGCAGATCCTGATTCACCTCTTTATAAAGCCGTGTATGACGATGATTTTCCTTGGATAAGAGATGCAGCGGGAAACAGAGTTTCAGGAAGTGGTGATGAGGGGGCAGCGTTCTTAATCGATTTTACACATCCTGACGTGCAGGACATAATTGTTCAACAAGCAGTTGCTGTTAAAAAGTGTGGACTTTACGATGGTATTTATATCGGCTCATGGAACGAGGATGGGCCAGTTCTTAAGGGGCATCGGGCGTTGGAAGCGGAGCAGCAGGCGCGATCAGTGATTCTGAGACGTATCCGCGCCGAGGTTGGAGATGATTTCCTAATAATCGTCAATTCGGGACATCTTAAACCGATGCAGGCAGCGCCTTACATCAATGGGCTCTTTATGCAAAGTGGTTCCAGTTACGAGGAGTTGATGGAGATCGAAAGCACGCTATCTTGGGCAGAGGAAAACCTCCGTTCACCACAGGTTAATTGTCTCAAAGGTTGGGGTGTTGAAACCGAAGTGCCAGAGAGTGCAACGAATCTCCGTTGGATGCGCGCATTTACGACAATGGGCCTGACACACTCCAATGGCTATGTGTTGTACACCGCAAATCATCACGGTATCCATTGGCATGCGTTCTGGGATGCACCGCTGGGTAAACCTGTTGGTGAGAAGGCACAGCTATACGAAAACCGCGAGGGCCTATTTATTCGCAAGTTCACGAATGGCTGGGCAGTCTACAATCGGAGCGGACAGGCACAGATTATAGCATTATCGGAGATCACAACCGGAGTCGGGCGTGGTATCACGGCACGTTGGCACACCGTTCCGGATTTGGATGGCGAGATTTTCTTAAAAAAGATGATCGACAACGAATAAAGGAGATAAAACGAAATGCAACTCGCTAAAAAGCGACACATTTTCATTAGCACACTCACACTTTATGCGGTGCTTTTCTTGATTCCACTGACGACAGTGGCACAAACTGTTAGTATTCCCGATGCGAACCTTCGCGAGGTAATCAATGAGACACTCAACAGAGTACCGACTGCCCAGATTACTGTGGAAGATATGCGCGCACTCAGGGAGCTTCGGGCAGAAAACAGAGATATTCAGGATTTGAAGGGACTCGAAGCCGCCACGAACCTCGAATCTCTTAGGATTAATGACAATTCGATATCCGACCTATCGCCACTTGCAGTATTGATTAAACTGCGCGACGTGCGTATACGATGTAACAACATATCTGACATATCCCCCCTCTCAGGATTAATCAACTTGAGTTGGTTAGATATTAGTAAAAACCAGATAGATGACCTATCGCCGGTCATGGGATTGGCGAACTTACGGGGCATAATTGTTAACGAGAACGATATAATAGATTTATCACCCCTTGCAAGATTAATAAAGCTTGAACAGATCGGGGCGAGTGAGATTCCTGTTGCGGATCTCGCGCCGCTTGCGGGATTAATCAACTTACAACATTATCGCTCTTGGGGGTCACCTATACGCAATCTTGACGCTTTGGCAGAATTACCGAAATTGCAGGATATAAATATTTGCGGAGGTGAATTGTCGGACATCTCTGCTTTGGGAAAAATAACAGGTTTACGGGAGCTCTATCTTGCAGGGAACGCTATATCAGACATCTCAGCATTGGCGAATTTAAAGGGGTTGACACGTCTGAACCTTAAGCACAACGAGGTCTCCGATCTGTCTCCACTTGCGGGATTAAAAGAATTGACGTGGATAGACCTCCGCGATAATCAAATTTTAGATGTTTCGCCACTAGGAACGGTGGATAACCTAACATGGCTTGAGCTCAGTGAAAACAAGATAAAGGATGTGTCCGCGCTCACTGCTTTGCGAAACTTGGCGTTTTTATGGCTGGGTGGCAATATGCTAACAGACGCGTCTATTTTGGAAAGATTCTCAGCGAATACATCTATCTTCTACTCGGATTTTGTTAGTGTACCTATGCCACCCGCGGGTCCGAAAATAGAGGGCCCCTGGCTATGGGTCGTTGTCCCAGGGCCGGGTGTTGGTGACACAGACCTGCTCTCAAAAGCGAGCGGCGGTGCCGTAACGGAGGTGAAAGTCTCCACTTTTGGGGCAAAAGAGGGCAAAGCGGTTGACGATAAGAAGTGGAGCGAGTGGACGGCTCACACGCTCTCGCCTACCAGTGCCAACAATATCGACGAAATGGCAGTGGACCTTGGTTGGGACATAGGGGCGGCGGGATATAATAAGCATGTCGTCTACGGTTGTGTCACGTTGAATGCGCCGCGTCAACAGGACACCACGATGCTCGTCGGCAGCAATGACGGGGTCAAGGTTTGGCTCAACGGTGAATTGGTTCACTACAATCCTGTCATCCGATTCGCAGATGATTATCAGGACGCATTCCCGGTCACTTTGAAGCAGGGCGATAATGTGTTATTGGTCGCTATTGACAATCACAACGATGGCGGGTTTAGCGGTTTCTTTGGTTTTGCCGAAGCCGCAGACTATACGGTGAACCATCCGAATAAAAGAATTGTGGTCAAAATTCCCACTTATGATGTAAACGAAGATGGGATCACAGATATTTCTGACCTCATTTTGGTCGCAGGGGGCCTCGGGAGCGAGAACGCCGCCAACGCACGGACGGACGTAAATGGCGACGGGGTTGTCAATATCCTTGACCTCAACGTTGTGGCAAAACATCTCGGTGAACTTAGCGGAATCGCTGCTGCACCTGCCACACTCGTTATTGGGGATATTGCATTAGATCCGGTGATGATACGGGCATGGATTGCGCAAGCAGAGATTGAAGATGACGGCTCGCTCACTTTCCAGCGAGGGATAACTAACCTCCAGCAGCTTTTAACATTGTTGGTTCCCGAAAGGACAGCGTTATTGCCAAACTATCCGAATCCGTTTAACCCAGAGACGTGGATACCGTATCAACTCGCTGAATCTGCTGATGTCAGACTGTGTATCTATGCGACGAATGGGGTATTGGTGCGGACATTGGCTTTAGGACATCAACATGCTGGTACTTACCAAAACCGTAGTCAAGCAGCATATTGGGATGGACACAATGAAGTCGGTGAACCCGTTGCAAGCGGTGTCTATTTCTACACCCTCATCGCAGGCGATTTTAAAGCTACGCGCAAAATGATCATAAGGAAGTGAGATAAGCATGAAAATTATCAAGTACTTCTCTCTGATAACCTTGATGTCCATCGGATTAGGATTTAGCAGGGTGTCCGCCCAACAGAATCTTGCAAAAGAGGTGCGTGCTATTTTTGAACAGAGCTGTCTCAGCTGTCACGGTCCCAGCGGTGCCTTTAAAAACGACCTTCTGATTGAATCGGCAGAGGACTTAATTACTTCCGGTGCAGTCGTCCAAGGAAAACCTGATGCCTCCAAACTCTATACACGGCTCCTTGAAGTCGATCCCACAAAACGGATGCCCCTCGGTGGACGATTGCCCTTCCCCCAAATCCAAAAAATTGAACAATGGATTCAAGCAGGAGCACCGGGTTGGGAGAGCCAGCACGATGTCAACTTCATTACGACCAATACGATGTTCACGGCTATCCAACGGCATCTGGAAACACTGTCTTTTTCTCATCGTCCGTATGCCCGTTATTTTTCAATGACGCACCTCTATAACGCGGGTGAAAGTCCAGAAAGGCTTAAGGATTATAGGGCTGCACTCTCGAAACTGGTGAACAGTCTCTCTTGGATGGAAAAAATTATCAATCCCGAACCTATTGATGCCCAAGAGACAATCTTCTACATTGACCTACGATATTATGATTGGGATAGTCTCGATGTCTGGACACAACTTGAGAATATCTATCCTTATGACATCGAATATGATGCCGAGACGCAAGCCGGGCTCCATGGGAAACTAACGAACCTTCGCGAAGAGATGGCGTGTGAAGTGCCGTTTATCCATGTGGATTGGTTTCTTGCGACAGCCTCGCTGCCGCCGCTGTATCACGACATTCTGGATCTGCCAACAACCGATCGTGAACTTGAGAAGCAGCTGGGGATAGACGTTAAAGAGAACCGCCAGAGAACCATTGAAGGGAACCTCCAGGATGCCCCGGAGCAGCAGGTATTGCGTGCGGGGTTCAACAATTCCGGTGTGTCGAGTCATAATCGCGTTGTGGAACGGCACACATCTCCGTACGGCGCATATTGGAAAAGTTACGACTTCGCGGGTAGTGCGGAAATACAGAATGTCTCTATCCATCCACTTACCTTTAGACATGATGGCGGTGAAGTCGTCTTCAATCTTCCCAACGGTTTACAGGCGTACTATATCACGGATGCATCCGGGAATCGGATAGACGCGGCACCGATAGAGATCGTTCGCAACCCGGAGACAAGCGATCCGACTGTGCGGACAGGTCAATCGTGTATCGGTTGCCACGCAAAAGGGATACAACTGTTTGAGGATGAGGTCCGTGCAGTGACTGAGAAAAAGGAGGACCCGCCTTTTGACAAGGGGGAGGTGTTTCGTTTGTATGTCCCTCAGAACGAGATGGATGGGTACTTGCGTCAGGATACACAACGTTTCAAGGCGGCGCTTGAAGCGACAGGTAATGCGTTTGACGTTGATGGCACAGAGCCCGTTCAGTTTCTCTCTGAAAGGTTTAAAGATCCGTTGAATGCTGCTCACGCTGCGGCGGCTGTCGGCTTAGAAACAGAGGTGCTGCGTGATAAGATAGAGAAGAACTCCAGTTTACAGAACGGGCTGGCGAATCTACTGATTGATGGTGGCACGGTGAAACGTGACGCGTGGACATCAAACTTTGAGGCAGTCGTTACTTGCTTATACGGTGATGATTGCGTGACACCATTCACGCTGATTCCCGACGTGAATCTGCATGCAGCGATTGCTGAAGAACTCGGCAAGGCTCCGGATGGCGTAATTACGAAGGCGGATCTCGCGAGGTTGACGCAGCTTGAAGCCAATGAAGCCGACATAAATAGTTTGACAGGACTCGAGCATGCGAAAAATTTGGAACGGATAGTGTTTCGG
Organism: Candidatus Poribacteria bacterium; assembly: GCA_022823085.1. Classification (GTDB taxonomy): domain Bacteria; phylum Poribacteria; class WGA-4E; order WGA-4E; family WGA-3G; genus WGA-3G. The sequence goes on from JAJDXV010000052.1 coordinate 29,335, forward strand.
CACAATGCAATATCGGATTTATCGCCGTTGGCGGAGTTAACGCGCCTGAAGGCAATCTATTTGGATGGGAATAGGATAACCGATGTCTCGCCGCTTGAACACTTGACTAATGTGGATGTGCTGGGGCTTGCAGGGAATGTCATTACCGATTTATCGTCACTGAAAGGGTTCGTGTGGTTGAACTCGATAGGGATTTCGGACAATCCTGTTGACGACGTGTCGCCGCTTGCCGGAATATTTCGTTTGAGAAACTTAAACGCTACACGCACTGACATTTCAGATTTCTCTCCATTAGCAAAGTTGCCCATACTTGAAGAGATAGTATTTGGCGGCTACAAGTCGGTAACTACACTCCCGTCTCTAAAAGGATTAAAAACACTGAGAAGTTTGAAAATTATAGGCACCAGTATCTCGGATATTTCTGGTTTATCGGAGCTAACGCAATTGACAACATTAGCACTCAACGATAACGCGATAAAAGATGTGTCCCCTTTGGCAGCGTTAGCAGATTTGAAAGAATTGAATCTGAGCAAGAACGACGTTTCAGATGTGTCGCCACTCGCAGGATTAACCAACTTGGAGCGATTAGACCTCCGTCATAATAGAATATCAGATTTTTCGCCTTTGGAAGGGTTGTCCGAGAACACAATTGTTCAATCCGGAGGGAACCTGGGTACTTTCCAACAAGCAGCTCCGAAGATAACGGGCCCGTGGTTATGGATGATTGCGCCCACAGAAGGAAGAAAGGGGGCAGATGCTGCTGCTTCTGGAAGAGATTTTTTAGCACAAATGAGCAAGGGTAGTGTAACAGAGAAAAAAATCGCTACCGACGGCGCAATTGTGGGGGACCCTGTTGGTGACAAGGTGTGGACCAGTGCGGAAATATCGGCGACAGCGAGCAATAACCTGAATAACATGGCAAATGATACCGGCTTGGGATCCGGCGATATAGATCATCATGTTGCTTACGGATCGATCGCTTTGGATTCGCCACGGGAGCAAGAAACGCAGATGTTCGTCGGGAGTGACGATGCGGTCAAAGTTTGGCTCAATGGAGCGTTGGTACACAACCATCCTACAAATCGGGGGGCTGATGATTACCAAGATCAATTCGCAGTCACTCTGAAAGCGGGGACGAACATCTTGTTAGTTGCAGTTTATGAAGGTATGGGCGGTTGGACCGGCTTTTTCGGGTTTAAAGCTGGCACCGAATATACAGTGTCAGTACCTGGATTCTTGATTTCCACGGATACTCAGCGGATTGCGGTCGGCACAACGTTTACTGTCCACCTCAAGGCAGAGAAGCTCGCCGATTTAGCCGGTTGGCAAACCGATATTACTTTTGATCCCACCGTGCTGAAAGCAGACAAAGTTAGCGAAGGGGATTTTCTTAAACAGGCGGGCGGAAGTACCCACTTTAAAGTCACGATTCCAGACAAGCAAGGCAAGATTACCGATTGTTTTGGCGTGCGCACTTCAGAAGGTGGGGCCAGGGGTCAAGGCACCCTCCTTTCGATCCAGTTCACTGTACTTGCAGAGGGATGGACGTACGTGACGCTCCGTGATTTTAAAGCCGTTTCCAGTACCACTAAACCGATTGATTCTCCACCTATTGAAATACTCATTGTTGTCGAAGGACAACCTAATGCACCAACGCTTGTTCCAGAAGACACGACTGTGTTCCACAACTATCCAAATCCGTTCAACCCAGAGACATGGATACCTTATCAATTGGAGCAACCGGCGGACGTGAAAATTGCTATCTATGCTGCGAATGGGCAGTTAGTTCGTTTGCTAAATTTAGGACATCAGGCTGCGGGGTATTACATAGGTAAACATCGTGCAGCGCATTGGGATGGCAAAAACACTGTTGGCGAACCCGTCGCAAGCGGTGTCTATTTTTATCAATTGCAGGCAGACAATTTATCATTCCTACGAAAGATGGTTATCCTGAAATAGTATCAAATGATTTTTTTATATTCCTTGCGGTTCGTTGTGGTTATTTTCGTCCCTTGAGCCCCCTAAATCCGCCTTATCAGTCGGACTTTAAGATAGGTGCCTATTCTTTCCACCGTTGGATCAGTTTTGTATCTATGCCGAACTGATCCAAAATTTTTGTCACAACGAAGTTCAGCAGATCGTCAACGTTTTTGGGGAAGTGGTAGAACCCCGGCATTGCTGGTAACACACAGACCCCTATATGCGACAACTTAAGCATATTTTCCAGATGAATCGAACTTAACGGAGTCTCGCGCGGCACCAACACGAGTTTACGTCGCTCCTTAATACACACATCCGCAGCGCGTTGGATAAGGTTACGTGAGATACCACCAGCAATAGAAGCGATGCTCCCCATGCTACACGGCACAACAATCATCCCCTCAGTACGAAAAGAGCCACTGGCAATCGGTGCAGCGATGTCCGATTCGTGATGGTAAATAACCCGCGGCGAGGAGACACCAATAAGCGATTCTAATTCAAAATTATTGAGGTCTATCTCAATCTGAAGTTCCTCTGACAGTGCACGCGCACCCGATGCAGAGATCGTCAAATGTACCTCTATAGCCTCATGTTCCGCGAGGACTTCAAGCAGGCGAATCGCATAGACCCCCGCACTCGCACCTGTTATGCCAACAATCAATCGTTTCAATTATTTAAATACTCCTGAGAGAAAGTTATACCTATAGGACTTACGCAGGTTGCTCTTTTGTAGCATAGGAGACCGTTGGTCTCCTGTGCACTGAGAACGTCTCTGTTTTTTCAGAGTTTACTAGCTAACGGCGTGTCATATCATCAAAATTGCGTAAGTCCTGACCTATATCTTAAACTGTGTCGCGCCCGTGAAGTGTAATTATACCAATTTCGACAGAAATATCAAGGATAAACGCGTTGTCGCACGAACTACTTGACAGAAAAGTGTGCAACGGGTAAATTAGGCGCGAATCTATTTGATGTCGCGCGTTGCTTATAGACGCATATTGCGAGGAAAATATGAACATAGATGCCTTAGACACACCGACGCTCTTTGCGGATCTGGACGTACTTGAACGAAATATCAACGGCATGGCGACGCACTGCCATCAACTCGGTATCCCGCTGCGCGTCCATACAAAGACGCATAAAGTGCCAGAAATCGCTAAACTGCAAATCGCCGCCGGTTCGCAAGGTATCACCTGCCAGAAGTTAGGCGAAGCAGAGGTGATGGTAGATGCGGGGATTGATGACATCCTGATCCCGTATAATATCGTCGGGAAACCGAAACTGAAACGGTTGACTGCGCTTGTCCAACGCGCCCGAATTATCGTTGCCCTCGATTCAGAAGAGACAGCAATCGGTATCTCTCAACAGGCAATTACTGACGGCTGTGTTGTGCCTGTTATCGTGGAACTCGATACCGGAAGTGGACGCTGTGGCGTGCAATCACCCCAAGCAGCGCAACGCCTTGCACAACAAATTATGAAAACGCAGGGCATCGATTTCCAAGGTATCATGACGTATCCGAGCAACATGCGAGCGAAGCCGTTTATCGAAGAAACGCTTGACCTGCTCTCAAGCGACGGGATTCCCGTGAACATAATTAGTGGGGGTGGCACAGGTTCGGAAGCGGCATCAAAAGAGATCGGCTGCACAGAGACTCGGAGCGGCTCTTATGTCTACGAAGGCATAACCCGCATCGGTAATTCGGAGATGCTAACACCTGAACGGTGTGTCTTACGCGTGATCGTAACCGTTGTTAGCACGCCAACGTCCGATCGGATTATCATTGATGGTGGTCAAAAGACGTTTGCCAGTTACCCGCCCACTCCGTATGGACACATCATTGAACACCCCGACGCGAAGATTTACGGCATGTCGGTCGAACACGGACATGTCAACGTCAGTGAATGTTCACACAAATTTAAGGTCGGTGAACACCTCTCAGTTATCCCACTCCATCAGGGGATGACGAGCAATCTGCACGATACACTCGTAGGTGTTCGCGGCGATAAAGTTGAGGTAACTTGGAAAATCGCGGGTAGGGGCAAAGTATTTTAATTTAGCGTAAAGCGTGTAAAGAATAGTTTTTTATCAAACAGCGGTTCCTTCTAAAGTTCACAGGGTTCCGTTGTTGCCTGTTATATTACTTTACAAGTCTCAAGGAGGGAAACCGTGATTCTACCGACACCTGAACAGAAAGCACAATGGGAAAAAGAAGGCTATCTTGTTTTTGAAAACGCGATTCAAGGGGAAGACTTGAAGCGGCTCCAAAACGCTTTCGACTATTGGGCAGACGCTTGCAAAGCCGAATGGCTGGATAGAGTCGAGGCAGGTGATGCCGCCGCAACCTTCTATGACATCCCGAATCCGCTTGAGAAGGACCCGATTTTCATTGATATTATCGACTATCCGAGCTACTACGGCGCACTGATGGAATTTACAGATCACGAACTCATTCTATTGGGACCACAGGTTCGGACTGTGGCACCGTGGCCAGTGAGTTACACAGGATGGCATCCCGATGTCGGATATGACAATCCGCTCCATATCAAAGTACAAATCTACGTCAACGATGTTGAACCCGGCGGTGGGGAATTCGGTTTTGTACCGGGCAGTCATAAACCGGATTCAGGTCCGTATGCGCGTCCGATGCGACAGGAAAGTATGACCGGACATAAGACGTTCCCAGGTAAAGCCGGGACAGCGATTATGTTCAACTCCTGTGGATGGCACGTTTCGATGGACAATCATTCCGATACACCGCGTAAATCTATTATCCTGATCTATGAGAAGCGGACACCCGGACGCGTCAAACCGGAACAGTTCGCCGCTATTTCAGCGTCCTGCCAAACCCCAGAACGTCGCGCACTGTTTAGCTTAGACGGCTAACGAAGGGAGGTTTATCATAATGCCACGAATTGATTCGCATCTGCATGTATTCACAAAGGTATCACCTGAATTTCCACGAGAGACGACCGCCGTTTGTCCGGCAGAACGGGAAGAGCCTGTTGAAAAGTTGTTAGGCGAAATGGAAAAACATCAGATCGATCAGGCAGTCCTTGTCCAGATGGCTGGTGCAAGTATAGAAAACCATCGTTACCTGCTGCAATGCCTCAAGGCGTATCCGAACAGATTTTTGGGGATCGGATTGGTTCCAGAGGGACATCCGAACCCGGCTGAACACATGGCAGAACTGACGGACAACACCGGGATTATTGGGTTCCGGTTCTCTACATTTGGGGGACCCCGTGATATTTTTGCGAAGATGGATGTCCGCGAGTTCGCTGCCTATCCGATTTGGAAATGTGCCGCCGAGCGTGATTATGTTTTGTGGCTCTATCCGAACGCTATCAACGCGCATCTCCTGCCGTACCTGATTCAAGAATTCCCGCAGGTACGGGTCGTGCTAAATCATCTCGCAGCGTGCCCAGGAAAAGGCAAATTCAGCTGGGACGAATTCGGCAGACCTCAGATACAGGTGACAGGGTACAACCTTTTTATGCATACCACCTATCGGCTCGCGAGATTTGAAAATGTTAATGTCCATCTCTCCGGTCAGTACGCCTTTAGCAGGGAAGAATTCCCGTATAAAGACTTGATAGGATGGCATCGTGGGCTTTTGGGCGGATTTGGCGCGAAACGATTGATGTGGGCAACCGATTTTCCATGGATATTGGAAGAACCGGGGTATGGTAAACTTACCACAGTTATAGAGGAATTACTACCAAATCTATCCGAAGCAGAGTTGGCAGGTATTATGGGCGGGAATGCGAAACGGATTTTAAGATTTCCTGATCTTTGACGACGGCTGTGGAACATCATACTCGACTTCTTGTAGTCCTTCGATAACGACGTATTATCTCAGGCTCTCATAAACGCATAAACGTCATCATGTGTTCCTATCAAAAACCAGACGAAGCCTTCCTCGTCTTCAAATGCAACGGCTCGATACCCTCTGGTAACTCTGACTGACCAATAGTCGTATCCTTCAAGTTTCTTGAAATTAAGGGAAGGGTGGCTTGGGTTTTCCTTGAGCCGTTGAAATTGTTTGTCGGCAAGTCTTTGAACGTGTGCTGGAAGTCTTCGGTAATTCGTCCAAAAACGACGGGTTGTCTTGTGGATGTGCCTTGATCTGTTTGATCTATAGATACTTGACTCTCCCTGCCCGGACATCTTCGAGTGCTTCTTTGCGAAATTTATCAAGCTTCCCAACTTTCACGTCTGCCTCGAACTGCTTTTCCCATGCTTCTTCTTCGGCGACGAGTGCTTCATGAAGTCTCTTTTCGAGGGTTTTCAGTAAGACGACTTCTGTCGGTGCCTCACATTTGACTTTTGGAACCTCTGGAATCCATCCGAGCCAGTTGGTTCCGTTGCTTTGGATGTGAGCGGTATAGATCTCTTCAAAGATTTTGTCTTGAATTTTGACCTTCTTTATTTTTTTCATAGTTTTCTCCCTTGAAATCCAGTAAGCCAGATTTTTTCAGCGTTGGACAGATAGCACCACCTAAACTGATACTTAAGATTATACCATGGATCGCCGGTGAAATCAATCCGAAAACGATAAATTAAGGAGATAAAAATCAGAATCGGCTTCTGGCTTGAAATTCAAACGCACTCTCAATCTGTTCAAGTTTGAGCAACTCAAGCTGCGGGGACAGGTGGATTGCGATGACATCAAAACGGCAAGGCGCGTCGAATCGGCTATGGGCTTGTAAATATCTCAAGGCGATTTTGGAAATCTGTCGCTGTTTTTGTGTCGTTACAGCTGCTTGCGGGGTTCCGAATTTGAGGCTGCGTCGCGTTTTAACTTCCACAAATACAATACAATCGCCATCTTGTGCAACGAGATCGATTTCACCGCGTCCCGATCGATAATTTTGTTCAAGAATTTTATACCCACGCGCCTTGAGATGTACAGCCGCAAACGATTCACCCGTTTCTGCGATGTTCAAGCGTGAACGATCCATTTGTGCGTCCTCTCTGTATCCCCAAAATCAGGAGTCTTAAGGTTATTTTCCTCCAATCCAAGCAAAGTCTCCAGCGTATAGCCTATGCCGGTATCGCTTCTCCGCAGTGAAACGACAAAACCCATCTGTTTAATCTCAGACAGTCTGCCTTTTAACTCGGCAATATCCATTGGATGCCCTCAATCTACTGACAAAACCCGCGTCAAAATCTGATTCACCAGTTGTGGGTTTGCCTTTCCGCGGGTGGCGCGCATCACCTGTCCTACGAGGAATCCGATCGCTTTCTTTGTCCCGTCACGGTAATCTTGAGCGGGACCAGGGTTCTCCTCCACAACCTGCAAGACGATGGCTTCTATCTCCGAAGTATCCGTAATCTGTGCCAAGCCTTTTTCTTCAACAATCTCTTTCGGCATTTTGCCGGTTTCAAAGGCATCATCCAGCACAGATTTCGCTATTTTGCCACTGATGGTTGCGCTGTCAATCAATTGGATGAGTTCACTGAGATGTGCTGGCGTGACTTTTGAATCTTGGATCTCGATTTCTGCCGTGTTGAGAAGTCGGGTTAAGTCGCCCATAATCCAGTTGATACAGAGGGTCGGTTCGCCACTGCGTTGTGCGGCTTCATCGAAGAATTCGGCGAGGTGTCGGGTTGTCGTCAGGAGTTCGGCGTTCTCTTTGGAGATGCCGTAATCCGCGATAAAACGTTTCCGACGCGCTGCGGGGAGTTCCGGGAGTGATGGCTGGATCTCTTTAATCCACGCGCCACTTATCTGGACATGAACGAGATCGGGTTCCGGGAAGTAGCGATAGTCGTCTGCTTCTTCCTTGCCACGCATCGCTACGGTCTTGCCAGTGCTGGCATCAAATAGGAGTGTCTCTTGGACGACCTCTTCACCGGCATCTAAAATCCGTGCCTGCCGTTTGACCTCATATTCCATGGCATCAATCAGTTCCTGAAACGAGTTTTTGTTTTTAATCTCTGTACGTGTCCCCAATTCTTTGCTGCCTTTAGGGCGGAGGGATAGGTTCGGTTCGCATCGTAAGCTCCCCTCTTCCATATTACAGTCGCTGACTTCAATATATTCTAAAATCTCTTTAACAGCGCGACAGTAGGCGATCGCTTCTTCAGGGGAGTGTATTTCAGGTTCACTGACAATTTCAAGGAGTGGCACACCCGCACGGTTGAAATCCATAAAACTACGGGTCGGATCCCCAGTAACTTCGGCATGAATAGATTTACCCGCATCCTCTTCGAGATGGATTCTGCGAAGCGCGACGGTCTGCTGTTCGCCATTAAATTCAAACGTTACCTGACCGTTTTGACACAATGGGATGTCATACTGCGATATTTGGTAATTCTTCGGCAAGTCTGGGTAGAAATAGTTCTTCCGATCAAATTTGCTGGACGTGGTGATTTCGCAGTCCATTGCTAAGCCAGCGCGGACCGCAAACTCGACGGCGCGTCTGTTAATGACAGGTAATGTGCCCGGCATCCCCAAACAGATTGGACAGGTACAGTCGTTCGCCGATGCACCGAAGGTATAGGCACAGTTGCAAAAGAGTTTGCTTTTTGTGCATAATTCGGCATGGATTTCCAAACCGATAACGATTTCGTATTTTTCCATGTATTCTCTCACGTATTAACAGCGCGCGCTGCCCGCTATTATCAGCCTGAAATAGAGACACCACGCGCCAACATAAAATAAAAAGTTTCTATAAACCTTTCTCCGTCAATTCGTTGACAACGGTGACATTCGCCTCTACTTCGCTTTCCGAGGTCATACCGATCGTCATTGCGTGTACACAAGGAAGGCGCATTACAAATTCGATTGCCTCGCGTTGGCTCTCGGCATCTGTCGCCAATTTGCCCATGCCTAAGACTTTCATGCCGTAAATCCCTTTGCCTGCAAATGCCATCTGTTCCATTGTCCGAATCACATCTGCTGGCGATGCGTCCATGCTAACGCCGGCGTGATTAATTCGCGCCAAAACGACATCGACCCATTCTGTCATAGCAGATGTTTGGAACGCGCCATAGTCGTGGCAAGAGACACCGTGGGCGCGGATCAACCCCTGTTCCTTACATCGGACAAGTGCCTCCATCGCATCTGGATAACGTTGCGGCCAGTCGACCTGTGTCAGGCAGTGGAGCAACACAATATCCACATAATCAGAACCGGTTTCTTTCAGGAACCGCTTCACATCCGCTTCCACCGTCTCCCTTGTACGGGAGGTCGTCTTTGTCGTGATCGTAACGCTTTCCCTCGGTAAGATTTCGAGTGCCGCTTTGACATGTGGATGGCTCCCGTACTGATCGGCAGAATCCCAGAATGTTACGCCTCTCTCGTATGCGAACAGGAGCAGGTCGCGGAGGGCATCAAACCCCAAGTCTGTCTGGTTTGAACGACCGTTCCAACCGTTTGATCCGGTCCCCATCGACAACCGTGAAACGTTTAAACCTGTTTTTCCGAATGCTACAATTTCCATCAAATTTTCTCCCTATTTCTAAAAGTATGCTCTCAATCTAAATTTGCAAGTTCATTAAGCCTGTATTAAGTGTAACACAAGGTCTCGAAATTTAGCAAGCGGTTTCTATATTTCGCAAATCCGAAGTATAACGGTTCAATTTTTTGTTGCTTTTTACTTATGTGTAACGTTACAATTAAAAGTTAGAATAGCAGCTTTATCATCGTTTTTATTTTATTTCTGCGAATGAATATCAGGAGGACACCGAGAAGGTTTAAAATGAAACATCTAAATTTTTTGGATAGAGGTCAAATTCAATTGGCTAAAAAAGCGGATCCACACATCCTAAATATTGTTATAACGCGCCTATTTTTGTGGGGATTGCTTATATCGGTTTGTGCCTGCTTCACATTAGAAACGCCGGTTTCCGCCGACGAAGGGCATAGTGAGGCGTGGCAAGAAGCATTCGCGCGCATCGATAAAGGTGATCGCAAACGCGCAATTTCAAAGTTTGAAGGTTTATTGCAGACCGATTTGCCCGAGTCGGAAAAACTGAAAATCCATCATGCGCTCGGTTATAATTATGAAAAACTGCGCAATCGTCCACAAGCGGTTCGGCACTACGCGCGGGTCGCCACGTTGAGTTATCCACTTGCAGATTGCGCCATCTATCGACTCGCTCAACTTTACGAAGGTATGAACAACACAGACCGCGCCATAAAATGGTATACGCAGCTCGTCAAGGATTATCTGTCAAGCTTCTATCTGTTAGACGCGAAATGGGCGTTAGCACAACTCCATACAGAAAAAAAAGGGTATGAGACAGCGAAGTCATACTTAATAGACCTCGTTGAACAACCCCGATACGCGAGAGAGGCAGCTTTCACTTTAGCACGCTGCGATGAAGGATTAGGTAATGTTTCTGCTGCGTTTGATGTTTACCGAGAACTCATCAAAGAAAAGCAATCCCTTAGTGTAGCGCGAGATTCACTCGGTCGATTAAAACAACTCGTAAGAACCCATAGATCGCTGAAACTCACACCAACGGATCGTCTTAATTGCGGTATGGTGTTTTATGCTAACAGACAATGGAAGTCTGCTGTGACTGAATTAGCACTGATCCCTAAAACAGTCGATTTGGAACTCCGCGCACAAGCACTGTACCTGACTGGACGAAGTAATCAGGGGCGCAAATGGCCAAATACGTCCATTAAGAACTTTGATGCTGTGATCGCGCTCGGTCGCAAAAACAGTTATATCCCGCGTGCTACTTATCAGATTGCGCAAAGTTACCGCCAGAAGGGACATCTAAAGACAGCGGTTAGTCGTCTTGAGAATTTTGTAAAAGCCTATCCGACAGACGAATTAGTAGATGAGGCACTCTACGATATTGCGAAAATTCGTGAAGCCCAAGGAAAAACGGAATCGGCACTCAACGCCTATTCACGTTTAATCAAAACAGCACCGAAGAGTCCTTACGCGGATGTTGCAGCCTGGCGAACAGGCTGGCAACGCTTCGATGAACGCCGCTATGAAGAAAGCTACAACGCTTTCAAAGGATTGAAGGAGCACTTTCCCGGAAATCGTTACGCGATGGGCGCACATTTCTGGATGGCAAAGATACGTGAACGTCAGAACAAACCCGCACTTGCGCGAAAGATATATCAGGAAGTCGCAAAAGCGCGTTATTGGTACTATTCCGCAAGGGCAAAGGCGATCTTGGGAATTTCTGAATCCGAATTGGAACCGAAAGCCATTCAGGATGCGGAACTGCCAGTTCAACAGCAGTGCCCCAAACAGGTTCCTGTACTTATGGAACTCAGGCTTTATGAAGACGCTGCTACCCAATTAGATAGACATATCAACACGGCTTCGCTCCCAGAGCAGAACTGTTTTCATGATCTCATTACATGCTATGAAGGACTCGCGATGTATGACAAAGCGCGGAAGGTAACCGAACAAGCACTTGAGAGGCACACTTATGCAAATACAACACGGGTAGATTTGGAGAGATTCCAGCGTAAACTTTATCCACGCTATTACGCCAAGGCAGTTAATAAATACGCGAAATTGTACAATGTTGATACGTTTTTAGTTGCCGCAATGATTCTCGAAGAGAGCCGATACAATGCCGATGCCGTGAGTTGGGCAGGCGCGATTGGACTTATGCAGATTATGCCTGCAACTGGCAGAGAACTTGCACAACAACTCAAAGTCCGACGGTTCCGTACCTCAATGCTCAAGCAGCCCGATATTAATATCCGGATGGGAACAAAGTATATAGGCGACCTTAATTCGTGGTTCGATAATAACCCGATGCTGGTCATCGGCGCGTATAACGGAGGTCCTGGACGGATGAAACGGTGGGTGTCAACAAAAAATATTAAGGATATTGACCTATTCGTTGAAAAAATTGCGATTCGGGAGACGCGGCTTCATATTAAGAAAGTTATCGATAGTTACGATAACTATGTCCAACTTTATGGGAAATCGGACGAACCGCCCGCGGTGAACTCGGCAACCGAGATAGGGCAGAAACGGCTACAAGGCTTCTAAGCATTGAGAGTCTCTCCACCGAATAATTGTTGTTTTAGATTAAAACCTGAAAATAGGTTCCTTAGCAGGCGGGCTTCAAACCCCGCCTTTTATATGCGATATATGAATGCTATAACGGAACTATTTCTGCTGGGTTATCCCGTGTGATGAGGATGCGGCGTTGCCACGTAGCGTCGTCTTGTGTAGGGAAATCGGAACGGTAATGCGCGCCACGGCTCTCCGTTCGAGCGAGGGCAGATTGTGTTATCAGCAAAGCGACGTTGAGCATATTCACCGTTTCAATTGTTGATACATCTTTGGTATCAGAACAGGTTACCACATCTCCTAAACTTTCCGTTATGTCCTGCAGCACAGCAAGGGTGTTTTGTAAACCTTCCGCGCTTCGTTCAATACTCACATTTTCCCAGAGCGTCTCTCGGATTGCGTTTTTGATCGCCTCTATCTCTAATTCTGCTGCCGCATCAGTGGATAGTAAAGCGGATGTCCCCACGTCGCTCGATATCGGTAAATTAGGTGGATGTGCGCGTTGGGTGTTCGCGAAAGTTGCAGCATTTCTTCCAGCACGTGCACCATACACAAGGCATTCAAGAAGAGAGTTACTTGCCAAACGATTCGCACCGTGGACACCCGTACAGGCCACCTCCCCACAGGCGTAAAGTCCTTCAATATTCGTTTGTGTATCGGTATTCGTGCGGATACCACCCATCATAAAATGTGCACCGGGACGGACAGGAATTAAGTCGATGCTAATATCGAGTCCATAGCGTTTTGTTGTTGCAGAGATCGTAGGGAATCGTTCATGGATAAATTCTGTGGTTTTATTCGTAATATCGAGATAGACGCACGGAAATTGTGTCAGGTACATCTCGTTTTGAATTGATCGGCTCACGACATCGCGTGGTGCAAGCTCACCTTTCTCGTGATATTTCCCCATAAAACGTTCACCACGGATGTTTAAGAGTGTCCCGCCTTCACCTCGAACGGCTTCGGAAATCAAGAAGTTGGGGGCACCGTCGAGGAAAAGCGTTGTCGGATGGAACTGGACGAACTCCATGTCTATCATTTCGCATCCGGCGCGCCACGCTGCGGCGAATCCGTCGCCAGTTGCGATCTGTGGATTAGAAGTACATGGATAGACACGTCCAAGCCCACCGGTTGCGAGAATTGTGGATTTCGCGCGAATACAAACGACCTGTTCTTCTACAATCGCCGTAACACCGTAGCATTTAACCGATGCCTCACCGCTTTTCTTTTCATCTGCATCAGTTAATAAGTCGATAGCAAAAGCATTTTGAAGAATGTGGATACGTTCCGTATTGCGTACGCGTTGAATAAGGACATCCGTTGTTTCGCGTCCGGTCGCGTCGCCTTTATGGACAATCCGGCGCCGACTGTGTGCGGCTTCTTGGGTGAAACGTGGTAGTGTTCCTTCCCAATCGAAGTTCGCGCCCCAATCCAGCAGTTCGCCGACCCGTGGGATACCTTCAGACACCATCATTTCAACGGCTGCGACATCGCAGAGACCGGCACCAGCGACGCAGGTATCTTTTATATGTAAGCCGACCGTGTCATCAAGATTCATAGCGACAGCGATCCCACCCTGGGCGTAGTGCGTGTTACTCTCAGTCACAGTATTTTTGGTAATTAGCGTTACATCTGCGTACTCACTCGCAGCGAGCGCAGCACGAAGTCCAGCAGCACCACTACCAATGATTAGGACATCGGTGTCCCAATTCAAACGCACCTCTGAATTCATCACGGTCTTCGGATTTTCCATATATTTTTTTTAGAAAATAGGAAACCTTTTTAGATATCGAAAACGATAGGACTTACGCATTTTCTACTACTCTCGACACAATACATACTATAGGCGAGGTTTGCGTAAGTTCTGACCAAACGAGATTTCAAATCACACGCGCAAACATGGACTTCCTACTCTGCCGGCACTTTAGGTGCGAAATTCTCACCGACCGGCATGACTTTGCCGGCACCCGTGGCGATAACAGTGCCGTCACTGAGCGTAACCTCTGCTTTTGCTTCAACTAACCTTTTAGAAACCTTAATACGTTCCGCATGGACAAAGAGTTTCACGCCCGTTGGTGCGGGGTTACGAAAACGGACCTCAAGTTGTGCTGTAACAGCGTGCTGTTCAAAGGTGCTAATACCCACGTAGTTAATCGCTTCATCTAACAGTGTACTGAGGATACCGCCGTGAAGAATATTTGCCCAACCTTGCAAGTGATCCGGCGGCGTGCATTCAATGCGAACCGACGCTTCCGCGTCATTAATTTCGAGATGAACTTGTAAGCCGAACGGGTTGTTCATACCGCAAACAAAGCATTTGTCATTGTTTAATGCATAATTTGCGAGTCTTTCAGATTGTTGCATATCAATAGTGATTTAACCTCCTGATTCCGTCAGCATTGCAAGGCTACGTGCTAATTTTTCTTCCTCTGTGAGCAGCCGTTCGAGTAACTCCCGCTTTTGAGCGACGACCTGTTCTGGTGCGCGCTGAATGAAATTCGGGTTATCTAAGGTCTTCTGCGCCGCTGCCACGTCCTTTGTTGCCTGTTGATGTCGTTTGCTAAGTCTCGCGTGTTCGGCATCTAAATCTATAATATCCGCAAGCGGGATATAAATCGCGAGGTCCCCGATAACCGCTTCGGCAGATGCAGGCGGTTTTTGTAAAGATTCGGCGATAGTGATACTCGCCACGCGTGTGAAAGCCGGTAAGTACTGTCCAAGATAAGTTTCGAGTCGCTCACGGACTTCACCGTTCGCCGCCTGAATATGGACTTCCACAGACGCGCCGATCGGGACGTTCAACTCGCCGCGGATGCTGCGAATGCTCTCAATCACTTCCATAAGGGCCGCCATAGTGGTTTCTGCTATAGGGTTTTCGCCTTTCGGTTCGGGCCAGGGCGCGATTGTTATTGAGGTTTCACGCTCGGTCGTAGCCGTCCGGTTCAGAGACAGTTGTTGCCAAATCTCTTCTGTTAAGAAGGGCATAAACGGATGCAGAAGTCGCATCGTCTGTTCTAAAGTATCCACAGCAACCCAGAGGGCCGCGGGTTCATCTTGCGCGATCCGCTGTTTGGCGAATTCGAGATACCAATCACAGAATTCGTGCCAAAGGAAGGCGTAGAGTGTTTGTGCCGCTTCATAGAAACGAAAATTCTCAAGTGCCTCGGTCGTTGTTTTAATCGTATCGCTAAGACGGCTCCGTATCCAAGTTATTTCAAGCGTTTCCTGTTCGGTACCCACCGGGTCCGACGCATCCGGCGCTCGATATTTCTCTAAGTTCATGAGAACGAAACGGGCAGCGTTCCAAATTTTATTTGCGAAGCGTCTACCTGACTCAATCTGCGATTCTGGGAGCGCGACATAAGGGAGCGGGGTGCTTGCGTTTGCAAGAGCGAAGCGGAACGCATCCGTCCCGTAAGTATTGATTGTTTCTAACGGGTCGATGCTGTTTCCTTTCGATTTGCTCATCTTATCTCCCTTTTCGTCGGCGACAAGCCCGTGCAAATAGACGGTTCGGAAGGGTACCTTGTCCATACATCCGAGACCTAACATAATCATTCTCGATACCCAGAAGAAAAGAATGTCCCAACCGCTCACAAGCACAGAGGTCGGATAAAAAGTTTTCAACTCTTCTGTCTCTTCCGGCCAGCCCATAGTGGAGAAGGGCCACAACCCTGAACTGAACCATGTGTCAAGGACATCTTCATCTTGACGGAAATCAGAGGCACCACACTCGCATTGCTCAGGCGTTTCCATCGCAGCGACGACTGCATCACAAGCGTTGCAGTACCATATCGGGAGTCGATGCCCCCACCAACGCTGACGTGAAATCGGCCAAGGTTCGATAATCTCCATCCAGTGGTGGAAGCGATCGGTCTCGCGTTCTGGGATGAACCGGACTTCGCCCTTTTCGGAGGCTTCTATGGCGCGCTGCGCCAGCGGCCGGACATTCATGAACCATTGCAGGGATACAGCTGGCTCAACAACCGTACCACAGCGGTCGTGATGACCAACGGCGTGCCGATGCGGGACAATTTTGACGAGATAATCTAAGTTCTCCAAATCTTCCACGACCTGTTCGCGACAGTCCCATCGAGATAAACCGACATATTTTTCGGGTGCCGCTTCGCTTATATGCCCATCTTGTGTGAAGATCGTACGCTGTTCGAGTTCGTGTCGCAAACCGATTTCATAGTCATTCGGATCGTGAGCGGGTGTTACTTTTAAAGCACCGGTCCCAAATTCTCTGTCGACATAGGCATCGGCGATTATCGGAATTTCCCTGTCACAAAGGGGGAGGACTGCTGTTTTTCCAATAACGTGTTGATACCGATCATCGTCGGGATGCACAGCGACAGCGGTATCACCTAACATGGTCTCTGGGCGCGTCGTGGCGATTTCAAGGACGACATCGCTCTCTTTCACAGGATAGCGGATGTGGTAAAAATGCCCGTCTACTTCAATCGGTTCAACTTCAAGGTTACTGATAGCCGTGTTGCACTCTGGGCACCAATTGACCATGTAGGTGTCCCGATAAATCAGTCCTTGATTGTAGAGTTTAACAAAGGCGGTGCGAACGGCTTTTGAGAGTCCTTCATCAAGTGTAAAACGCTCACGCGCCCAATCACAAGAGCATCCGAGTTGTTGAAGCTGTGAAACGATATAGCCAGCAGATTCTGCCTTCCATTGCCACATCCGTTCGGTGAATTTTTCCCTGCCGAGTTCAACGCGACTGGTGCCTTCCTCGGCAAGTTTTCGCTCCATGATCAGTTCAGTGACAATCCCGGCGTGGTCGGTCCCGGGCATCCAGAGCGTGTTATACCCTTGCATGCGCCGCCATCGGATGAGGCAATCTTGGAGCGTATTATCAAGTGCGTGTCCGATGTGTAGACTCCCTGTGATATTCGGCGGCGGAATCACAATGGCGTAAGGCTGTTTATCGGAGGTTGCCGCTGCGTGGAAATAGTCATTCTTTTGCCAAAATTGGTACCATTTCCCCTCAATTTCATGAGGGGCATAGATTTTCGGAAGATTTGCCATGTTTCTAACCTTTATAAGTTAAGACCTACCCGAACATTGATGTGTTTCCGCTTCACCCATCACTTATAACCTACCACTTATAACTATCATGCTATTAAGCAAAGAGCGGTTCCACCCACCCATAAGTCCCTTGTTCTATTTTATAAAGCAGATTTACTTGTCGAGTCTCGGCATTTAGAAACAGCAGAAACGCTGTATTTGAGGCTTGGAGCTCTATCGCGGCTTCTGCAACAGTCAGCGGTTTTGACGCAAATTCTTCTTGTCTTGCTACAATGGTCGGTGCATCATCGGTGTCAACATCCGTTAGTGATTCTACATTCGCTGGATTAAGTTGTGCGACAACTTCGCGATGCGGGGCATTATGCCGACGATCTTTTACTCTATCCTTATACCGACGAACCTGACTGAGCATTTTATCTGTTGCGGTGTCTAATGCCGATAAAATCTCATCCGTTTCGCTTTTCGCGTAAAACGATACACCGGGGGCAATCACCCTCATCTCAGCATCAAACCGGTGCTTCTCAGATTTCAGAACAACATTGAGTTCTTGCATATCTCCAAACCGCGCCTCAATTTTATCGGCACGGTTGAGGATGTACGCATGAATGTCATCCGTAATTTTTAAATTATGTCCGGAATACGTTACTTTCATTAAATTCTCCCTTATTTTTTTCTCAGCGGTCAGCGAATTAGCCTTCAGCCTTCAGCCTTGACCAAGAACTCGCGCCTATTTTTAAATATCGGAAATCGAGTTCTTGGTCAAAGCCAAGAGAGGTTCGTTTAATCAAAAAACCTCTTATTGCTGATGGTTTCCGACGGTTTCCGATAGCCAATAGCCGATAGCCGTATTACTAATTGCCCTTCTTGCAGTGAACCGATCAACTCGCGCGTGTACTGGCATGGACAGCGGATCTTTCACGTGATGCCGGGATGCCTAATTCGTCGCGATATTTCTGAACTGTCCGTCTTGCTAACATAACACCTTTAACTTTCAAAGCGTTACTAATCGCCTCATCGCTCAGTGGCTTGGTCGGTGTTTCAGCCTTGACGATTTCCAGAATAAGATTTTTCGCCTGCTTAGCAGAGACCGCTTCGCCTTGTGTCGTCTTTAACTTATTACTAAAGAAGAATCGGAGCGGATACATTCCGTGTGGTGTTTGCACGTATTTGTTGCTGGTTACTCGGCTAACAGTTGATTCATGCACGCCTACCTGTTCAGCGATTGTTTTCAATGTTAAAGGTTTTATACTTTTAACGCCTTCAGTCAGGAAATCTGTCTGTATTTCAAAGATCGCTTCGGTGACGCGTGCGATTGTGCTACCGCGTTGGGCAAGGCTCTTGATCAAATTTGATGCATCACGATACCGTTTTTCTATCCATTCCTTCGCTTCAGTATCTATGGTGCCTTGCTCATTCCGCATCAGATTCAGGTAGTATGGATTTATCTGTAACCGCGGGACGTAACCATCCACAGCCACAACTTGACACTTACCATTAAGGAATTGTATCTCCACATCGGGTGTAACCCTGTCCATACGTGGGGCATTTTTGAGGAATCGCGTCGCCGGGTCAGTGAAGTAGCGTCCCGGATAAGGAGATAGCGTCCCTATCCATTCAAAAACCGTATCAATAACTGCGATGTCAAGTTTAAGAACTTCTGTAAGATGTTGGCTCTTCTGATTGAGAAAAGCGTCAAAATGTTTCTCAATGATCTCTTGGGCAACCGACTGAACAGACAGATTTTTGTTAAAAAAATCCTGACACTCGTGCCCCGCTGAATTTTCTGCTATCTCCGGTATATTTTCTGGTTTCTGATTCCGGATCTGGATAAGTAGTGCTTCTCTGGTATCCCGGTGTGCGATGCCCACAGGCTCAAAATTGTCTTGTATCTCGCGAAGTACTGTTTCAACGAGGGCAGTCTCACACCCAACAGCTTCGGCGATATCTTCCAAAGTAAGTTGATAGAAATTCAGGGCAGGTTTACAATTACAAAGGGGCTGTTCGTATTTAATAGTATAGGTTTGGTCATTATCTAAATCGTTAATTTTCCATGCCCACTTTACAATAGATGTAATTTCGGTTGAGGCAGGTGTTATTTTTTTTCTTGAAATCGTAGCGGTTTTTGAGAATTTGATCTCCGTATTGCCTGTTGCCATCTGCAGACCTTTCTGAATAAGCGTATGTAACTCGACTGAAATCTTTCCTGCCTCAAGGGTCGTTAAAAATTCACACGGAATTTGAAACAGTTGGAGTTCTAATTTCCCATCCTCGTTTAGATTTCCGAGGATATATTCAGCGATAGTGCGTTCTATGCTTGAGGTTATAATGTTGGGAGGGACGAGGTCTAACTGCTCAATAAGGTGATCGTGCAGTGAACATTCATATACCGTATCTGGAGGCGTTTCATCAACATCTACGTGTTTGGTATTCATACGCTCACTGAGTGATACACGATCTTCAAAAGCAGTTTCCCAATCGACATCAACAGCCGTATCTTCGTGATCAAGAGCGATTTCAGGTTCGTTCCATTCCTCGGTCGGGTCTAATTCTTCAGCAGACGTTGTTGATTCGCTATCTTCTTCGAGTTCGAGGAGCGGATTCTGCTCAAGTTGTTGACGAATAAAATGTGTTAGGTCCTGCAGCGGCATATTTAGCACTTTAAGTGCCTGCTGGGACTTCAGTGAAATAGATTTCTTCTGCGACAGTTGAGGTGTCTGGGTGAGCTGCGCTTTGTACATTTCATTAGTCTCCGTCGCTGTTTCAGATGCGTTGCGACTCTACCCGATAGGAAAAGTTTTGCCCGAAATAGAGGTCCCTCGCCGTTTGATCGTTCACGAGTTCTATAGGTGTTCCAGCGAGCGTAATTTTTCCGTCTACGATGATGTATGCCCTATCAACGATGTCGAGTGTTTCAGCAGCGTTGTGATCTGTGATGAGCACCCCTAAATTTCGATCCCGTAAATGTGCTATAAGCTGCTTAATATCCGCGACAGCGATCGGGTCTATCCCAGAAAGCGGTTCATCAAGTAGGATAAAATCAGGTTCAGCTGCGAGTGCGCGCGCTATCTCCGCTCGACGACACTCACCACCAGATAGTGTATATGCCTTGCGGGATAGTAGGTTTGTGATGCCGAGTTCGTCTGTCAGTTCACGGATACGCGGTTCGCGTTCCGGCTTCGGTACCCGTTTTGCCTCAAGGATCGCCTCAATATTCTGCTGAACGGTTAATTTACGGAAAATTGATGTCTCCTGCGCTAAATAACCGATACCGAGCCTGGCACGTTTATACATCGGATAGGCAGTGATGTCTGCATCGGCGTAGGTAATCTTACCTGAATTCGGACGAATCAGTCCGACCATCATGTAGAAAGTCGTCGATTTTCCAGCACCGTTGGGACCTAACAGTCCGACAACTTCTCCTTGTTGCACCGATAGGCTTACCTCGTTAACAACAATCGGTCCCTTCCGTGTATAACGTTTTACGAGTCTGTGTGCTTGTAATTCTTTTGCCACAATTTCTAACTACGATGCCTCCTTAATAGTTTTCAGTACGATTTTTTCTCCGAAAAAATCTTTCAGTTTTCAGTAGTTATAAGTTATAAGTACGGTTTTTCTGCGAAAAACCTTTTGGTTAACAGTTAAAGAGGTTCTCTGTGGCAACCTTCACAGAGAACAGAACTGTTCCAAGAACCTTCTTAACTTATAACCTATAACTTATAACTTATAACCATTCCTCTGACAACCGATAACTCATACAGCGTTGGATTAATGGGTCTCAGATTCTTCAGGTTCAGCGTCTGTATCCACATCGTCCGGCGTTTCGGTATCAGTAGAAGGTTCACCGTTTGCATCCGATGGGGTTTCAGAGGCTACGGGATCTGCTTCCGATTGCTCATCGGTGCCGTTTTCAGTATCAGCCTCTTCTTCTGCTGGTTCTTCTGTTTTCTCTGGATCGGATGTGGACGTTTCTGATTCACCGGTGTTAGTATCGTTTTCAGTGTTAGTACCAGTTTCGACATTATCTTCTGCTTCTGGAGCGACCGGTGCAGCCTGTGTAACGGTTACCTTGAATTTAACGCCCCCTTCGCCTGTCTGTTTACCTGTCGTCCGATTGAAAGTGAAAAGCTTGGTTTCAAGCCTATCCTTGTTTTGCAAGACGACGACGTTCTCCTTGAGCGTAATAATATTCGTCAGATTGTTCATGATGGCGTGGTCACAGGTGGCAAAAATATTTTGATCACGGATTTCGACATTACCTTCAGCGACAATCTCTGTCGTTGTATCAGTTTCAGGGTCACTCTTCAGCGTAATTTTATCGGCGTTAAGAAACCCGATCTCAACATCTTGTTCGTTATAACGGACCGTCTTGGCGTTGCCGATAAGGATCGTTATACCGTCCTTATCATATCTCTCCATTCTATCTGCGGTGCCGGTGATCTTTTCTTTCGGCATTTCTGACGGGACATCCGTATTTTCAGTGGTGTCCGCCGCTTGCCCGGTATTTTCTGTGATTTGTGTCTCTACTGTATGAGTTGCTGGAGGTTCCGGATCTTGAGCAACAGCAGTTAGGGAAATAAGAAACACCAGAAGCATGAGGAAACCGACAGACGCACAGAATTTGCAGCGTCGAGACCTCCGTTCACGCTTACTCTGATTCAATTGGGTTTTTATGCTATTCATGCGTTTTCTCATCTTTTTGATAAAGGGTAAATCGATTGTTTTTCATTTTTATGGTTTCAAGTGCAGGGCTTGCCAACAGTTCCGTTCCGACCCAGGTGGAATCACCACGTACAATTGTGGCTTCCTCAGGCGCGTACAACCTACCCGCGAGGTTTCGCCAATGGAGGACCTCAGTAAGCAATTTACCGTCTCTGCTGACACCGACGACATTTCCCGTGAGATGTAGGTTGTCTTTCTGAGTACCATTGAGAAATTGTTTCCCTTTCTGACTATTGATGGTCATAGAAACAACACCATCCTCAAAAATCTGAACGGTCGGATTTTCCACTTCAATGTAACTGCCATGAAATGTTGAAGTATCACCGATAAGTGTCCATTTGACGATACCGGCTTCAGTGTGTTGCGTGGAAAACCTGTCCAGTTTCTGTTTTGGAACGGGTTCTACAGCTGCATTTGGGGCACCAACCGGTGTTTCGGAACTTCTACAACATGTTATGCAAAGCAGGAGACACAACGATATTCCTATAGAAATGTAACTAATTCTGTGTCTTCCAGCGCCGATGCATCCATATCCATTGCGCCGGATATGCCCGAATGTAGGATTCAATAATTTTTGTGAATCTCTGTGTATTAATAACAAGGTCTTTCTCTTTCACGTATGTCCGTTTCAACACCAAAGGGGGTTCTATGATCGCTCGGTGTGAACCATCGGGTTGACGGATAATAAACGACGGTAGTATGGCGGCACCTGTTTTCAGGGCAATAGCAATTGGACTATACGGTGTATAAGCGCGTCTACCAAAAAAATCCACAAAAACACCGCTCACGGTTGTGTCAACATCGGCGACGATACCGAGTAGCTCATTGCGTTTGAGGCACCGAAGCGCGTGGCGGATCCCCGTATCTCGGTCAATAGTCGTATATCCTGCTCGCTCACGGTAACGGGAAACCAAGGCGTTTAGACGCGGTGATCGCAGCTCACGGACAATAGGGGTCAGTGGGGCAACTGTGGCAGAGATGCTCGCAGCGAGGAGTTCCCAATTCCCGAAATGTCCCGTTAAAATAATCGCGCCTTTCCCTTCTGCCAATGCACGTTCTACATGCTCAACGCCTTCAAGTTTAACGTATCGCCGGATTTGCTGCTTATCTAAACGTGGAAACCGCAGGAATTCTACAACAGTTTTGCCGAGGTGTTGGAAACACTGCTTGGCAATTGTTCTCACACGACGTTTATCTGAAAGCAGCAAACTACAACGGAGATGTTCGGATGCCAATTTCCGCTGCTGAGATGCAAACCAAAACACGAGCGTTCCCAAGCAGCCACCGATAACGAGACTCATCCGACGCGGCAGTCGAGATACGCAGAATCCAATCACTGTGGCAACAAAAGCATAACACCAATCCTTCATCGTAATAATAGTATACTCAATTTCTCACAAAATTACAAAGAAAAATGTAACGCAACACAAATCCTGCTATGTGTAGGCAGAATTTGTTACTTCGTTGCATTGAGGGATAATTCTCTTTATTTTTTTGATGTCCTTACGGTTTATCGGATGGGTGTCTGAATCGCGAATTTTGCGGAGATTGATTATACAGGATCGTCTGAATCAAACGAGAGTTTTGTAAAAACGCGATTTGGTGCTTGTCGTAGGCAGTTTTTTAGCATTTGCCATATATCAAGTTCACGCTGAATCAAGATGAGAGGATGGTTGCTCAAGATAGGCTTGATAGAGTTGACGCTTGAGATCCGCATTGATCTTTGGTTGTGATAATTTCGATAATTTCTTGTAGAGTTCTAACTTGCTATTGACGAAATCCAATAAAATTTCATCAATCACATCATCAAACTTACGTTTTTTGTTAGTTTCTGTATTATTCGCCTTGATCACCTGTCGCAATTCTTCATGCTGACAAACTTTTTGGTAAATGTTCTCAATATTAACTTTATCTTCCATTGTGAAATCTGTCTGATATGCCTCGTTCAGCGCGTTTCAGATTGTAATGGCCGGTAGCGCGACTGTTCCAGGTGTGCTTCAATGTGATCTTCAAATCTTTGTTCTGTATACGTCGGCATGATCTAAATCTCGTTAAATAGATAGGGGGTGTTGCTGCATCAGGAGAGATGCGTATCTATTTCCTCTAAACTTTGTGCGGTCATGGCTTGTTCTAAGAGCGTGTCGAGAAGCGATAGGTTGTGGATGTTGCTGATTTCGCGGGAGAGCACTTCAGGGACGTTTTGAAATCGGAACTGCAAGAGTTTGAGGACTGCGTCCTGTTTGCCTTTCGCTTCGCCTTGTTCTACGAGAAATTCGGCTGTTGTTTGTGCCATCGTGTTTAACTCCTTATCGTCTTGAATGTGTTGCGTAATAATATCTACTAACGCATCGCGTTCCTCAAGAGAACGCCGGTGGAATATCAACTGCACAAAATACCGGAGTGCTTCTGCAACTTGCGGTGCGAAATCTTCATCTATTGATGCTAAATGCGACACGGCATCTGTTAGGGCTTCGCTTATCTCTGTCTTGTCTGCATGCTCCTTTTGAAGCACACGGAGCAACTGAGGCTCCGGTCGGGGAAGTGTTCTATCTGCGTATCTTGTGTTTCGGACATAGATGTCTATAGTTTCCAAGTGTTGAAAAACGTTTTGTAAAGTATAACATAGAAATACGGAAAAAATCAACGTGATATGTATCACACGCCAGGGGTATTCAATTGTACGATTTGGATCATGGTTTTGCTTTACATGTGTGCCCGTTCTTAGGAAAGATCGCGAGCGCAGCTCGCTCCTACAGAGGAAGACGTATCCATATATATAAAGTGAATAGGTACAATTGAATGG
>JAJDXV010000168.1 GCA_022823085.1 Candidatus Poribacteria bacterium
CTTTTGGCTATAGGTGGCTCTGTTAGATGAAATTCTTCTGAAAACACAGCGTTCTGGTGTCACAATCTAACAGATTTGCGGCGTACTCGCCCAGATGCGAAGTGCATCGTGGTACAAAAGAGCGATATGCGTAAGTCCTAACTTAATCTACTGGCATCGCGTGTGCCGGGATTTCCACTCCTTGTTCGCTCCAGAATTTGTGTGCGCCGCGGTGTAGCGGAATCACGAACGCTTTCGCGCCGTTTTCTATCGTCATATCTGCTGCCGCTTGGCTGGTTAAGAGCATCATCTGATGCCCCTCCGGTGAGTAGACATGCTTTAGTATCGCGTAAACCGCTTCATCGCTCACGTCTTTGTGTGCGATGAGTATAGTCGGCATCAAGATCGTGTTCACGGGTTCAACTTTCCCTTCATACGCGCCTTCCGGTAGCGTGCCGGAGAGGTAAAACGGGTATTTTTCGTAGAACCCGTACCTCTTGGCAGGCGTATCGAGGTCAAGCATGCGGATAGACTTAATCGCTGTCAGTTGGATAACAGCACTGTTCGGAACACTGACGAGCCATTGGAATCCGTCTACTTGTCCATCTTGGAGGGCTTCAGCAGCTGCGGTGCCGCCTTTGTAAATCGGTGTGAACTCTCCCCAGATACCTGCCAGTTTCGAGAGCCGTTCCAACGTCTGTGCTGTCCCCGAACCGCTTGCCCCGGCTGCGATTTTCCTGCCAACGATGTCCTCAAACTGATGCACGTCACTGTTCGCCAACGTCGAGAACTGGTCATACGCGATAAAGAGGAGCGTCACCACTCGGATGTCGGTTTTCGCGCCCTCTTCGGCGAAAATTTCTTCGCCGTGGTAGCCGAGATAACCTTCAGATGCGAAGACGACACCGAGCGATTCTGGATCTTCGTTCACACGGCGTGTATTTTCGACAGAGCCTGCAGAACCGTCAACAGATATTTTGATATGCGGTTCGTGTTTTGCGAGTACTTGACGGATGCCCCCGGCAAATTGTGAGAAACTGCCCCCTGCTGCACCCCCCAGAATTGAGAGCCACTCTCGCTCCTGAGAAGGTGTATCGGCGGTTTTCGGTTTCTCGGTTGACTGTTTATCGCTACAACCGTAGCAAACAAGGCATACCATCAGTGCGAGGATTATAGGTTTGCGATATATAGATTTTGTAAACATAGGAATTCCTTTTTGCGTTTGTATATTCTATATCAGGCTTTGATTTGCAGGGCGTTTCGGATGCCTAAAAAAATGATAACAGATATTTCGTGATATTTCAAATGTTTTCTGGTTAGGAGACCGCGCCAGCAATAAATCTCTTGATAAATGTTGAAACAATTGCTAAACTATAACTGTGAAAGGTGCGTAAGTGAAAAAGGAGGCAAAACACAGTGAAACGCTTCTTCTCATATCTATTACTCGTAGGATTCAGTTTTGGTTTTATACTCGGTAGTGTCAGCCTTGGCGAGGCGACAACGAAAAAACGGATTGCAGTGCTCTATTTTCAGGACAGCAGCCGCTTTGACTCGCCTACCGGATGTGGGTGTGTACCCGGCTTTATCGGCGCAATTTTTAGCACAAAAAAACGATGGGACTTAGAGGCAGGATTCGCCAAAATGCTTAACCGGAAGTTAGTCGAAACGAATGTATACGAGCCGGTACCGACAGATGAACTCTTAGATGCGATGGCAATGATGACACTTTCGCGACATAATTTGAGGAAATTGGATCAGTCGCAACGCGCGGCACTCGCGAAGCATCTCAACGCGGATGTAATTGTGATAGGCGATATCCGATATTTCAATCAGGAACGCCTCCGAACCAACGCCTCGCGGACGTTGCGGGAAGGTGGACGACAAGCCCCGCAAGGGCAAGCCACGGCGAGTTACACAGCACCTGTCATCCTACGCGGATCGCTCCACCGTGTGACGATCAAACTTAACATGAAATTTTATAACGCATCTGGCGAAACGGTCGCCGAACCTCGAATCGCCACAACCCGTGATCACTCGTATGCAGGTACACGATTCGCGTCGCTTGAAGCGAGTGTGACAGAAGAAGGGACGAACCTTACACTCGGTCAGACATCTGAGAAACAACGGAGAAATCCACGTCCTATCGTTAAGCCGACTGAACTTAATGAAATCCAGTTCGCGAGTGCTGAATACGATAGAACGCTCTTCGGCGTTGTGACGAATGAGACGTTGGTGAAAGTGGTTTTGGCACTCCGAGACAACGTTGGTCCTAACTTCATTACACCTTGGGAACCGAAACCGTCAACGGCGGAAAAAGAAAAGACAAGCTCTTCAGCAGCCGGTGGTCCCGTCAAAGGGAAGGTTCAGTATGTTGACAATGAAAATCCGGATAAGATCTACGTGAATATCGGTTCGGACAGAGGTATAGCCATCAACCAAGAATTCGCTGTGTTTACGAAAGGCAAACCGATACGGGACATTGATACCGGTGAAATCCTAACGTATGTCCCGAAACCGATCGGGACCTTGGCGGTTTCCGAGATTCTGACGGGAAAGGTTTCTGTCTTCCGCGTCGTTGAAATAACGGAGCCTCTCAAGGAAGGCGATATTGTTAGTGAGGTTACGCCGGAAGCAGAGGTTTCAGAAACGGATGGGACTCAAAAACAAGAGTAAATCTTGAAAGGAGTTTGTACGATGCATTTCTTGACTGTTTACCGTAACAGCCTGTCTAAAAGTAAGGTTTATCTGAAAACAACCATTTTTCTCTGTATTTTGGCGGTATGTCTTGGCGCGCTGTCTGTCGGTGCTGACACAAAAAAAATTAAAATTGGCTTGTCCATGGATTCGCTGCGTGTAGAACGATGGCAGAAGGACCGGGATATTTTCACGGCTGAGGCGGAAAAACTCGGTGCCGAAGTTATCGTTCAATCTGCTGATGGTGATGAACGACGGCAGCTTCAACAAGCAGAGAACATGATCACGCAAGGCGTGGATGTCCTCGTTGTGATTCCCAAGGATAGCGTCGCTGCTGCCCAAATTGTTCAAGTCGCACAAGCAGAAGGCATCAAAGTCATTGCTTATGACAGGTTGATTCGCGAGAGTTCGCCGGATCTCTACATCTCTTTCGATAACGAGCAAGTAGGGTATCTGCAAGCAGAATACTTGCTGCGTAAAAAGCCGAAAGGTAATTATTTCCTCCTCGGTGGCGCACCCTCCGACAACAATGCGCAACTCCTACGGCAGGGACAGATGCGTGCCTTAAAAGCAGCGATTGATACGGGCGACATTGAATTGGTGGCAGAAGGAAAACATTGGGCGGTCAATTGGGATCCGCGCGATGCGCTCAAGAAGGCGGAACAGGTGCTGACACAGACGAACAATAGGGTAGACGCTGTCGTCGCCTCCAATGATGGCACTGCGGGTGGCGTTATTCAGGCACTCGCAGGTCAGAATTTGGCAGGGACGGTACTCGTCTCCGGGCAGGACGCTGAACTCGCTGCGTGTCAACGGATTGTGAAAGGCACGCAAACGATGACCGTCTATAAACCGATCCATCTTATTGCGACGAAAGCAGCGCAAGCCGCTGTCGCACTCGCGAAAGATGAGAAGATCGCTGAAGCCACGCAGACTGTTAACAACGGTAAAATTGATGTGCCGTCAGTCCTGCTCACACCTATCCAAGTCGACAAGGACAATCTGGATGAGGTTGTCATTAAAGATGGGTTCCATGCACGTGAGTCTGTATATCAAGAATAGTTCAGGACTTACGCAATTTTTGACTGTAGGGGGTTGTGTTAGATGAAATTCTTCTGAAAACACAGCGTTCTGGTGTCACAATCTAACAGATTGTGGTACAAAAGAGTGGTATGCGTAAGTCCTGTAGTTATCAGTTAGCGAGTACGCAGTTAACAGTACGGCGAGTACGCCTTTCAGTTAATAGTTATCAGTTAAGAGAAAGACTTGATGCGTCAATATCCCTCTTTAACTGCGTACTGAAAGTGAGTGTAGCGAACGTACTGACAACTGTTAACTTCTAAAACTGAAAGGTTTTTCGTAGAAAAACCGCACTGACAACTGATAACTAATACAATATGCCTATATTTCTGATTGGTGTAGACACTGAAGGCATCGGAATTGGTGACCGACTGAGTTGGGTCTGGCGTTCCGATGCGTACCAGAATATCATTGTTATTGCCTTGCTTTTTGCTGCGGTGTGTCTCATCCGATACGCTGCGCGGCAAGAGCATTGGCGAAACGCTGCGAGACAGATACGCGGGAACCGGCTCGCTATGGTCTGCCTCTTCATCCTTTTGGGGTATCTCCTTATCGGTGTGTTGGATAGCATTATCTGGCGCGATCCGTTGTTCCGTCAAACTGACCAGACACTCACGCGAAACGAGGCGGGGGCTGTCGTCTATAAACCGAGAGGCTTGAGTCTGCTCGACCGGCTCTGCACACCACTTCGCAAACGGACTGAGAAAACCTATTCTGCGCCGTTAGCGACGCACTTGTATGCCAAAAGTACTGTTCAGATGCCTGATGGACAGACGGTTCGGGAGTACCCACCGCTTGAATATCCGAGGACACATCTTTTAGGTACCGACAAAGTTGGTAGCGATGTCTTCTATCGTGCTTTAAAAGGGGTCCGTACAGGACTCATTATCGGCGGATTTACCACACTGATTGCTGTGCCGTTTGCCATCATTTTCGGTGTTATGGCGGGATACTTCGGTGGATGGGTCGATGATGTCATTCAATACATTTACGCGACGCTTGACTCTATTCCATCTATTCTTCTCATTGTCGCCTTCATGCTTCTCTTTGGGCAAGGGTTATTCAATCTTTGTCTCATCATGGGGATTAGTAGCTGGACGGGGTTGTGTCGTATCCTGCGCGGTGAGACCTTGAAACTTCGGGAATTGGAGTACATCCAAGCCGCTGAAGCCTTCGGTGTACGGCGCGGCCTAATTATTCTCAAACATCTCATTCCGAATTTGATGCATATCGTGTTAATCACTGCGATCTTAGGGTTCAGTGGATTGGTACTGACAGAGGCGTTGCTCAGTTACCTCCAGATCGGTGTTGAGCCGACGACAGGAAGTTGGGGGAACATGATTAACACAGCGCGCTTGGAACTCGCCCGTGATCCGATTGTGTGGTGGAATCTCGCCGCAGCGTTTGTCTTTATGTTCGGGTTGGTGCTGCCTGCGAATCTGTTCGGTGATGCTGTCCGTGATGCCTTGGATCCCAGATTGCGGACGGAGTAGGTAAATAGGGACGGTTAAAAAAAGAAATGAGTAGAACCATAGTCATTAAGGAGGGTCGTCATGAAAAACTTAATCTATATCATCATTTTAGTGCTCACTCTCACTACGTTTTGCCAGGTTGGATATGCTGAGTCAGTGGTGACAGACGGACTTGTGAGTTATTGGACGTTTGACCGGCAAGACATCGCTGATAACACGGTTAAAGATGTCTGGGGTAAAAATGATGGCACAATTTTTGGAGACCCGAAGGTTGTTGCTGGACCGGTGAAGGATGCTTTGGCGTTTGATGGTTCCAACGATTACGTGAATTTGACAAACCTCGGCGATTTTGGGAGTCAGATGCGTTCAGCGACGTTTGAGGCTTGGATCAAACCGAGTTTCAAGAAAGGCGATATGACCCTTTTCAAAGTCGTTGACGTGGATTGTATGGGGTGGGGACTGGAATTCAGCGTAAACATTGAACCCATTACGATTGTTAATAATGTTGTGATTGCGGATATCATCTATTCCTATGTTCAGTATGGGATAGCAAAAGGTTGCAGGTCTACTATTTCTGCAAAATCGGTTCGAGTCCTTGATGGGAAATGGCATCACATTGTTTACGCACATGAACCTTACGTAGACGCAGCCGGACGCGAACGCAGCAGAAAAATGATCCATATAGACAGTAAACGGTACCCTTTTGGTGGACCTATTGTCTCAGAAGTCGTTTTCCTCCCGTTTCTGGAACCTGTCTATCTTGGTGCGGAGAACAATCGTGGCAGCGCAGAAAACTTTTTTCATGGCATTATTGATGAGGTCCGTATCTACAACCGACCTCTCACATACAATGAAGTACTTCAAAATTTTGAAATCGGACTTGCTGTAGAACCGACTCAGAAGTTGCCGACGGTATGGGGTGCTTTGAAGACGAGATTGTAGTACCGATTTTGTCCAGTGTGTGCTTGCTATTGTAAGGAAAAATCAATGATCCCGAAAGGTTTTGTTATCCCAGTCTTACTTGTTGGTATGATGCTTTTAGGTGTGGTTGGCTGCGGTGAAGATTTGAAGACACCTGAAGAGTTAATACCTGAAGATTTTTTTCAGGTAGCATTTGATCAGGCAATCGTGGAAGCAGAGCAAGATTATGACGAGGATTTCAGGTCTGATTTTATCCAACCCTTTGCGCAATCCGCTTGTACGAAACAGGGTGATACACTTGTTCTCGTAATCCCTACGGGTGAAGAGATGGTGCTTGAGAAGCGGTAGGTTTCCAGTTCCGAAAATGAAATTTGCACTTTTACAGCGATTCCAAAAATGCGATGAGTGCATCTCGTTCGGCTTTTGACATCTGTTCAACGGCTTTCCGTGATGCTTCTGCTTCACCGCCGTGCCAGAGGATCGCTTCCATGAGGTTTCTCGCTCTGCCATCATGGAGGAAATTGGTATGTCCATTAACTGTTCTCACCAAGCCTATACCCCATAACGGCGGGGTGCGCCATTCACGACCGTTGGCATGAAAATCGGGACGATTGTCTGCTAATTCAGGTCCCATGTCGTGCAATAACAGATCCGTATAGGGATGGATCGTCTGGTTACTGACTGACGGAACACCCGTTAAACCGCCGGTTCTTAGTGTGGGCACGTGGCAACTGGCGCACTGTGCTTCGGCAAAAAGTTGTTCCCCATGTTTGACCTGCGGATCGTCCACGTTCCGTCGCGCTGGCACTGCCAAGGTCTGGACGTAGAACGTTACCACGTCTAAAATCTCGTCGCTCACTTCTGGCGTTGTGCTATGGTTCGTGAGTTGGGGTTGTCCTGCCGAGTTCTCCGTCATGAATAGTGAGGTTGTTATCCCCATATCGTCGTGATACGCCGCTGCGACTTGTTGCTGCAGTGTCGGTTGATTCGCTTTCCATCCGAAACGACCGAGGGAATAGCGTTGTTTGACGACATCCCACACATAATTGGGTTTGCCTGATATGCTGTCCCCGTTGGCATCGGTTTCGTCTGCATAAGCGAGGATAACCTCTTCAGGGATCGCTTCCAAGAGACCGAGTCCGAAAACGACCGGTGCAACGCGGGGTGAGACTTCAACTTCTTCGGGCAGTGGCTGATAGGTTTCTGTAAGTGTATAGTCAGGATAGCGTAAATGCACACGTGTGCCATCTGCTGTTGTCAGTGTCTGCTCCGTATAGGTAATTTTGACTTTACCTTCTGGACTTGCGTTGACGATCGCGCGGTTGTTGAGTTGTGTACCAAAACCGGGAACCGGAATAGGGGGTTTCCCGTCTATTGCATCTTCTGGTTTTGGGAGACTCAGTCTGAAGAGTAAGGATACAAGTCCTTCATCCGAATTCGGTGGACGTCCGCGACCATCACGGGAATGGCAATTGATACATGAAACGTTGTTGTAGATGGGACCGAGTCCAGGGTTTATCACCGCGGGTGCTGTCACAAAAACAGCCTCAAATTCGACATCGCCTTCCAGATGCTTCTCGAGTGCTGATGTAGAAAGATTCGGGGCAGGGATTGAGAAGGCGTGGCTTGAAGCGTCAAAAACAGTCGTCTCGCCACCGGAGAGTTCGCTTGTCGAGAATACCGATGTCGATTCTACTGCCACAGGTGATTCTGAGTCGCACGCGACTAACAAAATTGATACGAAGAGGATTGGGAACAGTAGACTGTAGAAATGTTTCATATCTTTTACTGTTGGCATCACAATAATAGGACGGACGCAATTTTGGGTGTAAATCGCTCTGTTAGATAACATTTTTCGTAAAATCCGGCGTTTTTGAACCACAATCTAACAGATTGTGGTACATAAAGCGGAACATGCGTAAGTCCTAAATAATACTAAAGACGTATAGTAAGGGAACAGCGTTTCCACTGTTCCCTGTAAACACGAAATAGCCCTTTCGTGTTTACGGCACGACGGCGCGTACCTACGATTCTAATTAAACTCGCTTGATTGGGCGAGCGGGAGTATATCTTGCTCGAGTGTCTGTTG
The DNA here is from genome assembly GCA_022823085.1 of Candidatus Poribacteria bacterium. GTDB lineage: Bacteria > Poribacteria > WGA-4E > WGA-4E > WGA-3G > WGA-3G. The sequence continues at coordinate 8,236 of JAJDXV010000168.1, forward strand.
AACTTTGCCAACAGCATCAATCGCAGCTTGGACAGCACCACGGTTCGCGGTAATCGAATCTCGGAACGGGTCAGGAATTGCACCGATAGCGTCAATCGCTGCCTGCACTTCTTGCTGGAAGCGGGCATCTAAATCCGCATCCTTACTATTCACGAATTCGTTGAGTCCTTGTCCATCTGTCATAAATTTCCCCATATAGACGTTCTGAATTCCACGGATGTTATCTTGGAAATCTGAGATGGAGTTAAAACTGAATTGAGATTCGACAAGCGTTGTGTCCGATTCGTTGTAAGGGTCAGATATTTTGCCGTTCGCAACTTCATCAGCGATAACAATCATACCGTTGATCATCTCTTGCACGGCGGAACTCTGTGACGGATAGACAGCGTTTCCTTCGCCTGCTGATGCAACAGTATTGCTGAAGTTTTCGCCTTCTGGTGCCCATGCCAATCGGAGTTGAGAGGTACTCGCCTTGAGATTTTCTGTTGTCGAGACGAGGTACGCCAGTTCGCGATCGGTTATATCTGATGCTTGACGTTGGTCGCCATCACGGAACAACAGGAATTCGATTGTGTGGAACCCTTTCTGTGTGTCCTCTAAGCCGCTGACAAAATCGACTGTTAATGTATCATTGCTGTCCAAAACAGACTGTAGATTAACATGATCAACGGGCCAGCTATCTAACGCCGGATCAAGCCCTTGCGTGTCAACGGGACCGAACAGGAATGCTTCGCTCTGTTCCCAAGGTGTTCGGGTGGCGACCCATGCCTGTTGTGCTTTTTCGAGGTTTGCTTGCGAAGGGTCAGCTGCCAAGGTGTTGACAGCCGCTAACAGTTCGCCTGCCTTGTTATCGAGTTCAGTGTATGTTGCTAACACAACGTTATTGGAGAAGTTGTCGAGCATTGCGCCCGCGTCAAAAGCGTCACCGTGATCGTGTTCGTCGTGTTCATCGTCTTCATCACTGCCGCATCCGACAACAAAAGCGGTTGCAAGCAGTAAACAACACAATAGTGTCCAAATTTTATAGAGTTTCATAAAAATCTCCGTGGTGTGATTATCAGTCTTCAGATAATAGAGAAAAGGAGTAACTGCCTATCAGCCGACTCTTTAACTGATAACCAATAACTGAAAACTGAAAACTCTTATCAATATTGAAAACCGAAGCCGAGTGCCAAGGTATTTTCCATATTTTTATCCGTCGTCGCTAATCGTCGGAGGGAATAGTGGGTCTTGAAAACAATTTTTGGATGGACGTGATAGTTAATCCCAAAGGTCCACGTCCTTCTTTCCCACCGCGGATTGTCGAAGATAATCCCCTCGACACTCGCCATTGTATCGTAATAATCGTAACGTGCGAAGATATCCAACGCCTGTTTTGGAGGCGTGTCCTTCAGGTCGCTATCTTCTGCGCTGTTGTTTGGTTGCCTGAAAAATGATAAAATATCGTAGCCTGCTTCGATAGAGTAACCGAGGGCTGAACTGCCTATTGGTGTCCGCTTTACATTGAGATTATTTGAGAGGGTACGGTTGACTTTAGACAACCGATCCGCGTTTTCGAGTGATCCCCAAAGGAATACCCCTCGGACTTTTATAGCCTCCGCCTCATAAAATCCGTGAAGACTGACGATGCCGACGTGTGCATCGAAATCGACATCCGGTTTCGGACGGTTCGCCGCGGTGTCGCCGTAGTAACCGGAGATACCGACGGTCGTGTTTTCGTTAAACGCGTAATCGAGTCGCCCGACGAACGCCGGTGCTTCTGCATTGATTGTTTCAAACCGCAGTTGGTGTCCGCGAACGATCCAGTGTCGTGAGCTGAAACCGGTCGAATCCAATCCGTTAACAATCTGCGCTTGGTAATTCAGTGCGCCGAGTGAACCGAAGAGTTCAACACCGGTTTCGTGCCAGATTGTCGGAATGAGGTGTGCCTCCGCTTCGGGACGGGTTGTCGTGAAATAGTGTTGGGGTCGATGCCGTTTCGCAACGAGACCTACCGGAACGATGATATGTCCAACGCGAAGGTTGAAAGCGGGTTGAAACGAGAAGACAGCCGCGAGTTTTTCAACGATCACTTCGCCGCCTTTCTCAATCTCCATCTCGAATTCCCCGAACTCTTCAAATTTGTCGAATTCCATCGTGCTACCCGTACCGCCGTGCTCAAACTCCAGTTCTGATTCGAGTCGGATCGTATCGTTAATACGATATTTCGGTGCGATGACAAAACGTTCCATGTCAATAGCAGCACGTCTGTCTGGATCAAGGTCCCAATCAAAGTGAGCATAGTGGATTACGCCGTATCCAGAGACCGAAAATGGATTCGATTCAGCGGCAGCACTAACACTTATTAGTAAAATAGACATTCCCCAGATGATGAGGAGAACCAGTTGTTTCTTCATAGATACACGTTTTACAAAAGTGATATTGAGACTCATTATCACTTTAAGTTGTTTCGGTAGTGTAAAATCCTGAATGTTTATACCAAAAATCTCGCCCTGAAAACAGTGATAACGAATCTCATTATCATTTAATTATAACCATAGTTCTTAAGAATGTCAAATAAAAGCGCGATAAATTTGTGGATAATCGCAAGAATTGGGTTAATTATACCCACATTTTTCGTAAATGTCAAAAAAATCTACAAGAAATGTCAAATTTTCATCGATTTACCTTTTTTTAGAAACAGGACTTACGCACTTTTGGCTATAGGTGGCTCTGTTAGATGAGATTCTTCTGAAAACACAGCGTTTTTGCGTCACAATCTAACAGATTGTGGTACAAAAGAGCGATATGCGTAAGTCCTAAGAAATTACAGTTTAACCTTTTCCATCTGACAGTTTATGTATCGCAGCTCGGTATAATGCTCTATTTTCGTTTGCAAATGGTCCTTTTAGGACTTACGCACTTTTGGCTATAGGTGACTCTGTTAGATGAAATTCTTCTGAAAACACAGCGTTCTGGTGTCACAATCTAACAGATTGTGGTACAAAAGAGCGATATGCGTAAGTCCTACCTTTTCAATTCCTTCAACCGACGGTCTTATCCTTTCGTTGATGTATGATGATACAATTGCCGTCTGGGTCTTTGATAATCGCCCAGAAACAGACAGCGGATTCACCGAGAGGTGAATGGATTTGAACGCCTAATTGTTCTAATTCTTCCAATGCAGCTTTCACATTATCAACGGCAAGCGCGACGGTTCCACCGCCGGGTTGTATGAAATCGTACCCCTGCCCTAATACCAATGTGCCGGGGTTTATCTCGAATTCTGCCCATGTCCCTTCATGCACCAAACATGCCAATGGAATTCCAAGCAGGTCACGATAAAAGGTGAGCGATTTATGCATATCGCTCACCGAAAAAAAAGTAAAGTCGATGCCTAATACATTCATAGCCACTATCCCCTCGGTGCTAAGCTAACGATGGATTAAACGGCGAGGGATTGGATCGGATACTCGTTGGACGATGCCTCGTGTTCGGAGGGTGTCCAGAACGGATACCAATCTGTGGCTCGATCTTTTCCGATGTAAAGTGTCTTTCCAATCACTGCCCACGCTGTTCCATCGGCTGTAAACGCTATATAACCGGTGCTAATCCGATCAGTGGATTCTGTGAGTTGATCGTTGAGTTCTGTCCACGTCGCTCCGCCATCCTCCGAGCGACAGAGCCAAGCACCACCACCTCTGGGTCCGTTTTGGACTGTGGCGATCATTAGGTTGGGGTCTGTTGGATGAACAGCGATACCGGTGCCGTAGCGACGCGGTAAACCTTCAATCCGATTCTCCCAGGAGTGTCCACGGTCGGCACTGATATAAACACCGTTTTGCGTGTTTGCGTAAACTCGATTATCGTCTGCAGGACACGTCGCGACCTGATGGACATCTTTATGAAGTTCCGGCGTGACGGGTTCCCAAGAAATCCCTTCATCGGGTGAACGCATGATACTTCCGACATGGATATCTGCGTAGCAAAAACCGTCTTGCGTTTTGGCAAGCGTCCGGACGGCGGGTGGACCGCCCCACGGTGTGTACCAATCTTTCCGACATTCTAATTCGTCGAAAGAGGCGACTCGTTCAGCGGGTCCTTCTTCACCAACGAGGCGATAGACGTAAGCACCTTCATCTGTTCCGATGAGCAGTGTCAACGGATCCTCACGCACAACGAGCAGCGAGGCGATCGGGTCCTTTATACCTGTTGGAATTCGTTTTTCGTTATCTCCTGATAAAAATAGTAGCGTGGCATCCGACAAGGTAGATAGCACGGTTTGACCGTTTGCCAATGAAACCATCGCGTCGTGGCTTCCGTTTCCGCCGGAATCTTGATGGTCTGTACCGTTATAAATTTGGGTGGGTTCGCCGTTTCCGTTGTCTTCAACGGCATAGATAGCGTTGTTCGTGGCAATAAACATTATGTTCCCTCCTTTTGTGAATTCTTATATGCTATACCTTCAGCACTGTACCGGTATAATGACGCGATTGCCAGCTGGCAGAATTAGTTGGATTCATCCCGTATCTCGTCCTTGACGCGTGTTGCTTCCACGTAAGACCGAAGCACAGTGTTAATTTGTGCTTCATAGTCAGCGGTATGGGTTTTGAACCACTTTAATAGATCTGGGTCAATACTCATAAAATGAGCAGGAAGAGGGGCAGTTTCCCAAAAAATTTCATCAGTGGGTTGAGCGTCTCTATCATCGCACGCGTCCTGGTAAACTTCTTCATCGGTCATTGTGTCAACTTTCTTCCAATCGGTTTCATCAGGAACATGCTCTAGTTCTTCACGCGTATATTTGGCTAAAATAGATTTGTCTTTCATCCTTAGTTGCCTTTCTTGCTGAAATGATGCGGCGTACGTTACCGCGCCAAGTATAAACTACATACAAGATACGACCAGCACTCCGACCAAGTACAACGATTCTTTCTTCGCCATAGTCGTATCGAATATCTACGCGCTCTATCCGATTAGGGTCATCAAAGATGCGGGCAGCACGCTTGAAACTAATTCCACGCTTTTGGATACATTCTTGATTTTTGTGCTCGTCCCATTCAAAGTTCATTGTGGCAGGCCTGAAGGGTATTTAAGTCTCAATTTTATTATCTAATAAGACATTATATCCTAACCGTACTGCTTTTTCAATCTTATTCGTTCTGCCCAACATCCACCAGCAGCTTTCGTCCATTTAAGGGTTGCACGGGACGGTTATTGCCATCGAAGATCTCTTTAAATGCTGCGATTTGTGCTTCGGACATCTCAATCGGTGTTGTCATAAGTAGCCACTTGACCCCTTCTGAGCAGGGCGGTGTTGTCAAAGAACCGTCATAACGATAAGTCCGTTTTGTGTCCGGTAACAGATCAAATGCATTTAGAGCGACACCTGTGAGCTGCTCGGATTCATCTGCGACGGATGGCATAAGGTGCCAAAAGGTATCAAACGCTGTGTTGAGGCTTCCATTCTTAATAAGCGCACCGATGACAGCCAACGTCCCGTCTTCGCTTTCGTGAACGAGATGCATCTCCATATCGGACAGTTCCCCTGCTATCGTGTGCTCACTGGGTGCATGGAAATGGAATTGCAGAAGATGGTATTTCGTTTCATCAATTTCAATCCAATTGCCTTGATTTGGGTACGCGACTTCGATGGTGTTACCCGTGTTACGAATATTCACGGATGCCGACTGATAGTTGAAAATAATAATCGGAAGTGCTGCTGGTGTAGGGTTCACAAGATCAATCGGTGATTGGTGTATGCCTGTATCGCAGATCCGATATTCTGGGGTGAGTTGTCCCCAAACCTCTGGTCCGTTATTTTCTTTGTACCCCCAGCATGGGCAAACATTCTTCGCTTTTTGACTACAAGTCATATTTTGCTTGATCATTTTTCTTTAAAGTTATACCAATTCTAATTGACTATTCGTCTTAAAAGTGCCACCATTTTTGAACTATGCCCGGTTCGGTTGGAATGCAGATCGCATTTGGGTGAGTACACCGCGATGCACTTCGCATCTGGGCGTGTACGCCGCAAAAACCG
>JAJDXV010000104.1 GCA_022823085.1 Candidatus Poribacteria bacterium
CGCATTGAGCATTTTATCGAACAGGTGTATCATCTCAAACGCCCACATGCGGCGTTAGGGTATTTGACACCTATCGAATTCGAGCAACAAAACTTGGCTTAACTTTGCCAAATTATGGTCTAAATAAACGTTGGCACTTCATTTCCTAAGACATCTTGCCAATCCAAATCAGGTAATTCAGTTTAATCGGGGTTGTAGAGTAGCAGGTTATTTTCCGGTCAAAATTCTAACACCAAAGCAATTACTGGAGATTGAACCATGAACGAAATTCTTGAAGAAGTCCGCGAAGCGAAGCGACGAGTTAATGCCCGCTTCAATCATGACGTTCATAAGTATTGTGCCGATGTAATATGTAGACAGGAAAAACTCAAAAAGCAAGGTGTAAAATTTTTACGCCTGAACGACAAACAGAAGTTAAATTCGGATTGTCCGAAAACTGATGACACAAATTCGTAAACATAGCGTTGAACATCCCACGGCAACATCATTTGATCTGTGATGCGATGTTCTTCCACAAAACACAATGTCAAAAACCTCCCGTATCCGAGACAATAGCATGTACGGCACCGTCGCCGATTTTCTGCGAAATAAAATCCGAGACGGTTCTGACCTCTCCATCGTCTCCGCCTATTTCACCATCTACGCCTTCGACAAACTCAGAGACGAATTAACGAGCATCAAAGGACTCCGTTTCCTGTTCGGTGAACCCAGTTTTATCCACATTGATCCCGACAAAACCGAAAGCAAGGCGTTCCAACTCACCGAATCAGGGCTAAAACTCCAAAACTACCTTCCCCAAAAAGAGGTCGCCAGAGCCTGTGCCGACTGGATTGAAGAAAAGGTCGAAATCCGATCCGTCCGTAAATCAAACTTCCTGCACGGCAAAATGTATTACATTGAAAACGGTAATAGCGAAGATGCAATCATCGGTAGCTCCAACTTTACCGTGCGCGGCTTAGGACTCAGCGAAACCGCAAACAACATCGAACTTAACCTCGAAGTTGACAGCAAAACCGATTGTGCAGACCTCAAAACATGGTTCGATAACCTCTGGGTCTCGGAGCAGGTAGAAGATGTAAAAACACAAGTGCTGCAAACCCTCAAAAATGCTTATCAGGACAAAGCCCCAGAATTCATCTACTACAAAACACTTTACCACCTCTTTGAAAATATATTGGCAGATGTAGGCGACACGGGATTTGCTGAAGCGAATCCTTCATTCCTGCAGACAGAAATCTGGCAGAAACTCTACGCTTTCCAAAAACACGGTGTTCAGGCATGCCTCCAGAAACTCAAGGCACACAACGGCTGTATCATCGCTGATAGCGTCGGACTGGGCAAAACTTATGAAGCACTCGCGATTATCAAATATTTCGAGTTGCGAAACGCGAATGTCTTGGTGCTGTGTCCGAAAAAATTAGAAAAGAACTGGACGCTTTATCCAATACACTTTCGCAGAAGACGTAATCCACTGAAAACCGATCGGTTTCGCTATAACGTTCTGGCACACACGGACCTGAGCCGAGACTCTGGAGAATCCAACGGTATTGACTTGGCACAACACGAATGGGATGGGTATGATCTTGTTGTCATCGACGAATCCCATAACTTCAGAAATCGTTCCACCAATACACTTGATCAGGATGGCAAACTTGTCCGTAAAAGCCGATATAATAAATTATTGGAAGATGTCATCCAGAGTGGCGGCAAAACCCAAGTCTTAATGCTTTCCGCGACACCAGTCAATAATCGACTCACCGACCTTGCAAATCAGATATGCTTAATCACTGAGGACAGCGACGATGCCTTCAGGAAAACCGGCATTCCAAGCATTAGAGGGACACTCAACGCCGCACAAACTCGTTTTGATACGTGGACAGCAGAAACTGAGCAGCTGCCTGAAAAGTCTCAAAAACAGGAAAGCCTTGCGGAAAGCCTGAATGCTGACTTTTTTGCCCTATTGGATCGGCTCACTATCGCCCGTTCCCGGACGCATGTCATAAATTTCTACGCCAATGCTGATGAAGAAATCGGCCAGTTCCCTCATCGTGAAGCCCCAAAGTCTATCTTGAATGATATGCAAGTTATCCGCATGATAACCCGCCTGCTCTTTATCTGGTTTCTGAAGGAAAAAGGCTTGGTCCCGGTCAATATCTTCGAGGAATTATCAAGCACACATCCGCCCCCCCCCCCCCACTTTACATTTAATAAGCAAAACTCTTGTCGAGATGAAACAGATCAGCATTCCTTGACAACGCGAAGAGGTGCAAAAACGCATCTCACCAATTTTGATCCAGAAACTTCTGATTATTATCAAGCAGTCTTGCAAAACCTCTTCTTTGCAACCCTCAATACGCCAATCAACGAGCGCGGTTTTAGCACACGTGATAACCGCAACCATCGCGATGCAAGCAAATATCGCTACGCAGATCTCCTTCAGGATCCTGGTGGATTTCTGGAACATCTCAAGCAGGCTCCGTTTGTCAATGGTGGTTTGTTTAACTGCCTTGATACATTTGAGGCAACCGGCAACGGTGGTGTCCGCATTGATTGTTTTACAGATAACGAAAACGGAGGATCCAACAAGCAAGGAAAGTGCACAACAGGCAATTGAGCAGGTATTCTCCGAAACGAACCGATACAACGATTATGGTAGAAAACTCTACCTCATCCAGAACTGCATCTACGGCGTGGACATCCAACCGATTGCCACTACTATTGCCAAACTCCGATTCTTTATCTCACCGGTTATTGAACAAGAATCAAATGATGAACAGAGTACAAACTATGGTATTCGTCCACTTCCGAACTTAGAGACAAAGTTTGTAGCAGCTAATACACTTATCGGTTTGAAAGAACTAAACGAGTCTGAATTTCAACTGTTCCTTGAAAACGAAGATATCCAGCAGCTTCGGCAAGAGATCACGGAACTTCGTAGCAAACATTTTGGTGTGAATACTCGCCAAACCAAGTTAGACTATATGAAGCGCGAGAAAGAATGTCGAGAGCAATTGGCAGAAGCGTTGGCAGCAAAACACGCAAAATGGTGTGAGCAGCACCAAAATAGGATAGAACAAATGGTAGCTGATATGCCATCAGAACGATCACAACAACAGCTGCGGGAAAGGTTGCAAAGGGAATACACTATCAACGAGGCGAAACTCGCTGCAGGACTGGCGGAGGCGAACAGGATTGCTCACTGGGATGCGTATGACCAAAACGCAGTTGCCGATTTCTTTGAACCTGAGTGGATGTTCGGCGTGAAAGATGGATTTGATATCGCTATTGGAAATCCACCCTACATCCGCCATGAAAGGATTCGCCATCTTAGATTTGCGTTGCAGAGGCAGTTCGAGGACTTTTTCACCAACACAGCAGATATCAGTGTCTATTTCTATAAACGCGCCGCCGAACTTCTTTGCAATAGAGGATTCTTAACAGGACTTACGCAATTTTGACGATATGGCACTTCTTAAAGGGGAAACTGGAAAAAACAGAGACGTTCTCAGGGAAACCCAAACTCACAGTTTATGCTACAAAAGCGCAGTATGCGTAAGTCCTAAAATACTTCAAATGAATAAAAACTTGACATTCAATAACGCTTGCTGCTACAGTATGCGTATGAGAATTCAGTCTTATTGGAAAATTTGCCAGAGTCAAGATACACCCAAAAGGTGAATTTACATCAAGAAGTGAAAAAGTCAACACCTTACGATTACCAAGTTTATTCAAATTCTTTAGGACTTACGCAGCACCCCCTGCTGGCGAGGCTTCAAACCGCGCCAGCGGTGTGTGAAGTGTAGCATATCACCCTCAAATTGCGTAAGTCCTGTTCTTTGTAAACGAGGGGAAACGAATGCTCTCAAACTCAGGCGAACAATCTGGAGCCAGACATAGCGGTGGTCAGAATTTCCAAACGGGACACGGCTTCGGGACGGCTCCTGTATTCCTCGCTTCGGTGAGTACCATCCTTGGTGCGATCCTCTTCTTGCGGTTCGGTTATGCTGTGGCACATGCGGGTCTCTGGGGCAGCCTCATGGTTATCGCGCTTGGGCATCTTGTAACTGTTCCTACCGTGCTGGCAGTGTCTGAGATTGCGACAAACCGTCGCGTGGCAGGCGGTGGCGCGTACTACATTGTCAGTCGTTCCTTCGGTGAGAGTATCGGCGGCTCTATCGGTATTGCCCTATATATTTCCCAAGCGATCTCAGTCGCCTTCTATATCGTGGCGTTCGCACAATCTTTTCAACCTGTTTATGATTGGGTCACAACGACCTATGGATTAACACCTGATTCGCGTTGGGTAAGTCTTCCCTTCACTGTTCTTCTGCTGGTGCTTATGCTGACGAAG
>JAJDXV010000110.1 GCA_022823085.1 Candidatus Poribacteria bacterium
TGAGGGTCTTACATACTTTTGTAGGACTTACGCACTTTTGGCTATAGGTGGCTCTGTTAGATGAAATTCTTCTGAAAACACAGCGTTCTGGTGTCACAATCTAACAGATTGTGGTACAAAAGAGCGATATGCGTAAGTCCTATTTTGTATACTACCGCCCTCCATTTCATTACGGGCTTACGTTTTTGATTAATAAAATCCATCAAATGTGAACTGATGACTGACACCTATTTAAGATGAAGGATTGATTGTTGTGCTTCAGTGAGGCCTTCCATAACGTTTGGACTAAAATGCAAACCTTGACCGCCCCAATCCGGCATATAACCGATGCTATAGCAGTAATAGAGTGTTCGTCTCGGTCTGCCGGAGACATTGATAACAGAGCCGTGTGTCAACGCCTCGGTAAAGATAACGGCATCCCCTGCTTTTGCTGGAATCGGTGTCAACACTGGGTTCTCATCCGGGTGGCTTCCCCAGGGTTTGGTGAAATTGCTTTTGTGTGCTCCCGGTATAGCAGCGAAACATCCGTCTTCTACGTCGCAATCGAGCATCGGGAAAACTGCCTTCGTTAAGGTCGATACCATTTGTCCGTTTTTGCAGTGGTACTGGCATTTCGGGATAATCGGTGTACCATGCATGTGCAGACCAGTATAGCCGCCGCCCCACCGATAAATCGTATAGGTGTGGTTGAGCCGGTAGGGTCCCCCGGTTACACCGCCAACGACATCCAACACCTCTGGGAGATCAATCAGTGCGTTAAAAGCAGTGTCTGCTTCGAGGATATTAGAGATATAGAGTTCCTTGTCCGATCGGTTTGTTCCAAGACACAACGGCGGCGGATAATCTTCGGGTGGCATCTTTTCGTATCGATCTAATACCGCGTTACACGCATCAATTGCAGTCTTCGGAACAACATTCTTCAACACGATAAAACCTTGCAGGTCGAATAGATATTTTTGTTCGTCTGTCATTTTTTAACTATGAGCCTCCGAATAAATGTTAAAGCACGAGTTGATAGTTAACAGATTTAATAGTTCAAAATATCCGTTACGGAACAGCCTCATACCTGAGAATCGTTCCATTTTGGCCAACGATCCAACCCCTATCTGCCCGGCTTACGTAGATCGCCTTCAGGTCTGTTTGGGTATCTGTCCGTTGCGGTCGCCAATTTTGTCCACCATCTCTTGTATGCAGGACTAATCCCTGCTTTCCAACAATCCAACCTTCTGTTTCGGAGATAAAAAACACGTCGTCAAAAAAATATTGCGTATGACTTTCTTGGCGGAGCCAACTGTTGCCACGATCCTCTGTGTGATATATCCGTCCATCGATACCGACGATCCATCCGATGTCTGGTGAAACGAAGTAGACAGCATCGAGCCAGACATTGTCACCGCCTTCAGATTTCAAAAGTTGCCGACTCAGTTTTGACGATTTCCACGTTTCGCCACCATCAACTGTATGTAATGCGGTTCCGAAGAGACCGACTGCCCACCCTTCCATTTTTGAAGTAAAGTGGACATCAAAAAGATGCCAAGTTGTTCCACTCTTCTGCTGTTGCCATGTCTTTCCGCCATCATCTGTATGGATGATCTCACCGCCGGTTCCGACACACCATCCGATATTTTGATCTACAAAAAAGAGACCGAGCAGGTCCTGTTGCGTCCCGGAAGTCTGTCGTTCCCACACAACGCCGCCGTTTATCGTGTGTAGAACGACACCGGCTTCAGCGACTGCCCATCCTTTTTGTCGAGAGACAAAGTGCGTGGCACCGAAGCACTCCGTCGTACGACTGTCCTGCGCCTGCCACTCGACACCACCATCGTTAGTTCGTAGGATAGCACCACGATCCCCGACAACGTAACCTTCTTCAGTCGAAACAGCACAGACCCCTACCAAAAGATGACTCGGACTCGATTGTGATTCCCATGTCACGCCTCCGTTTCGGGTATGTAAAATTGTGCCGTTCTCACCAACTGCCCAGCCGAGTTGTTTAGAGACGAAGTCAACACCGAGCAGGACAGCATCCGCACTGTTATGAAAACGTGGGCCGCCGCGTTGATGTTTCCATTTCCCTTTCCCACCGGAGGATGTATGGAGAATCACGCCCAAATCGCCGACAATCCAGCCGTTCTGATCATCTGTGAACGCAACATCGTAAAGTGTAAAGGTGTGCAACGGCTCATTGCCGAGATATTCCGGTTGTCCATAACTGGTCTTATGACGTTGGTTACTCCCATCTGTTACGAATTGCCATGTCTCGCCCCCATCGGATGTCTGGAAGACACTCCGCCGATCCCCGACAACCCAGCCAGTCTGGTTGTCTATGAAATAGACACTAAAGAGTGCGGCTTCTGTGGCGAACTGTTCACGCCATGTAACACCACCATCCGTCGTCTGATAGATATAGCCTGCATTTTCTTGTGTTGTTGATGTCGGTGTATTATAGGTGACGATCCATCCGTGGGTGTCATTTACAAAATGTACGCCTTTCAAGGACTTACGACCGAATACGTTTCCGTCCATCTCGGTAAACGTCTGTCCGCCATCGGTTGTCTTGAGGAGTGTGCCCCAATCTCCGACGATCCACCCTATGTTCTCGGAAATAAAAAGATCGTTTAGGTTATTCTTTGTAGATGTTTCAATCGACTCCCATGTTTTCCCGCCGTCGGCAGTGCGGATACGTACGCCTTCTTCACCGATCACCCAACCTTCCGATGCTGAGCGGAAATAGACTTTTCGCAACGGTTTACCGAAAATGCCGCTGTTCTGTCGGTGCCAAGTGTTTCCACCATCGTTTGTATGAATAATGAGGCTCTCTCCGCCTTCTCCGATGTCGTGTTCAGGTGTTATCTCAACCGAATTACCGACTGCCCAACCCTGTGTTTCAGAGATGAAGTGTACGTCATAAAGGTGAGAACTCCAATCTCCTGCCATGACAGTTTTCCACTCGTAGTGGACATGTTTCTTAGACGTTGTATCTTCACATCCGATTATAAATAAGGACGTGATAATCACAGCAACGAATACGGGACCGACTCGCGCCAGAAAATTAGGGTTGCTTTTGAAAAAGGACTTCGCTGACATCGTGCAATCCTTTGGGTGCATCAACGATCCATCTCGCTGCGCGAATCGCGCCTTTGGCAAACGCTTCCGGGCTGTGCGCGCGGTGGACGACACTCAATTGTTCGCCCTCAGTCGCAAACAGCACCGTATGATCACCAGCAATATCGCCACCGCGAATCGCATGAACCCCGATCTGCTTCTTCGGTCTCGCACCGACAATACCGTGGCGACCGTAGACCCCGACTTCATCTAAGTCGCGTTCCAATGCTGCAGCGACGGTCTCTGCTAAACGGAGTGCGGTTCCGCTCGGGGAATCCGCTTTGTGATTGTGATGTGCCTCTATAACCTCAATATCGTAGTCGTCTCCGAGTGCCTTGGCAATGAGTTCCAGTGCCTGAATCATCACATTAACGCCGAGGCTCATGTTTGGTGCCATCACACAGCGAATTTGCGGTGCGAGTTCCTTGATAGTCGCGAGTTCATCAGCGTTAAACCCAGTTGTCGCAATTATCATCGCTTTGTCAGTATCAACAACCTGCTTGAGGTGCTGCACGGTTACTTCCGGTTTTGAAAACTCGATAACGACATCTGCCTCTTCAAGTACGTCCTGAAGTGCCCCAGTAATAGCGACACCAATCTCGCCAATCCCTGCGACGACACCGGCATCACTGCCGATTTGTGGGTGTTCGGGGTATTCAATCGCGCCAACGATTTCCATGTCTGTCTGTTGTGTGACACCTTGAATGATGAGCCGTCCCATACGACCACATGCCCCATTAATAATTACACGGATCATTAAATTTCCTCGGTAAAGATAGATGTACACCTCACATGTACATCTATGAAAAGAGATATTTAATTTCTTATGAATTCGCTATCTAAAACAGTAGTTTACCAAAAATCAGGTTTTATGTAAACACTGAAAATTTTCGGTCAGAAATCTTAATTCTGAAGGGTGTCCAAATTCTAAAATGGACAGTTCTGTTAGCACTGCCCTATTCGCGCTTGCTCGCCTGCATGATAAGAACTGCGAACGAGTGGTCCCGATTCGACATGTCGAAATCCCATCTCCAGCCCTGCTTCTTTGAGTTCGTCAAACTCTTCAGGCGTATAGTAGCGTTGGATCGGCAGATGCCGTGGAGAGGGTGAGAGGTATTGTCCTATCGTCAGAATATCGCAATCGGTATTGCGAATGTCTTGCATTGTCTCCAAGAGCTCTGTCACAGTTTCGCCTAAACCGACCATGATCCCAGATTTTGTGAGCATCTCGGTATCCAGCTGCTTACTGATTTGTAGGAGCGTTAGTGTCTGCTGATAATTTGCGTACGGACGGACACGTCGATAGAGGCGTGGTACGGTTTCGGTATTATGGTTCAGCACTTCGGGTCGGGCTTTCACGATAACCGCAAGGGCATCCCAATTGCCTTCAAGGTCTGGGATAAGTACCTCTACAGTGCATCCGGGACGATGTTTCCGTGCTTCAGCGATACACTCAGCAAAGACGCTCGCGCCGCCATCGTTAAGATCATCACGGTTGACGGAGGTAATAACAATATGCTTCAGTTTCAGATAACCGACCGCCTCCCCGATCCGTCGTGGTTCATCGGTATCAACGTTTCCATTAGGATTCCCTTTTTTGACGGCACAAAACATGCATCGACGCGTACAGACATCTCCGAGTATCATGAATGTGGCGGTGCGGTTGTTCCAACATTCACCGATATTTGGGCATCGTGCCTCTTCACAAACGGTGTGGAGCTGCAGGTCCCGCATGAGTTTCTTAAGTTCGGTGTAGTTACCGCCGCTGGGGATACGTGCCTTTATCCACGCTGGATGTCGTCTTTGTGGTGTTTCTGCGTTAATCATGAGGGGGTCAACTATCGGGAGCGTTTTCAGCATTTTTTAATTTCGCTATTAG
This sequence comes from Candidatus Poribacteria bacterium, assembly GCA_022823085.1. Classification (GTDB taxonomy): domain Bacteria; phylum Poribacteria; class WGA-4E; order WGA-4E; family WGA-3G; genus WGA-3G. Next base: position 4,985 of record JAJDXV010000110.1, read on the forward strand.
TAGTTTTGGGATTGGTTAAATTGGATATAACATTTCTGAATAAGAAGTTAGGTTTTATTCATCAAGGGTTAATCGATCCCACTCTGCATCGGTGAGTCGCCAACCTGTTCTAACTTTGCCACTCCACCGAGGCTCAGCCCCCCCTCATCTTGCAACTTGTCAAGAAGTTTTCTGTGTGCTCGCCCAAAGCGGTCACCGGGCGACGGGGCATGCCCCCTATATGTTCCTATTTCTTTCCCTATCTCAAAACCAGGCATATACGCATGTCGTCCATTCTTACGCGCGTTCTTTAAGAGAACATGTATGATTGCATCCTCCAGTTCTGCTAACGTTTCACCTGCAAGTGATTTTGCTTCATTCATTATGTAACATCTCCTATTACTTTGCTTCTACGCAATTAGTAGCGGATTAACGCTCTTGCCTGTCCTTTTTTTTTGACATTTTTTACCCGAAATTGTATACTATTTGGCTCATGTAAAAAGTATGTGCTACGCCTTTTATGAAGTCAATAACCATGCGGGTTAAATTTACCGTTAGCACTTAGGCTTGACATGAGCCAAGATCCGAAAAAGCATATTTAGGCTTCCCACCACAGGCATCTTGACATAGCACTCCGCTGGAGTGCAGCCCATTCTCAATGGATAGACTATAGACATGTTGCTCCGCTGGAGCAAGGAGACCAATTTTTCAGAGACTCCGTTTCAACACTTTGCGTCTATATGGCCATCGGTTTAGAGGTTCCCGTTCCTCACGCCAGAGGCGTGATATGTCTATAGAAACGGGTTGTAGATATTCTCGCACTCCAGCGGAGTGCTATGTCTGAAAATTGTCCAACTTTAGTATAAGAATAGACTTCGATTCACTTACACACTCAAGGATAACTATAATGAATGAAGATCACACCAAATTGAAAGACTACATGTGGTCACGCTCGATCGACTATTCAGTTGAAGAAATAGAGGCATGTTGTACTGCCATCGGAAATTAGGGCCACCCTCTAAACCAACTAAACTTTGGACAATTTCAAGGACGGTACACATATCGCCCCGCTGGGGCTTAGACCTTGGGGGACCTGACGTTTCTATAAACATGCCGCCCCGCTGGGGCTGCTCTTTAGTTCATTCGTGTTTATTTTCCTACGAGTTGGGTTTGTGTGAAAACTTTTAGAAAAATCAGAAATACTTCGGAAAAGTATAAACATGCCGCCCCTACGGGGCTTGGGTTTTTGCTTGAAAACGCTGCTATAAACATTGCGTCGCTACGCGACTGAAGAGGTTTTTGAAGTCTTCAAGGTTTCCGCGGAGCGTCCGGTTCGGTTGGAAACCGAACCTACCGGGTCTGGGTCTGAGACGGTTGTTATTGCTAAAATTGACACTTATGGTAAGTGCTTTCCGTGAATTTCTCTATGACATTCGGCGCGTAGTAAATTTAGATTGTTATGGCTATCGTTTCTTGCTCAGTTTTTTTAGAAAAGTGGCGGGAGAGGGTGGGAGTCGAACCCACCAATCCACGTGTATGGACTATCCGGTTTTGAAGACCGGTAGGGCCACCGGACCCTATCCTCCCCCATAATGTTTTAAACTATTAAATCATGTTTCCAAATGCCGTGGATGTAACCTTCGGATGTTTCCATCGCGAACCGTGAGATTCTGCGTATCGCAGTATTCCAAGAAAGGCACGGCATACTTTCGCGAAGTCTCGGCGGTTTCACGGAACTCGGCAACGGTTATCGTCCCGTTTTCACGTAGATATGTCGTTAATGCGTCGCTGATCTCTTCAAATTTTGTTTTATGGATGAAAAAGTTTTCTGCTATCTTAACAAACCGTCCCAAGTTCAAAAGCGCGTAAAAAGTAGACTCAAGGACTTTCGGTGTATATTCTGGCAGCAGTGTGCTGAGTTCATTGAGCGTCGGCGTATTCATACCGGCTTGTAAAAACAGCTGTTCTAATTTCTCTTTCGCAGTCTCCTCTTCTTGAGAAAACTGGATTTCATGAGAGGCTAACCGGAGTAAGTTCCCATCCTTAACGAGTTCGCGCGCCTTAATGAGTTGGTTCGCGAGTCTTTCAAAACTCTGTTCATCGAGGCTTAATTTATGACGAAGTTGCGAGGCATTTTGCCCTGCGAGGAGCGGTTGCGATTCGTGAAACGTTCTAAGCGCGCCCACCATTTGCGATTTAACTGTTTCTGTCCGTTCTGCATCGGAGACGAGCGGTTCCCTGCCAGATTCATCCCAACGGACAATTTTTCCTTCTGCCTTGAGCCTGTCTAAAATGGCTTTCACATCCGTTTGCGAGTGCGGCAGATAGTAATAGAGAAACGACTCCGGCACGCAGAGCGTTTCGCTATTTGCCAGTACGATATTGACGATCTGTGCGTCATCGGCTTCTTCCCACTGTGCTAAAGTTGCAACAGTCTCTGGCGTGAATCGCTTATGCTTGGGTGCAAACGGATTGATCACCTCGCCGCCACCGACTGTGTGTTGTGCCGAGAAATCGCGTATGATAATTCGGTCGCCTCTAAACGTTAAAATCGGTTGCTCTAAACGGAGTTGTACCTGTACCTTATCTCCGGGGAGAATCGCCTCATCAACCAGCAGAATCAACCGACAAAATATCTCACGGGTACCGAGATAGGCACGGAAACGACTCCAATGCTCAATGATTCTCGGAAACGAAGATAATACCTGTAAAGACACGTCTATGTTGTCCGTTACTTGCGAATAATCGATAGGACAGAGGACATCGCCGCGTTGGATGTCCTGAGCAGACATCCCTGAAAGGTTTAAGGCTGTTCTCTGACCGGCATAAGCAACGGCGGCGGGTTCATTGTGTACTTGTATCCCGCGTACGCGAACGACATCCCCTTGTGGTAGGAGCACCATCCGTTGCTCTCGATTAATGGACCCCCCGATGAGCGTCCCTGTTACAACAACGCCGAAACCTTGAACAGTAAAGACTCGATCGACATACAACCTCGGAATCCCGTCATTTTCCTCCGATTTCGTTGCAAGTGTTACCTGTTCAAGGATCGTCTGCTTCAACGTTTCAATGCCGGCACCGGTTATAGCGGAAACACTGACAGTCGGTATGCCTTCGAGGCTTGTCCCGACGAGCATCTCTTGTGTCATTTCAGCGGCTTCATCCAATTCATCGGGGGTTGCCAAGTCCGATTTTGTCATGACGAGGATACCGTTTGAAATCCCGAGCAGGTCTAAAATTGCGAGATGTTCGAGTGTCTGTTCCTGAACGCCTTCCTTCGCATCGACAACAAAGAGGACAATATCCATACCGTAGGCACCGGAGAGCATACTGCGGATGAATTTTTCGTGCCCGGGTACATCAACGATCCCTGCGCGTGAGTTGTCGGGTAAATCGAAGTAGGCGAACCCTAATTCAATAGACATACCGCGCTCACGTTCCTCCTTGAGTCGGTCTGTCTCCATACCAGTGAGCGTGCCGACGAGTGCTGTTTTCCCGTGGTCAACATGTCCTGCTGTTCCGATGATAACGTGTCGCTGATCTTGATGCATGGATTCATCCAGTAATGCCGTAAGCACAAGAGAGATTAAGGCTGCGCGTGAATGAGTTTACCAATCCGGTTGAACCGGACATTCTGCACGAGTTTCCAGACTTCCCAGATTTTTGTTGGACGCATATCAAATGACCAATACACCATAAACGCTTGCCCTTTGATGTCACTCACATCTACGGGCCCCCAGGAACGGCTATCGCTACTCTGGTCCCGGTTGTCCCCCATCGCGAAGACTGTACCTTTCGGTATCGTAAAGGGTTTGCCCTCAGGAAATTTGCGTCTAAACTGACTTGAGGTTAAGGTATAATCAAAAAAGTCCTCGGTATCCGGCAGATACTCTGGTTGACGGAAGGGTGGAAAATCGCCTCTCCTAAAGTGGCTGAAAGTTACATGTTTTGCATAATGCTTGTCATCCACTGCTTCGCCGTTGACATAGAGTGTATTGCCACGTGTTTCAATCGTGTCGCCTGCAACGGCTACGATGCGTTTGATGAAGTTCCGTTCCCTGTCGTGCGGCGGAATAAAGACGAACACGTCGCCGCGGTCAGGTTTATGGAAATCAAGAACCTTGATTTTGGTGCCTGGAATCGTAATGCCGTAGATAAACTTGCAGACCAGAATTCTATCCCCGATAAGGAGCGTGTCTTCCATTGAACCGGACGGAATTTTAAACGCCTCAACAACGAAAGGACGTATGAACCCGAAAACAAGAATGAGCGCCACAACGCCTACTTGTGTATATTCCCATACAACGGTCTTCCGAAATTTTTGCCACTTAGATAATTGGATGTCGTTATCACTCATGATATTATAGAGCCTCTAAAGATAAAAAGTGCTCTCCTCTTTGTGGTTTAATTTCCGTTGAACGAATCTGATTGTGAACGGATAAGTTTACCGATTCGATTAAAGTGTATCCTCCATCGAGCCGGAGGGGATTCTATATGCCTCAACAACAAAGGGACGGACAAAACCGAACATGAGAATCAGTAAAACGACAATAGGCAATGCCTGCTCTCGCAACCATTTTTTTAATTTTTGTTGTTTCGATAGTGTTGTTTTGTTCATTTGGGGGCACATCCATTATATTCAGGACTTACGCACTTTTGACAGTAGGTGGTTCTGTTAGATGAAATTTGTTTAAAAACACAGCGTTCTTGTGTCACGATGCACTTCGCATCTGGGCGAGTACGCCGCAAAACTGGGAAGTTTGTGGTACAAAAGAGCGGTATGCGTAAGTCTTTATATTGTTATTTAGATTTGGTATTATTCATCGGTTGCCAGCATTGCTGTAAATGCCTCTTGCGGTACGTCAACGCTACCGATCTGCTTGAGGCGTTTTTTCCCCTCTTTCTGCTTCTCCAACAATTTCCGTTTTCGCGACACGTCGCCACCGTAGCACTTCGCTGTAACGTTTTTTCGGAGGGCGCGGACAGTTTCGCGTGCGACAATTTTGTTGCCGATCGCTGCTTGAACCGGCACTTCAAACATCTGACGCGGTATCAACTCTTTTAATTTGCTCACCAATGCTTTCCCACGGGTTTCTGCTGTATCGCGCGGTAGAATCGTGGAAAGGGCATCTACTGGGTTACCGTTAAGAAGCACATCGAGTTTCACTAACTTTTCAGGTTTATACGCACCGATGTCGTATTCTAATGAACCGTATCCGCGAGTCAGCGACTTCAACTTCGGATAGAAATCTGTCAACATTTCACTTAGCGGAAGTTCATAGAGCAATTGTACACGGCTTACGTCCAATTGGTTCATCCGCTTATATACACCCCGTCGTTTCTGACAAAGTTCCATCGCATTGCCGATGTATTCGCGCGGCACGATAATGTCAATATTGACATACGGTTCCTCAATATGTTCAATATTATTCGGTTCGGGGAGGTGTGCCGGGTTATCAACGGCTATGTACTCACCGGTTTTTAGATAAACGCGGTACATCACGCTCGGTGCTGTCCGGACGAGTTCAAGTCCAAATTCGCGTTCAAGACGTTCATGGATGATCTCCATGTGGAGCAATCCGAGAAAACCGCACCGAAAGCCGAAGCCGAGCGCGACAGAAGTTTCGGGTTCAAAATTGAAGGAGGAATCGTTGAGACGCAGTTTCTCGAGCGCCTCTCGTAACGCCGGAAACTGGTTCGTATCTGCAGGATACAGACCACTGAAGACAAGTGGTTTCATTTCACGATAGCCGGGCAGCGGTGCAGCCGTCGTTTTCTTATGGTGCGTGATTGTATCGCCAATTTTCGCGTTGTCTATATCGCGGATACCAGCGATGAGGTACCCGACTGCCCCGGTGTCCAAACCTGTCGCCGGACGCATCTCTGGTGTAAAGATACCGACCTCTTCAACTTCATAGGCGCGTTTCGTCTTCATGAGCTGTATCTTATCCCCCGGTTTGACGCTGCCATCGAAAATTCGGGTGTACATGATGACACCACGATAGTTATCGTAAACAGAATCGAGGACAAGTGCTTTCAATGGTGCTTCTGTTTCACCAGTAGGCGCGGGGATACGATTAACGACCGCTTCCAATATAGCAGGGATACCGATCCCCATTTTTGCACTCACGAGGAGCGCGTCGTCTGCGGGGATGCCGATAACTTCTTCTATCTGTCGTTTGGCTTCATCAGGGCGCGCTGTCGGTAAATCTATTTTATTGACGACCGGTATAATTTCGAGGTCGTTGTCGATGGCAAGGTAGGCGTTTGCCAATGTTTGTGCTTCAACGCCTTGTGCAGCATCAACGATTAAAATCGCGCCTTCGCACGCCGCAAGGCTACGTGAGACCTCGTAGGTAAAATCGACGTGTCCAGGGGTATCAATCAAGTTAAGTTCGTAACGGTTTCCGTCGGTGGCGGGATAGTGGAGTTTAACAGCGGTGGCTTTAATAGTGATACCGCGTTCACGCTCCAGGTCCATCAGATCAAGCACCTGTGCACGCATCTCGCGCTCGGCGAGCGTGTTTGTATGCTCAATAAGCCGGTCGCTTAGTGTGCTTTTCCCGTGGTCAATGTGCCCCAGAATGCAGAAATTCCGTATATTTTTAAGATTCGTTGACATAGTGTAGATAGTATATCACAATTTTTGCCGATTGTCCACAAAATCTTATGCAAAACCCATCGGTTCTGTTTTACCATAGGGTTCAGCTCACTCGGTTTCCATTGGGGCGTTTAGGGCGATGTGTGCTGCGTCCTGAATCGCTTCGTGATGTTTCTGTTCTAATTTCTCGTTGATGATGTGCATTGCGCCTGTCACCCGGACTTGTGCGCTGGCAAGTTTGCATAATTGGTCTGGGTCGTCGCAGTGCTTGAATTGATAGGCGAGTTTTTTCAGCGTCTCGTTCAATAATTCGAGTTGGTTGTAAGGGTCGGCATACGGGGTGCGTTGGCGGAGGCGGTTATCCACGTGTGCCTCGCGAACTGCATCGGCTATTTCTCGGTATCGCTCTGGGAAATACTGGCTTGTCGGGTTCAGGTGCCATGCGCGTTCAAGGAATGCGTTAAAGACGGTAGCGGTATCTAAGACGTGTGTGAGTGTGCGCCATATTGTCATCACCTGACCGAGTTCTTGGCTATCGGTATCGTAAAGCCCAAAGCAGTGCCGGCATGCGCCTTCTACGGTCTCGGTGCCGGCGACCAACATCACGATATGTATCTTGATGCGTTCGGAAAAGGAGGCATTTAGGAGGTCGCTGATGTCGTGGATCACGTCATGGGGTTGCAGTGTGTCAGGCATGCTTTTGAGTGTGTCTGACACTTGACCGCAGGCTCTAAATATCTCTACGTCTGTGAGCGTATCGTTCCAGTTCGGCGTTGCCCATTCCCATCGCGGATCGGGCTGGGACTCGACCGTGTTGGTATTGTTTGACACGTCTAATCTTAGGGCGTTTTCTTCTCTATCGCTGTTCTCCATGGCATATTTAGAGACATACGCCTGTGTGGTTGCGTCAAAGGCTTGTTGTTTGGTTTGCTGTTCTGTCATCGTTTCGTTCATTTGGGGGGTATCCTATTGATTGTCAAAAATCTTACCTGCTTTGGTGAAGAAGTTTGCTCCGTCGGTGCCGGCGAGTTTGTTCGCCTCGGTGCAGAGACGGGTCAGAGCTTGCTCGGTCTGTTGCTTTGCCCGTAATTCGTTGACTTTCTGTGCGTGTGCTTCCTGTTCGGCTTCTATTTTTTCGAGTTGCGTCGCGATTTTCAGAATCTGCTTGGCAACCTTTGCCATGTTTCTGGGCTGGAGTCCTGCTATCAAGACTCGCAGCTGCTGTTCGTAGTGTGCGGCGCGTGTGCGTTTCTTCTCGGCAACGGTTTCAGCGCGCGATAGAAAGACGCGTTCGGCTGTTGTGATTTTTGTCATAAAGGCACTTTAATTTTTTTTGTACGCAAAAATCTGTGTTGTGTTTTTATCTTTTTGCTTGATTAATATAATTTTAATTAGTATGTATATGATAACATATATAATGTAGGGAGGCAAATTTATTTTTTTGGATTTCAAAATTATTGCTTACAAGAGGGAAACTTCGGTGATTGTAAAAGGAGGCACACCTATGAGAGAAATGGGAAATTGGCATGAGTACCAAAAGCAGAGACTTGCTATTGCGTCCAATTGAGGCACCTGGGAACCACGCATGGACGCAATGACTATGGACATTCCTATAGCGGTTTGACTTTAATGTTTTTGCACCAGATCTTCCCACCGTGGTCTTGGATGCCGATGTGTCCGTTCCGCGGAAAATCCTTGAGCGCGATACCGAACTTGTTCCTGCTGCCATCGGGATTTTTGTGTGGTGTATCCCATTCATCGAGATCGGCGCGGACGATTTCTTCGTCATTGAGTGTCACGGCAACGATGCTACCGTCGCATGTGATGACCATCGTATTCCATTCACCTGCGGGTTTACAAGTGTTTCGGGTCGGTCCCAAGGCATCGTAAAGCGCGCCGCAGTCGTGGTTGGTTGTCGGTGCTTTGCCGTGTGTGTCCAAAATCTGGATTTCAAGTCCGGTTTGGACAGGATTGTTCAGGTCTGCCCAACGGATGAAAATCCCGCTGTTGACCTTCGGTTCGGACTTGTAATCGAGGGACAGAACGAAATTATCGTACTGCCCTTCAGTATAGAGGTATTTGCCGCCCTGAACGGTGCAGAGGATACTGCCATCTTCAACGACCCACCCCTCATCTTTTCCGGTGGTTCCCCAACCGTTGAGGGTTTCACCATCAAACAGGGATACCCATCCTTCAGCTTTCTCTTTTTCTGATAACATAATTTCTCCTTTTATTTTAACGTGAGCTCTGTATTTGTAGCACAACCTATCGGTTCGCGCTTTATGAAAAACAGACACGGAGCGTTTTCTACAACTTTGTTTATCGCACTTAGGTTAATCCAACCAATTTATAGCTTAGATCGACTAATTTCTCCGCAGTATCCATATTTTTGGCATTTGGATTTGGAGATGTCATGGGCCAACCGCCATTTTTACATTCTTTGTCTCTATACAGTACACTGCTTTGACTAAAATACGCGCCTGAATGCTTTACCGCCTCATCAGAGAGCAAACAATGAAGTGATGTTTGGGCTGCGTCTTCGTTACTGTCGGTGATAAAAGGGCTCAGCGGTGCCATCACGACCCTCATGACTGTCATAAGCAAACCTTTGCCTCCGAAGTTCGATCTTGCCCAACCCGGGTGAAGGGAAGCTGTTGTAACACCGGTACCCTCCAGTCTTTTCGCAAGCTCCATTGCATATAATATAACCGCAACTTTAGCCTCAGCATAAGCAGCGAAATTATTGAATTTCCTTGTGTTAAAATTCAAATCTTCCAAATGTACATCCGGTCGGTTTCGTTCACTTCCGGCATGAACAACGGACGAAACAATAACCATTCTTGAGGGCGCGCTCTGCTTTAGCACATCAAGCAATAATTCCGTAAGAAGGAAATGACCGAAGTAGCTAACGCCTATAGCCATCTCAAATCCATCTTTCGTACGTTTGACTTCGCTGCCCATGGTCACGAGTCCTGCGTTGCACACTAAAGCATCCAGTTTATCGTGTTCGTTTAGGAATTCAGCGACAAAATCTCTCACCGATTGTAGGTCGGCAAGGTCTAATTTCATGACCTCATAAGTGCCTTTTAATCCGGTAAAACTTTTAGCCGCTTCCGCTGCTGCTTCTGGTCTTCTGCATGCCATTATGACATGACCGCCTTGCTTGATCAATTGTCTTGTGGTTTCAAGACCCACGCCAGAGTTAGCCCCAGTTACGACATAGGCTTTTCCACTTATGTCTTTTGAAAGCGTTTTTTCATCAACGCGTAATATATTACTTCTACCCATTGTTATCTCCTTGTGTCGTGATTTAGCTAAAGTTTGGACAATTTTTACGCAATAAACATGTCGCCCCTACGGGGCTGAGTTTCGTGGGGGATGCCGTTTCTATAAACATATCGCCCCGCTGGGGCTGCCTTTGGTACATCGAAGTTTATTTTTCTGTGAGTTGCGTTTTTTTGAAAAACTTTCAGAAAAATCAAGATTGCTTGAAAACTGGGCGTGAACCTGACGGAGATTGTCCAAACTATAGTACTTAATGCAAACTCTCTAAAAAGCGTCTGCCGACATCAACGTTATATTCAAAATCTGTCGCTTCCCAAGGACTGTTATACCCAATAATCGGCACGTAACTTTCATGTCGCGAACCGTGCGAACGCACATCTGTCGGTTCGACTGCGGTTTCGAGTTCTCCGAAGACAGTCGTCTCATCTGCTAATACGAAAATATCCCCGATCCGTTCAGGGTGGAGTCGAAATGTTTGTGCCGCATCTTCTGCAGCGTATACCTCTTCAATACCGGGTGTGTTTAGCAGCTGCTGAATTGCTTCGGATATATCCGCTCTGTTCTTGAGGAACACATAAGCAGCACCGCCCAAGTTGCCGTGGTGTGCGACGTACCGATCCTTGATAATCGGGATCGCACTGGCAGGGACACCTTGTTCTGTCAGCATACGTCCCGGATCAAGTGCGGTGGTCTTCGCTAACATACCGTGGTCTGCCGTGATATAGATTTCGCGCTCTGGATTATCATCAACAATATCACCGATGATTGCATCGAGTGTGGTGAGATGCTGTTGGGAGTGTTCGGCATCCGGTGCGTATTTGTGCTGAACCCAATCCGTTGTCGAACAGTAGACGAGTTCGGGGTCGTCCCGACGCAACGTCTCTCGTACCGCACGGAGCAACCACCAATTAATCTCTGCCGAATAAATTGGTTCGACCGGTCCTGCCATCTGAATATATTCATCGGGTGGTGCCTCGGCTGCGACAGCGATGTCGGTACCCGCCGCTAACATCCGCAACAATTTTTTCTTTGTCACGAATAGTGCGGTTTTGTCGGCGAATTTAGACGCTTTTGCGATTTCAAAAAGCGTGGGCGCGAGCAGGAATCGGTCATCCTCAATAAATTCTCCTTTACCGGTCGTTCTGTCTACATGGTAATTCGTCGTGATACCGTGCGTCTCAGGAAATGTTCCGGTGGCGATACTCACGTTATTGACATTTGTAACGGACGGTATCACGGCGTTGGCATGCCGATAAAATCCGGATTCTGCCAATTTTTGAAGGTTTGGGAGGTCGCTCGCTGCCAAGTAGTCGTGGCTACCTGCATCGATGCAGAGGATGAGAATTTTTCGTCTTTTCACGCTTTATGTGTTGCCTCGCTGTCTGATGTTTTCGCTCGAAACATTATTGACCTACTTAGAGAATTGTAGCAGCTATTTATCCAAATTGCAAATTTTTGAGGCATAGTCGATACAGTTTTCGGTGATGTCCTCTTCATTCGCTTCCCACGCCTTCTCTTCGCGTCCCATTGTGCCGATCACAACTCCCAAAACTATGTTAAAACCATTTAGGCTGATTTTTCTATCTTGGAGAAGTTGCCCGGCTGCTTCCAGCGTTAATTCGGCATGGAGTTGCAAAGGTATCATCGCGAGAACGCTGAAAGTCGTTAGCAATACAAAAAATGACCGTTTCATAAAAGACTCTCCCTATTTTTTTCCAAATCGTGCCAAACTATAGGCATCAGACGCAGCACGAAGGGAAGCCGCAGCTTCATGAATACGCCAACCTTTTTCAGTGATATGTTGATTGTATTCCAACATAACGCGATTGTATTTCGCCTTTGCTGCGGCGTAATCGGGTGTGTCCTCTGGTGGCAGTGCTGCGCGTAATCGATCAACTTCTTTACCGAGTCTTTCGATGGCGGGATCGAGGGCGTGGATGTATTTCTGCCATTCCGCTTCGTGCTTTTGACTCCATTGATTCCAATCCATATTCTTCACATTGGCAGGCATCGGGATGTCTGGCTTCGGTATGTCCTCGGGGACTTCTGAAAAATCTATGACGGGATCATCGGACGGCTCATTGGCACGGACCTCCACAGGAGGGTGCGGTTCAGCGTGCCATTCGTCGCCATGCCAGTGCCCGCCTTGCGAGGTATCCCCCACAGGTGCTTTTGCTGTCGGTTGCGGTTGTTGTTTCTCGGTGAATTGCTTAACGCTTTCCTCTGTCTCGGCGAGTTTTTCTGCCTCTATCTGTTGGACCTGCTGCATGTAAAGCAGACTACCGCCAACGGAAAAAATAAAAAACACTAACGCACCTATAAAGAGGCGATTGCTGAAAAGGTCTTTTAGCATGTTTTTTCTCCTTTGCAAAGAGTGTTCCGGGCACCGCTATCTGGACACGTCCGGACAGGCGCGCACAATTTCACACGAGGGTTGTTTATCGGGTTGATATTCGGAACGGGAGTAACAGATCGGATCGTCCGGCACAGAGAACGTTCCTCGCGTCCAATGCTTTAAGCATACCACCTAAAACTATTTTTCTCAAGTTAAAATAAGAATGCGAGAACGATTTAGTTTTCGGTTTTTTTTAAAAAAATTTTATAGGACTTACGCAGGTTGCTCTTTTGTACCATAGGAGACTGTTGGTCTCCTGTGCCCCGAGAACGTTTCTGTTTTTTCAGAGTTTATCCACTAACGGAACGTCATATCGTCAAAATTGCGTAAGTCCTGTTTTAGACACTCAGGGATGGTATGATGCAATATCTTATCATGGGTAATCCTTATAAGATGAACTGTGATTTACTGTGATTAGAGACTTTATAAGATGAACTGTGATTTATGTGATTTACTGTGATTAGAGACCTCCTGTGTCTGAAATCTACATTTACGGAATCAGCAGCACACATTACTTCTATATGAATTCCCTCTTATCATGGGTAATCATTACAATCATATAAATCATAGTTCAGATTTAAGGGGAACGGGTGCCGGTTCGATTGATGAAGTTTCAGAAAATAAAATAGAAAAATAAAAACGCGCCAAATATAAAATAATAAATGGCGCGTCGGTTGAGAAGTCTTAATTCTGTGTCGGACATCACAGACTAAAAATCGTGCGTATGATCATCACACGCATAGAAGTTGGTCACCGTGCAAGGATGGGCCCATTCGTTACTTGCAGAGCAAGTCGCTTGCAGCGAATGGTCCCCCTCTATCTGACACTTGTAATTTCCGTGCATACGACACGGGGGCCAAAACCACTCATGCTCACTCGCCTCACTCGCCGCGTCGTACCTACTGTTACATACCCCACAAGTTGCCCATATCGGTGCCGAGGGGCTCGGACAAGAGGAACAACCATCCGTGCAAGACGAACAGTCCGGCGTGTTGTCCGTCGGTGGTGGCGTGCTAGCACTCGGCGGGGACGGGCTACCACAGGTATGCGACCCTGAAAGACTGGGGCAATTCCAATAGGAGGTTTGACATAAATCACAAAGAACATTATGTTCCCCTGAATCTGCCATAACATACGTTTTGCATGGATTTGAACTTGCATCGTGGCGCACACAGAGAATACGTTGCTCGTGCTTGGTTGTATAACTTCCGGACGCTGTCTTATTTGCTTCAGGACCAGGAACAGGGAAGTTTTCTGTTTCGCCGCTATCCCAACTTCCGCCGGAAATAACGACCCAATCACCGCCAGAGGGTTCCCACACTTTCTGCTGAAAACTAAGCATCCCGCTACCACTAATGCTTTTGGGAGTAGCAGTAAAACTTTTATCAAGAGTCCAATAGACTCCTGCTAAACAGATAAAGTTTTCTACATTGCGCCAAGTTGGAAGCGGTCCGATTGTCCCAACGGAGCCAAAGTCTGCCCATAGATTGCCATCCGATTTCGAGTCGCCCTGGTGATTTCCAGAGACAGATGCCTTCCATCTTCCAAAACCCTTGATTACTGCCCTTGAAGCAACGACAACGTTGGACGACGGTTCGCTGGGTTCCCACTTTGTGTTTTCAATAATTGTGGTATCCGTAAGGGTAGAGTGGGTAACCTCATCAACTTTTGTATAAGTTCCAGTGGGGTAAATATGCAAGTGTGGTGAATGCACAAAAGAAAAACTCGGTGAGGGAGGTGTGAACATTCCTGTATGTGTTGGAATGATCCAAATTAGTTGGATAGTAAGAAGTAAAAAAATAAACAACGATTTTCGTATCATCATTTTTCTCCTTAGTAAAGGTATCTGAAAATTCTAACGTTCATGAGCGGTTTATTCAGATTTTAGTTCCTTTGTCATGTATTCCATGATGTCTTCCATGATTCCGGCATCCGTGCGTCCTTTCATTTCTCCCATAAAGAAAAAACTTCCACCAGTGATGTTCCCCTGGTAATCTGTTTCCTTCTCAATGAGTGGTTCTCCTTCTTTGTACAAGAAGTAGGTACCATCTTCTCGTTGAAGATATGTATATCCAGCAGGCGGCGGTTCCACGCCCTTTTGTCGCCACTGATGATCCGTGATTTTATCTTGCAGTTTTTGCGGAAGTCGTGAAAGGTCTATCCCGACCGTCTGCAAATGCGCAAGTTGTTTTGGCGTATATTTGGATAAGTCAAGACCTCTATTGAGTTCTTCTTCCGAACTCATTTGAGAAATCTCTGCGGTGATCTGATGGTATAACCCCTCTAATTCCTTTGGTGTCAGTTGCACGACTATTGTTTGAGATTCTTCTAAGCGCGGCATTTGAGGATCGTGCGGTTCACCGTGCCACGTGCCGTCTTCGTGGAAGTGCCCGCCTTGTGAGATATCCGCCACAGGTGCTTCCGCAGTTGGTTGTTGATTCTGTTTCTCGTTCCATTGCGCGACGCGGTCTTGCGTCTCGGCATCGTATTCCGCGCTTTCGCGTTCAACATGCCACATATAGAGCAAGCTACCGCCAACACACAACACAAAGAACGCTAACGCGCCTATAAAGAGGCGATTGCTGAAAAGGTCTTTTAACATGTTTTCCTCCTTTGCAAAGAGTGTTCCGTGCGCCGCTATCTGGACACGTCCGGACAGGCGCGCACAATTTCACACGAGGGTTGTTTATCGGGTTGACATTCGGAACGGGAGTAACAGATCGGATCGCCCGTCACAGAGGGTGTATTTCGCGTCCAA